>JBQMQE010000392.1:0-3596 GCA_052172655.1 Burkholderiales bacterium
GCCATCATCGATTTCCGCGGCAGCTACGAGGAATACCTGCAGCAGCAGGGGCTGGTGTAACACCGCGTTCGCGCGTCTGCGCTGGACGGCGGCACCGCCGGCAAGCTGCCGAGGTCGGGGCGTAGAGCGGTATTCCCATGCCGCCGTCGCCGGAGTCCGCCGACGCGCAAGCTCGCCGAGACGCCGACGCGCTTCCACATCGGGAACATGCCCGGCTCAAACTACCTGGTCATTCCGGAGGTATCTTCAGGAAGGCGATTATTTATCCCGTTGGGTATTTGAGTCCGGAAACATTGAGCAGTAACAAACTGCGCATTTTTCCTGACGCAATTCTTTTTCACTTTGGGGTATTGCAGTCGACCATGCACATGGCTTGGATGCGATACACGACAGGACGGATGAAGAGCGATTTTCAATATTCCGTGTCTGTCGTTTATAACAACTTCCCCTGGCCCGATGTGCCGAGCGAAATACAGCAGCGGAAAATAGAAGCAGCGGCGCAAGGCGTGCTCGACGCGCGCGCCGCGTTCCCGGGCGCCTCGCTCGCCGACCTGTACGACCCGCTGACCATGCCGCCCGCGCTGGTGAAGGCCCATCACAAGCTCGACGCCGCGGTGGACGCCGCCTACGGCAAGAAGAACTTCAGGAACGACGCCGAGCGCGTGGCGTTCCTGTTCGAACTCTAGCGGAAATACACGAGTCTCCTGCCAGCCAGCGGGATGCCGGCGGTGAGGCGGCGAGCGGGCAAGAAACGCCCGGCGTAACGGGCAAACCGGCTGGAGAGTGGCTATCCATTTGGATTTACGCTGGACGGCGTAGTCAGCGAGTAGCATAGCAGCGCCAGAATCGGCGGGGCGGTAAAATGATCAAGTCAGGGGGCAGAAAAGACCCCCACAACACCAGTGCCGGAGGCGAGGCAGGCCACCAAAGGGGCGCCTTGTGAAAAAAACAATCGGGCAGGAAGGAAGAAGCAGTTCCCGCGCAAGAGCTGCCGCGGAGACCAAACGCGCGAATCTCCCCACCGCGTCCGCGCCGGGTGACATCACCGAGAGCAAGCGCCGCGCGCAATGCCTGGCCGGCATTGTCGCAACGGCGATGGACGCCATCATCACCATCGACGAGCGCCATGAAATCACGCTCGTCAACCTTGCGGTGGAGCAAATGTTCGGCTACAGCGAAGCGGAGCTGCTGGGCAAGCCGCTCTCCATGCTGATTCCGGAGCGCTACCGCGAGGCGCACGACGTACACATCCGCAACTTCGCGCGCACCAAGGTCACCAACCGCGGCTTGGGTCGTTTTGGCCAGATCGTGGGACGGCGGGCCAACGGCCTGGAATTTTCGGTCGACGCGGCGATTTCGCAGTCGGTTTGGGCGGGGGAGCGGCTGTTCACCGTGATGCTGCGCGACATTACGCAGCGGATCGAGGCGGAGCGGGCGTTGCAGAAGAACTACAGACTGCTCGATCGCATCTTCGCGACGACGCATTTCTGCATCATTCATCTGGACCGGGATTTCAATTTTGTGCGGGTGAATCAGGCTTATGCGGACACATGTGGCCATCCGTCCGAGTTTTTTGCGGGAAAGAACCATTTCGAGCTGTATCCGGGCGAAGAAGTGGAAGCCATCTTTCGCGATGTGGTGGCAACCGGCCAGCCGTTCACGATCTATGCCAAGCCGTTTCAATTCCCGGACCATCCCGAGCGGGGCGTGACCTACTGGGACTGGACCTTGCATCCGTTGCGGAACGAGGACGGTGCCATTGACGGGCTGCTGTTCGCGCTATTGGATGTCACCGAGCGCACCCGGGCCATGCGGCGCCAGGCGCAACTGGCAATCATCGTCGAGAATTCCGACGACGCGATCTTAAGCTGCGACCTGGACCGTACGATACTCACCTGGAATGCCGCAGCGGAACGGCTGTTCGGCTATGCAGCTGCCGAAATCATCGGCCGCGACGCCCTTCTGCTAGTTCCGGCCGACCAACGCGCCGAAGCGGCACTAAAGATGGCGCGACTCCAGGAAGGCAATCCCGTGCCGCCCTACGAAGCGGTACGTCTTGCGAAGGACGGCCGGCGCGTCGAGGTTTCAGGCACCCTATCTCCAATCAGGGATTTGAGCGACAAACTGACGGGCGTATCGCTGATCTTCCGCGATATCGGCGAGCGCAGGCGCGCCGAGCGCGAACGTGCGCAACTGGCGGCGATCGTCGAATCGAGCAACGACGCGATTTTGATCCGCGGACTCGACCGCACCATCCTTTTCTGGAACGCCGCCGCCGAGCGCTTGTTCGGATGGTCTGCGCAGGAGGCGGTTGGGCAGTCGATCGAACTGATCCGGCCGCCCGAGCGCACGGGAACGCTGCGCGGATTGATCGAGGGCGCGGCGCGCGACGAAACTTCGAGTCCGGTCGAAACCATCCATATGCGCAAGGACGGTGCGCGCATCCCGACCCAGGTGACGTTTTCCCCGGTGAAGGACCAGCAGGGGAATGTGGTCGCGCATTCCTATACCGTGCGCGATATGACCGAACTCAAGCGCAAAGAGGAGACGCTGCGCGGCTACGCCAGGCGACTGCGCGAACTGTCGCGGCGGCTGCGCGAAGTGGAAGAGTCGGAGCGGCGTGCGATTTCGCGCGAACTGCATGACCGCATCGGGCAAGATCTGTCCACGCTTGGCGTGATATTGGGTTCGCTTGGCGCCAAGCTCTCGCAGGAGTCGCTGCGCGCGGTCCACAAGCAGTTGCAGGACATGCAGGGCCTGCTCAAATCCATGGTCGCGAACGTGCGCAACGTAATGGCTGAGCTCAGGCCGCTGGTGCTGGACGATTATGGATTGCTCGCCGCGCTGCGACAGCTCATAACGGAGTTTGCCCAGCGCAGCGGGATTGCAGCAGAGCTGAGCGGGGTCGACCTGCAGCCGCGCCTGCCGTCCATCGTGGAGACCGCAATGTTTCGCATCAGCCAGGAGGCGCTCAATAATATCGCGAAGCACGCGCAGGCGAAGAATGTGGAAATCAGCCTCTATGCCGCTTCTGACCGGGTCGTGCTGGATATCGCGGATGATGGCATCGGCTTCGATGCGGATGAAACGCCGCCGGACAAGCAACATTGGGGCATGATCACCATGCGCGAGCGCGCGGAGGCGGTGGGTATCGCATTCCACCTGGAATCGGCGCCCGGGGCCGGCACCCGGATCGTGCTCGAAGCGGAGCGCGCAACGACATGACCATCCGGGTGCTGCTTGCCGATGACCATGCACTGATGCGCGAAGGCTTGCGCGCGCTGCTCAACAGTGCAAGCGACATCGAGGTCGTGGGCGAGGTCCGCACCGGACGCGAAGCGGAACGGCAGGTAGCGCAGCTCAATCCCGACGTCGTGCTCATGGACATCGCCATGCCCGACCTGAACGGCATCGAGGCGGCGCGGGTCATTCATCTGAGATGCCCGGGTGTAAGGATAGTGATGCTTTCCATGCACGCGACGGCCGAGTATGTGTATCGCGCCTTCGAAGCGGGCGCTTCTGGCTATTTGCTGAAGGAGGTGGCGGTCGAGGAGGTAATTACCGCAGTGCGGACGGTCCATGGGGGAGGGCGGTAT
>JBQMQE010000393.1:0-3580 GCA_052172655.1 Burkholderiales bacterium
TACTTCGTGGCCCAATACGGCCGACTGATCGCCGTGACACCCGCCCAATCGCCAGTCACCTTCGCGTCATGGTACAGCCCGATCAGACGCCGGAACTCGTCGCGGCCTTCCTGCTTGCCTTCTGGCGTCAACTCGAATACGTCAACGGGATAGCGATTCAGCGCGCGCGTTTTCTGGACGACCAGCAGCAGGAACCCCGGCGCCTCGCCAAACGTGCGCTCGTAGCCTTCGCTGTACATGCCATCCTGGAACCAGTAGCGATAATCTTCCAGCGACTTCTGGAAGCGGCCGATGTCGTCACAGCTTTTCACGTCCACGATGACGTGATGTTCACTGAGCCGCTTGTCTGGCCGGATGCGGCACAACTCGCCAGTGGGTTCGTCAATCCAGTAGATTGAATCCTCGACGGAGCCGGGTGTGTTCAGCAGCCAGCGCGCCGTGGGGTGCGCCAGCGCCGAGCCGCGCATCAGCAGCAGCTTCTTGTGTTCTTCCGCGCTCAGGACGGTCTTGCCTTCCGAAACGGCCATGAATTGCGCGAAAACCGCCTTACCTTCCTTCGTGCGCTTGTCGCACTCCGGGGCCACGATGAACTCGCGGTCGAACCGATCAGGTTCCAGCAGGATCGCGTGCAGCGCATCACCGAAGTCTGCGGCCATCACTTCATCGTCGCGGGGGCAGTCACGCGACCACTGCACCAGCGCCGGCGACTGGTTGAACAGGTCAAGGCCGGTCTTGGAAATCCCCTCGCCGCTGTGATACTCGGCGTTGGGCAGGTTTGGGTAGATGCCTGGATTCATTTATCTGCTCCCGTTGAGTCCACAGCCACATTAAACCCCTTGATAGCTATTGTCAACCCCTTTTCAGGCTGTTATGGTGCGCCCGTGTCCACAGCCCAGGAGTCACCGTGACTTACAGCGACCAGCTCAAAGCCTTCCAGCGCCGCCGGCAAACCATCGTTCGCCTATTCCAGCAGAAGAACCCGCGGCTGTCGCTCAAGGCCATCGGCCAGAAACTCGATCCGCCGATCACGCCGCAGCGCGTGGGTGACATCGTGCGCAAGGAAGGCGTCACCCGCTGACGGCCTTTTTCTGCTGCGCCAGTTCGCGCAGTTCAGCCAACACCGATGACGTTTCGTTCCGCTGCTCGCGCTCGACAATCGCGCGCTCGTAGTACAGGCGATGCACGGCCGGGTTCACCGACCATCCAGAATCCGACACGCCATCGCCACGCAGCCACAATGACTGCTTCAAGAGCGTGATGACCCCTTTTTTCTGCCAGTCCGGCGCTGCGCGCCAGGCGGCAAACCCTCGTTGCAAATCCCGGTTCGTGAGCCGCGCCATGTTGTTCGCAAGGATCATCGCCGCGGCTTTCTTCGCCAACAGGAACGTTGGGTCTGCGTTGGCGACCGTGCTGTTGTAGAACCGCAGCGCGTTGGGGAGCATGTAGCCCTTCATAAAGTTCACGACCCGCTGCGCGGTCGCACCCGTGATGCTCAACGACCGGATATGCACTCTCTGTTGCGCGCATCCGAAGGCGTGATAGCACAGGCACAGGCGCGGGAAGATGCCGCGCCACTTGGAAATATGCCCGCGCATGGATGGGGTCAGCCCGGCCGTACCGGCGACACGCACGACCCACTCGAAGAACGCCTTGCGGATCGCTTCGGCTTCGTCACTCAACTCGATCACGCCGCCGCCATTCTCGCCCCATATCCACATCGTCGTCAGGCACTCGTCCCATGCTTTCGCGTATTCCTCGTTCTGTAGCCGCTCGCTTTCGCCTTCATAGGTGGTGTGCGGAATCTCGACCGTGATGAATCGTTGCAGCAGGCCATCGTCACTCATGCCCGTGACGGTCGCCTTGATCTTGTCAGGCTGCGTCGTGCCGACCAGGGAGTAAGAGAAGTTCGGGACAATCGTCGTGCCGCGGCCGACGCGATCAAAGCGGTAGGGGCCGCCGTCGAACGCCTGCAACGCCATGCCGCGATCCACCCCACCAGCGCCGCGCGCATAGGCGTCGTGCTGTCCGAACCAGACGCAGATTTCATCGGCGTACCAGTGGATGCCGCGGGTGTTGTCCGTCAGCAGTTCGCCCAGCTTTTCGGTCGTGGCGTTGTTAATCATCACCACGCGGTTCTTCGGCGCTTCTGGCAACGCGGGCGGCTCCTCGAATCCTTCGCCCTTCGCTTGCCGCTTGATCGCGGCCTTGTTCATTTCGTTGTGGACTTTCTTCGCTTGCTCGAACTCGCCCTGCGCTTGCTGCCATGATCGCGACAGATCGTTCTGAATCCGCATCAGCGGCGCCATTGGCCGCTTGATCCCCAGCGACTTGTTCAGTCCAGGCTCGGCAATCAGCATGATCCACAGCCGCGAGCGTTCGTAGTATTGCTCGTTGCGCTTCACCTTCACAACGAAATCGTCGCTCATCGCGGCACTGATCGCGGACAGGCATCCCATCGCCAGCAGGTCGAACGGCATACCGATGATTTCCGCCTGATCGCGCGCGTAGTTCGCAACGCCGGGAGGAAGCCAGTTGGGATTGAGTGTGGGAAACTCGTGGTCGGCAAACAAGTCGAGCGGCGCCTGCGCCTCATCATCGAATTGTGCGGACAGGTGGATCAGCTTCGCAATGCCTTCATCGGCAATTTCATGCGGCACCGATCCGTTGAATCCGTGGTTGGCGATGTCGGTGCCAATACCAATCAACTGCCGCTTGATTGACGCATCCTTGACCATCTTCGCGTAGCCAAGAATGTTCGATGGCGACGGCGTGTTGGATGCGATGTCTACCGTGTAGCCCGCCGGGATTTCTTTCGAGTGGGCCGTGAGCCAGTCAGCGACGGTGACGGCATCGAACGGCTGCTCCTGGTCGTGGAGCGCGTGAACTGCCTCGAAAATAATCTGGTGGTCGCGCCAGTAGAAGTCGCTTGCCACCAAGTCGATCTTGCCAATCGTGCTTTTGTCCAGCATCAGCGAGCCGAGAACGGATTGTTCCGATTCTCCGGCTGTTGGCAATTGCTTGGTGTTGTCGTCGCTGGTCATTTCGATCCCGTCAGATCATAAAAGAAGTGCTCGGTTAGCAGGCAGTGACGGCTGACTGCAACACGGATGGGAACCCGAGGGGAGCGGGTAGGGAGTCCGTGATGTCCCGAGCGTAGGGAGTGTTGCGCGTTTACGGCGCAGTGTCTAGTGGATCAGAACGGAATATCGTCGTCAGCGAACGCAGCCGGCGATTCCTGTTGCTTCGGCGCCTGCCTCGCTGCCGGCGCGGCTGCGGGCTTCTGCGGCGTATCCCCATCGCGAAGATCGTACACGCCGACGATGATGCTGTCTGCGTCGGGTTCGCCGGGAACGCCAGCCGGGTTGAATGTGCGATTCAGGCGCAGATACACGCCGCCGTCATCGGTCTTGAACATGCCGCCGATGTTCTGGTAGCGGCCTTTTTCTTCACCGTCTTTCATGTAGCTGCCCGTTTTCACAGCCAGGTCTTTAATCTTCTTGCTTGCCATCGTCGTTTCCCTTGTTGTTGAATCGTGGCGGCTCGCCGGATACGTCAGCCTGATGCAGTTGGTTGATGCGAC
>JBQMQE010000394.1:0-3565 GCA_052172655.1 Burkholderiales bacterium
AGCTTCGCCTTGGTGTCATCGCCGCCCATCAGGTGGCGGCTGAACACGATCTGGTGGTTCCCCGGCAGCACGGTAATCGCGCCGAGGTCGAAGATCTCGTGGTGCAGCGAGCACAGTGCGAGGCCGTTTTGCACCACGTCCGGCCCGCGCGCCTGAAACCACTTGATGTGCGCGGCCTCCAGCCCCGGACGTTGCCACCCATTCGTGGCCGCAAGTGCGCAGGTCGTGCCCACAGACGCAGCAGCGCGTGTGCGTCTCCTCTCCCCGCATCGCGGGGAGAGGGACAGGGTGAGGGGCGAGCGCGTCGGCACGATTGTGGAAGCGAGCTCGCTCGCGAATGCATCGAGGTCCAGCCCAACGGCATCCGCCATGTCCTGCCGTATGCTCTCCGGAAAATGGGCATTCAGGATGCGGCGGGCAATTTCCGCGACGAGCGCAGGATCGCGCGCGAGGGCGAGGCGGACCAGCTCGGCGAATACGCCGGCGATGCGGAGCATCCGCGGCTCCGCGCTATGCCGCGACCGGCGTCAGGCTGTACACCCGGGCAATCTGTGTCGCCGCCTTCAGGTCTCCCCGCTTCAGGGCGTCACGAACATCGTCAAGCTTGTACGCGTCCTCGACCGACAGATACGGAGACCATCCGTCGTCAGTGAAGATCGTCTCCACATCCACTTCCGCCACGTAGATTCCCTCGTGCACCAGCTTGGAAATTCGACGCCCATTCATTTTCGCCTCCGCAGAAGACCGGATTCCCATCGATCCGGATCCGGCCTGCACGCTGTGATCAACACCGCAGGGGATGACGCCCTTTTCGGAATTCCCCATACCACGTGCATCGATTCGCCGCGGCGGCTTGGGCATCGTCCTCACGCTATATCAATGAACTCGTTTTGAGAGACGTCGGCTTGACGCAAAATCCCCGCGAGAGTTCCGACTTTGACCTCGCGATGCATCGGTACTACGCAACCCTTTGCCCCGCGCCGCATGATGACGTGGCTACCGGATTGGCGAATCTTTACGAAACCCAGACGCTCAAGTGCTTTGACGATCGCCGCCCCGGAAGTGCGAGGCAGCTTAGGCATTCGCCGGAAGGCTGAACATGGTTACAACTGGATGTCCCGGGGCGGGCAACGAGAACTCGGACAGATAGAGTGCCGTCGCCTCTTTCAGGTTGGCGACGGCTTCTTCTACCGTTTCACCTTGCGTAGTCGTGCCGGTTTCGGGGTTCAGCGCAATGTACCCGCCCTCTTCGGCAGGTGTAAGAACAGCAGTGAGTTCCATGGCTAATCCTCGCGAAAGAAATGCTTCAATTGTCGCGCATTCTCGGCTTTGATGCCAAGCGCCTCGCCCCGGCCGCCGCATGACCCCATAACAGAGGTTCGCGGCAATCTGCCCGCGCTACTCCCGCGCCGGCTCCTTGAACACCTCCGCCCGGTGCCACGCCAGAAACTCCGGATTCGGCAGACACTCCCTGCCCTGCGGCCCGATCAGCCCGGCGCCGTGGTGGGCCAGCAGCTTCGCCTTGGTGTCGTCGCCGCCCATCAACGTGGAGGTGGCGGCTGAACACGATCTGGCGGTTTCCCGGCAGCACGGTGAACGCGCCGAGGTCGAAGATCTTGTGGTGCAGCGAGCGCAGCGCGAGGCCGTTTTGCACCACGTCCGGCCCGCGCGCCTGGAACCAGTCTATCTGCGCGGCTGATGGGGCGTTCATGACATGTGCCGGTGCACCAGTGATAAACTCCCGCCTGACTTTGCGATGAGGGAAATGACGTGGTGATAGCGGTTCGGTCCGGGAAAGGATAGGCTTTGGACTGCAAGAACCTGCACATTTCCCGCCACGCCTTCGAACGCATGTTTCAGCGCAGCATTGATCCGGATGCGGTGGCGCAGATTGTTTCAAGCGGCGAGGTCATTGCGGATTACCCGGATGACCAGCCATTCCCCAGCACTTTGATATTGGGGTTCCACGGTGGCCAACCGGTTCATGCAGTCGTTGCACGCGACACGGAAAGCGGCGAATGCCACCTGGTAACGATCTATCGGCCCGATCCCGTGATGTGGTGGGACGAGGCCTACAAGCATAGGAGGTCGTGATGAAATGCACCATCTGCAAGACCGGCCATACTCATCCCGGTACTACAACGGTTACGCTGCAACGCGACAACACAGTGGTGGTCATTCGCGACGTTCCCGCCGAAATCTGCGAAGACTGCGGTGAGTATTACCTGAGCGAGCCCATCGCCCGCCGCGTGTACGCCGATGCCGAAGAAACCGCCCGCCGCCATGTGGAAGTGGAAATTCAGCGCTACGCCGCGTGATGCGCTAACGATTCCTGCCCACACCATAGAAGGGGTTTCCCTCTGCCCCGTAGCTGAATAGGCTAGTCCGCGGCAATTCGCCCCCGCTACTCCCGCACCGGCTCCTTGAACACCTCCGCCCTGTGCCAGGCCAGAAACTCCGCCTGCCGCCGTGGCCTTGTCCTCCAAGAGGGCTTCCTTCCGCTGTAGGAGGCCCGCCCTGGGCCGACCGGCGCCGCTCCCGCGCATCGCCGCCGCAGCGGTTTCGATAGCCAAGGGCGGGAAAACGGGTCATATTGAGGCGCAGTCAAACCGCACGTCAACTAGAGACACCGATGGGTCACGCACAGATGTTGAAAAAACGGCGGGCGAAGCAAAGAACCAGAAAGGTGCTCGCGGGCATCGCCAAGCGGGAGAAGAAAGCAGGCAATCAAACCGCCAAGGCGGCCGGCGCCAAAGCCGAGCAGAAGGCGGGCGCCTAGCTCAGCCTGTCCCCGCACGCGGACCCGAATCGACCGTTTTTGATTTGCGCATTCTGCAACGCGTTTCAAGGCGACCCATGGCAAGCTACAACCCCGTCGATCTGGCCCACAAGCAGGTGCTCGACAGCATGCTGCTCAAACTCTCCGGCGTCGAAGCCGGCGAAATGACCGGCCTGCTCGCCTACTTCGTCGGCAAGAAAATGTTCGCCTGCATCTATAACGGCGGCGTGGGGGTGAGGCTCGCGGCGGCACACGCCGCCAACCTGCAGTTTTCGATGAGCAGCGTCGTTCCGTTCACGCCCAAGGGCAGGCCGAGCAACCGCGAATGGATACAGATCAACCACGAAAACTCCGCCGACTACGAAAAGGACCTGGAAATCTTCGAGGCCTCGATCGCCTTCGTCAGGGCGTCCAAAGGCTAAGCCGCTACTCCAGACGGACGACCTTGCGCCACCACCACAACGTCTATGTGGTCGAACTGTCGAAGGACGTCCTCGACGAGCCGAAGTTCAGGAAGTGCAACCCGGCCTATGCGCCCGGCAAGCCCTGCGTCTATGTGGGCATGACCGGCCTCGCGCCCGACGAGCGCTTCGACAAGCACAAGGCGGGGATCAAATCCAACCGGTACGTGCGGCTCTACGGGCTGCGGCTGCTGCCGGAGTTATACGCGGTCTACAACCCCATGCCCTACGAGGCCGCGAAGGAAATGGAAGTGGAGCTCGCGATCGGGTTGCAGGAAGAAGGCTACGGCGTGTGGCAGGGCTGATTAAACCGGCATTGCATCGG
>JBQMQE010000395.1:0-3563 GCA_052172655.1 Burkholderiales bacterium
ACGCGACGGCCACCGCTTGCGCCTCGCCCGCCTTGAACAGGCCGACTTCGTAGCGTAGGCTCGAGCTGCCGACACGGCCTAGCCGCACGCCCGCGTCGATCGTCTCCGGAAAACTCACCGGGGCGAGGAAGCGGCAGCCGCTTTCGACGCAAAGGCCGATGGATCCGGAATGGGGCCCGCGCAGCGCTCCTTTGTCGATCAGCATGCGGGTCACCGCCGTATCGACGAATGAGTAGTACTGCGCGTTATTGACGTGGCCGTAAGGGTCGCCGTCCATCCAGCGGGTAGGAATGGATACCCAGTAACCGAAGCGGTCACGCGTTTCTGCGGGAGAGCTTTCCATTTCACGCCCCAGTGCAGGGAAAATTGAAGTATAGAGGATAGGAAGTTCAACGCCACTTCTGGCAGTATGATCAAATATGTCGCCGCGCGCCCGCCTGCAGCAACCGGGTGTCAGCGATGTGAAGCAGGCTGACGCACGGCACCCCGAGCTCAGGCGAGGGATTTCCCAGTCTGCCGCTTGGCTGGCGCAATAGTAATAGTGATGGAGCGGCTTTGGCTCTGAATTTGTACGCGGCATGGTCCGCTGGTTGAAACACGCGCATTGATAATATTGATTGGGAGGAAACCATGAAAGTCAAGACCATCGAGACACTGTCGTGCGACGCCGGCTGGCGCAACTACCACTTCGTCAAGCTCACCACCGATGGCGGCATCGTCGGCTGGAGCGAATTCGACGAGGGTTTTGGCGCACCCGGGGTCGGCACGGTCATCGAACGGCTTTCCGAGCGGGTCATCGGCCAGGAAGCCGGCGCGCATGAGCGCATTTATGCGGAACTCTACAGCACCACCCGCCCGGCTTCCGGCGGCATCGTCGCGCTCGCCCTAGGCGCGATCGAGAACGCGCTGCTCGATGCCAAGGCGAGGGGGCTCGGCGTACCGGTCTACGAACTCCTCGGCGGCAAAATCCGCGACCGCATCCGCGTGTACTGGTCGCATTGCGCCACCTGGCGGATCAATCACCCGGCCCACTACGGCCCGGCGATCACCGATCTCGATGGCGTCAAGGCGATCGGACGCGAAGTGCGCGAGAAAGGCTTCGGCGCGCTGAAGACCAACATCTTCACCTACGACGCGGACAAGAAGAACGCTCGCGGCTGGCGGCCCGGCTTCGGTGCCCCGTTTGCACCCGCGCTCAATGTCGAACGCGGCGTACTGCGCAATCTGCGCATGCACCTGGAGGCGTTGCGCGACGGCGCCGGCCCGGATGTCGACATCCTGCTCGATCTGAATTTCAACGCCAAGACCGAAGGCTATCTGAACATCCTGCGGGCGATCGCGGACCTCGACATCTTCTGGGTCGAGATCGACTCGTTTGTTCCAGAGGCGCTGGGCTACATCCGCCGGCACAGCCCGCATCCGATCAGTTCGTGCGAGACGCTGCTCGGCCTGCGCCAGTTCATGCCTTATTTTCGCGAGCAGGCGATGGACGTCGCAATCGTCGACACGCCCTGGAACGGCGTATGGCAGTCGATGAAGATCGCCGCAGCCGCGGAAGCACACGAGGTCAACGTCGCCCCGCACAATTTCTACGGCCACTTGTGCACGATGATGAACGCGCACTTCTCGGCGGCGGTGCCGAACCTGCGCATCATGGAGACCGACATCGACCGCATCGCCTGGGACCACGAACTGTTCGACCACGTTCCGCAATTCGTCGACGGGCATCTCATCGTGCCGGATCGGCCGGGCTGGGGAATCGCGCCGAACGAAGAAGCGATCCGGTCGCACCCGCCAAAAGGTCCGCAAGGATTGTTGAACTACGGACAAAAGAATTAGCGCTGTCTTGCCGATACCGGGTGCGAATTGACTGCGCCTGCCGGTTCCGCGATACTTCGAGAAATGCCGATGAATTCCCTGAAGACTGAGACGACGCGATGACCGATCTGGAACTGCTGCAAGAGTTGAAGAAGATCGATACGCCGACCATAAGCAACGTGGTCGCGACTTATCCGGGACGGCCGCTTTGCCTGGAGATCTACAATCCGTGGACCGAAAACTGGTACACGAATAACACGCTCTCGTGCTGGTATCCGCAGATCGGGCCTATCGCGGGCTACGCGGTGACTTGCACTTACGGCCTGCCCGATCCGAGCTTCAGGAGCCTGTCCCTGATGAATGTGCTGGAAGCCATGGACAAGCTGGGCAAGCCGTCCATATTCTGTTTCCAGCAGAAGTTCCCCGGTGACATCGCCGACAAGGTGGGCCTGTCCGGTGGCAACATGACCTCTGCGATGCGCGCTTGCGGCGCTATCGGTGCAGTATCCAATGGCCCCTCGCGCGACATACACGAGATCCGGCCCATGCATTTCCAGTACCTGACCCGCGGGATTTGCGCGGGCCATGGCGCGCAGGACGTACATGCCGTGCAGGTGCCGGTTAGCATCGCCGGTATGGATGTGGCGCCCGGCGAGATCGTCCACATGGACGAGAACGGAGCGGTGAAATTCCCCGCCGATCGGCTGGAAGAGGTGGTGCGCAATGCCAAAGCATTGCTCGCCGAAGAAGACGAACGTGTCGGGCAGCTTCTGCGTGCGCGCGGGCTGCAGGCGGTCAAGGCCATCATGGGTGGTCATCAGTACATGAAGAAGTGAAGCCGCCGTCGATCGCGGTTGCGGGCCGTAAGCCGGCTGGTATTGCTGCCTGGTCCATATTGACCATCGCGCGTTAGTCATCCGCGGTGCGTTCCGGTTTTTTGAACCACCGTGTGAAATAATTCCTTCGATCGTCCGCAATCAGTCGGCTAGATTGCAGGCGTACGTCGATTTTCCTTGAGTCCTTCATTTAGCAGCATTGGCACTCGGGCTTCCTTCCAGTGTCAAATTGCCAGGCAAATATGGCGGAATACTTACATCCATTTCGGCGTCGCATTTCATCCAATACGCGGCGGAAAGCCTGTTCGACCGGACGGGCAGGCGAGATCTCGAGAAAGAGCGTGCATATGGCGCAGACTTTGCGGGATGAATCTTCGTTGTCGTGCCGCGTTTTGGAACTTGATGACATCGGCAGCACGTGCATGACATACGGAGACGGCCGCCATGGCCTCGGCGCATAGCCCGAAGCAAAACCATGTTCTCGCGGCCCTGCCCGAAGCGGATTACGCGCGCCTGCGGCCCGATCTGGAACGCCTGCCGATGCCGCTGGGATGGGCACTCTACGAGTCTGGGGAGCATATTGGCTACCTGTATTTCCCGACCACCAGCCTGGTCTCGCTGCTCTACGTCATGGAAGACGGCGCCTCGGCGGAAATCGCGATCACCGGCAACGAGGGTCTGGTCGGCATCGCGTTGTTCATGGGTGGGGAAAGCACGCCGGATCGTGCGGTGGTGCAAAGCGCAGGCGATGGCTACCGGCTCAAGGCGAGTGTCCTGAAGCGGGAATTCGCGCTGGGGGGTGATTTGCAGCATTTGGCGCTGCGTTACACACAGGCGCTGATCACGCAGATGGCGCAGACTGCGGTGTGCAACCGGCACCATGCGCTGGACCAGCAACTATGCCGTTGG
>JBQMQE010000396.1:0-3555 GCA_052172655.1 Burkholderiales bacterium
TGCGCAATCGGCGCGGCAGCGACAGGTGGCGCATTGGGGGTCGAACTGGCAAAGTTTCCGGTCGGAATCGCGGTTATACCTAGCGGCGTCTGCAGCGCCAGCGCGCCTGCGTTAACTGCCGCAGTAATCGCATTGGCGATCGCGTCATAGATCACGGTTCCGTCAGTGCCGCGGATCCCGATCGTTGCCGTCCCGGCGGTAAGCTTGAACGCGTTCCTGTTGGTTGCCCCGATCACGCCGGTGACGAAGCGCAGTCCGCCCTTGAGCAGCTCGAATACGGCGCTGCTTTTGGCGACGTTGGTCTTGATGTAATCATACTGGCGCACGGCGAAGCGGGTATTCGCTTGCATCACCATGAGCTGGCCGTCTTCGAACTTGACCACGGCATTGCTCGCTGCGCCGGTGGACAGAACCCCGCCCGGCTCGATGGTGCTGCCGATTTTCAGGCTTTGGGGCGCGCCGCTGCCATACTGGACCGCCAAGTTGCCGGTCAATTCGTGCACGTAGGCGATGGGGGCGGCCAGGGCATAACCGCTGCCGAACAGGCACAGCGCCCAGACAAGGAATAAGCGGAACGCGGACTTGGTCATGATGCCCCCCTGAGCGATCGGACTGAAGTGCGGATCGAAAAATCCTGGCCAAGGACTATTCTTTCACAAGCGACGCGCTGACGCAAACTCTGGCCGCGTTTGAGTCTAGTTTGTTTTTTTTATTTTTTCATAGGACTTATTTCACACACTTTAGCCTGTTTTTCATGGTGTCAAGTGACAATGCGCAAACAAGGTCGATGCGGCGCCGATCGCTCGCGATGCGGGCCAGTCCGTCGGCCTGACGCACTGCGGCGCGCCGCAGGTTTTCGTTTGCGCGCGCGCGCAAACCGCTGTCCAGCTTGTCCCAGGCGCCCAGCGCGGTGTCGGCCACGATCAACTGCACCGCCGGCTCCCAAGGGCCGAACTCGAGCGCATTGCGCATGGCGCTGAAGAACTCGTCGTCGAGCTGGCCCAGGCGGTATTTCGTCAGCAGTATGTTGGCCCAGGTATAGGGCGAGGTCGGGCGCAGCGCGGCCGCCCTGCGGAAATAGACCAGGGCCGCCGTGAGGGTGAGGCGGCGCATTTCACTGCCCGGCGGGGATGCGGTCGCACGCAGCTCCAGGGCTGTGCCCAGATGCTCGACCAGGGCCGGGTCGTTCGGCGCCAGCGCCAGCGCATCGATCAGGGTCGTGATCGCCTGCTGCAGGCGTTCCGGCGGAGGGGTCGCGCGGCGTTCGGCCCAGCCGGAAATCTCGTGCCGCGCGCGCATGCTGTTCCAGTCGGCGAGCCCGCGTTTGCCCGACGCGTAGACGGCGCAGCCCAGGACGGCGGTGCCGATGACGGCGATCAGGATGCGGTAAGGCCAGCGCAATGCCAAAATTACCCGCTCCCGCCATCGACGATGGCGAGCGGAGTGTCGCGAACCAGCTTCCACGACGCCTCCTCGCCGACGATGGCGGCCGCGGCGCGGCGGCCGGGTTCGAGTTCGGGCGGGCGGTGCTCGAGGTTGTGCGCGTCGGAGGCGAGGACGGTGACCCAGCCGCGCTCCAGCAGTTGCACCGCGCGCTTCCTCGACGGCTCGCCGAAATTGCCCGCCACCGCCCCCGCCGTTACCTGCAGCCAGCAGCCCATGCTCACGAACGGGGTGATCCTGTTGATGTCGTGATGCACGTCCTTGTTGCGCTCCGGATGCGCGATCATGGGGCGGATCTTTTGTTTCAGCAGCCAGCCGACAAATTTGTCGCTGCCCACGGGGATGTGGCTGTGCGGCAGTTCCAGCAGCATGATGCGATAGCCGTCTCGCTCGCCGATGAAGGGGACGCGCTCCTCCATCACCATGGCGATGATTTCCTCGCCCAGCCGCACCTCGCCGCCGAGGCCGAGTTCAAGCGGGATGTTGCGGCGCTCGAGTTCCATGCGGAAGCGGGCCAGGTCTGCCGCGATCGAGGCAAACTCGTTGTGGTAGCGACCGACGTGAACATGCGGGGTGACCACCGCGCGCACGATGCCGCTTTGCACCGCGTGCGCGGCAAGCGCAAGCGCTTCCGCCATGGTCTCGGGACCATCGTCAATACCCGGCAGCAGGTGGCAGTGGAGGTCGATCATGAGAGGTGATTATCGGGCATTGCGCGAGAATGCGCGAGTTCTCTACCCGCGTTTTACGGGCTGGTGCGGGAATGCCGTTCCGCCGAACAGCTAAGAGAGCCTATTTGAAAATGAGGGGACATCCACCAAGGGGACTTCCCCCTCGATCGGGATCGAAACCTTCGGAGCGCATCCTCTCAAGCTCCCCCTAAATTGGGGGCCATTTCGGTAATTCTGAAGTGGCCCCTAAGCTGCCTCCTTGCGCTTCTTGCCGCCGTAGCCGCCGTAATAGCGCCGGTAGCCGTACTTGGCATAGCCGGTGTACTCGCCGTAATAGCGGTCGGCGCGCTCGAAGTCGAGCTGGTTGAGGGCGACGCCGATAATGTTTACCAGGCTTTGCCTGACGCGCTTGATACCGTTGCGGGCGACCTGGTAGGGGACGTCGTCGGCCTTGACGACGTACACGAGCCCGGTGCAGCGGCGCGCTATCACCAAGGCATCGCTCACCAACTGCACCGGCGGGCTATCCATGATTACCATGTCGAACATGCCCATCAGCTTGTGCAGGGTGTCCTCGAAGCGCTTGGACAGCAGCAGTTCCAGCGGGTTGGGCGGAATGACCCCTGCCGGAAGCACGTACAATTCCGACTCGTCCACGCGGAACATGCACTCCTGCGCCGGCGAAGTCCCCGATACCAGGTTGGACAGCCCCGGCGCGGTGGACTCTTTGCCGAACAACTTGCCGATGCTGGGCCTGCGCATGTCGGCATCGACCAGGATCACACGCTTGGTCTGGGCGAAGGCGAGCGCCAGGTTCACGGCGAAGGTGGTCTTGCCTTCGCCCGGCACCGAGGAGGTGACCACAATGGTTTTGTGCGGTTCGTCTATGGCCGAGAGCAGAATGCCGGTGCGCGCGGTTCGGATCGCTTCCGCAAAGATCGAGTGCGTATTCTCGGCGAAGTGGCGCTCGGGCCTCAGCTTGCCGCTGATGATCGGCAGGGTCGCGAGCACGGGCAATCCGAGCTTGGCCTCGACTTCTCCGCTGGTCTTGACCGTATTGTCCAGGCGCTCGATCAGCAGCGCCAGCATGACTCCCAGAATCAGGCCCAGCACCGCCGCAATCAGCACGGCTCTTCTCTTGTTGGGCGAATAAGGATTAGACGAAGGGGTCGCCGCATCGACGACGCGCCCGATGGTGCTTTGCATATCCGCTGCGGCATTGGTTTCCTTGAAGCGGCCAAGGAACATGTCGTAGAGCTGGCGATTGCTCGTTACCTCGCGCTCCAGAATATTGAACTGGTACTCCGTGCGGTTCAAGTTCTGGATTTCGCGCTTGGCCTGCGCCAGCGTGTTTTCCACGGCCTTCTCATTGGCCCGGGCGGCTTCGTAATCCTTGGTGATGGTGTCGATCGCCCTGCGTATGGCTTCCCGGGTATTCTGG
>JBQMQE010000397.1:0-3547 GCA_052172655.1 Burkholderiales bacterium
GGGTCGGCGGCATCCGCGGGCACGCCGCCGGCAAGCTGCGGGCTGTTGAGGCGCGACTCGAACTCGGCGACCGCCTGCTGCAGTTCTGCCGGCGGACGCCCGGCGTCGCCCGAGCGCAGCACCTGCAGCGTTATCCAGTAGGACTGCATTCTGAGGCTGCCGGCGAGATTGATGGCGGCAGCCTTGCCGGTGGACAGTTCGGTGAAGACGGTGGCGCTGATGGTGGCCGCGAGCGCCAGCAGCACGATGGCGCCGAGGGCCATGCCCAGCCTCACCACCAGCGATTCGGCGAAAAAGCGACGGTCGACTTTCATGATACGAACTCCCGGGGCGGGGTTGCCCACTGCATGCGTTCGGATGTGCATTCCGCCATTTTGCCCGTTTAGCCGGGTTCAGGCCATCGCGCAATAGACCGGCGGACAAGGCTGTGCGGCGGGGGGCGCGGTAAAGACGGTTAGCGCATTTGTTTTCCCAAGATAGGCAGTCCGGTCAAGGCCGAGAACCGAGTACATGACATAAATCAAAAGCCTCCTCGCGCTCTCCTGATATATAGCGAGGCATGGCCCCTCGTTCTCTTGCGCGGGACGGCGCGCTGCCTTGGAGGGGACTGCTACGAAATCAGACTACGCCACAATTGACTCGACGGAGATTCGCTCATGGCCATGACAGAGCAGGGCAAGCGCATATCGGTCCTCACGATGAATACCTTGGCCTTCACGGTCAACTTCGCCATCTGGACCATGTTCTCCATCATCGGCATCAGGATCAAGGCAGAGCTTGGCCTGAACGACACCGAGTTCGGGTTGCTGGTGGCCACGCCGATCCTTACCGGTTCTCTCGTGCGTTTGCCCTTGGGTGTGCTCACCGACCGCTACGGCGGCCGCATCGTCTACCTGATCCAGATGCTGCTGGTCGCAATTCCGACCTATGGCCTGGCATTCGCGACCCAGTACTGGCAGTACCTGATCATCGGCTTGTTTGTCGGCCTCGCCGGCGGGTCGTTCGCGATCGGCATCGCCTACACTTCGGCATGGTTCCCGAAGGAGAAACAGGGGACCGCGATGGGCATCTTCGGCGCCGGCAACGCCGGTGCGGCCGTCACCAACCTCGTCGCGCCTCTGATCGTGGTGGCGTTCGGCTGGCGCGCCGTTCCCCAGGTCTACTCGATCGCCATGCTGGCGATGGCCATCGTTTTCTGGTTCTTCACCTACCCCGATCCGAAGCACGAAGAACGCAAACTGAAGAAGGAATACCTGACGATCGGGCAGCAATTGGCACCTTTGGCCGAAGCCCGAGTTTGGCGCCTGGGCCTCGCCTATTACTTCGTCTTCGGCGGATTCGTCGCGCTCGCCTTGTGGTTGCCGAAGTACTACATGGGGGAGTATGGACTCAACCTGAAGACGGCGGCCCTGATCACCATGATCTTCACGCTGCCCTCCGGACTGGTACGCGCGCTGGGCGGCTGGTTCTCCGATCGCTGGGGCGGGGACACGGTGACCTGGTGGGTCTTCTGGGTGTGCATCGTCTGCCTTTTCTTTCTCGCCTATCCGCCGACGACGTTGATCGTTCACGGCATCAAAGGTGATTTCAGCGTCAAAATCGGCGTCGGGGTTACGCTGTTCACGATTCTGGTGTTCATCGTCGGCATGTCGCAGGGCATTGGCAAGGCGAGCGTCTACCGCAGCATTGCCGATTACTACCCGAACAACGTCGGCTCCGTCGGCGGCCTGGTGGGCGTCATCGGCGGCCTCGGTGGCTTTACCCTGCCCATCATGTTCGGCATTGCTTCGGACGCCACCAACGTGCGCAGCAGCACCTTCATGCTCATGTACGCCGTGATCGCAGGCGTGATGATCTGGACCTGGGCCGCGGCGCGAAACGAGCGTCAAGCCATTCTGGAGAAGGACGCCAAGCTGCGCGATCAGTTGGTCCTGGAACACCTGCTCGATGCCAGGGCTACGGTGGGAAGCTGGCTGGTCGACTGGCGCCCCGACGACGACGCGTTTTGGCGGGCAAGCGGAAAGCGCATCGCCATGCGCAACCTGATCTTCTCCATGCCGTCTTTATTCCTGGCGTTCGCCGTGTGGCTGGTATGGAGCGTGGTCGTCGTCGAACTGCCCAAGATCGGCTTCAAGTTCACGACCAACGAGCTGTTCTGGCTGGCCGCCTTGCCCGGACTCTCGGGTGCCGCGTTGCGGCTGGCGTACTCCTTCGTGGTTCCCGTCTTCGGCGGAAGAAACTTCACGGTATTCAGCACCGTTACGCTGCTCCTGCCGGCGCTGTGGATTGCGCTGGCGGTGCAGGATCCGAGCACGAACTACGCGGTGTTCGTCGTCATCGCGCTGCTGTGCGGCCTCGGCGGCGGCCACTTTTCTGCGAGCATGGCCAACATCAGCTTCTTCTTCCCGAAGAGGATGCAGGGGACGGCCCTCGGCTGGAATGCCGGTGCCGGCAACCTGGGCGTCGGCGTCATGCAGGCGGTGGTGCCGGTCAGCATCTATGGCGGCGCGCTCGCAATCATGGGCGGCGCTCCTCAGGCGTACGCCGACCCCGCAGTAAGCCAGGTGTGGCTGCAGAACGCCGGTATTATCTGGGTGCCATTCATACTGCTGGCAACCCTTGCCGCGTGGTTCGGCATGAACAACATCCGCGGTGTCCAGGCGACCTTCCGCGAGCAAGCCGTGATATTCCGGCGCAAGCACGCATGGATGCTCGGCTGGCTCTATGGCGGGACTTTCGGCTCTTTCATCGGCTTTGCGGCGGCTTTCCCGACACTGCTGGCAACCCAGTACGCGAATTCCGGCCTGCTCAAATTTGCCTTCATCGGCCCGCTGCTTGGCGCGTTGATCCGGCCGCTGGGCGGCTGGCTGGCCGATCGCGTCGGCGGCGCTCGGGTCACGTTCTGGAACTTCGTGGTCATGTTCGTTGCATCGCTGGCCGTCTTCAGCTTCTTGCCCTCTGCAACGAACCCCGGAAATGCCACCCTGTTCTTCTACGCCTTCCTGCTCCTTTTCCTGACGACCGGCATCGGCAATGGCTCGGTTTTCCGGATGGTGCCGAGTGTGTTTCTGGCTATGCACGAGCGCCTGGCCGCGGGTAAGGGCGATGAGGCCATGGCGAGCGCAAAACGCGAGGGCGAGATCGAGGCATCGGTAGCCCTGGGATTCACGGCGGCCATCGCGGCTCTCGGGTTGTTCTTCATTCCCGTGGCCGTGGGCGTGTCGGTGCAGACGACCGGCAGCCCGCGCGCCGCCTGGTACGTCTTTATCGCTTTCTACCTGAGCTGTGTCCTCGGCACCTGGTGGTGGTACCGGCGCAAAAACGCCGAAATCCATTGCGATTAGTTCGGGGGTGTCGAGGCCTCAGCGCAGGCCAGGGTCTTCGTCTTGCGCACGGACGCCCCGCGGCGCTACTTCGAATAACTCGGATTGGGCAGTTCGCGCAAGGCCTCGCGCCGCTGCCCGATCCCGCGGTTTCGAATCGAGGCAAAGCAGGGGAAGCGTAGACCCGTCGGCGAGTGCTGACGGGTCTGGGCGAGTGAGTGCGG
>JBQMQE010000398.1:0-3544 GCA_052172655.1 Burkholderiales bacterium
GATTTAGGGGAGGATGAGGGGATGTATCCCCTCATATCGAAATGATCTCTATGTCCACCTTGGCCTGGATCACCGCGGCGAGCCTGTTGGGCGGGGTGCTGTCGGTCGCCTGCGCGGCGCTGTTCGCGCTCACGGCGCGCGCCGCCTGGGTGCCGATGCTGGTCAGCTACGCCATCGGCGCCCTGCTCGGCGCGGCTTTTCTCGAACTGTTGCCGCATGCGTTCGAGGGAGCCATGAGCGTGCGCAGTGTCGCCGCGACCATCCTCGCCGGCATTTTCGGCTTCTTCATCCTGGAGAAGTTGGTGCTGTGGCGCCACTGTCACATCGAGGACTGCGACGTGCACGACCCGCACGCCGTCGCGCACGACCACGGACGCAGCGGCATGCTGATTCTGATCGGCGACAGCTTTCACAATTTCTGCGACGGCATCCTGATCGCCGCCGCGTTCCTGGAGAACACCCAGCTCGGCATCGTCACGGCGCTGGCTATAATCGCGCACGAGATCCCGCAGGAAGTGGGCGATTTCCTGATTCTGCTGCACTCGGGCTACAGCCGCACGCGCGCCTTCATGCTCAACCTGCTGTCGAGCTTCGCCATGTTCGCCGGCGGACTGATCGCGTATTTTGCGCTGCAGTCGCTGCAGCAGTGGGTGCAGGGCATACTCGCGCTCGCCGCCGCAAGCATGATCTACGTCGCGGTGGCCGACCTGATCCCCGGGCTGCACAAGCGTCCCGAACTGCGCGCTACCCTGTCTCAATCGGTGCTGATCGCGCTCGGCGTCAGTTCGATCTGGTTGGTCGGTTATCTCACGCGGAATTACGCAGCCTGAGGAATGCGTCGCTTCAGATATGTATCCGCCATCTGCGAAAGCTATAATGCCGGCTGTTCACCCGTGCGGAGTGCGACTTGATTCTAGTTACCGGCGGGGCCGGCTTCATCGGCTCCAATTTCGTGCTGCAATGGCTGGCCGCGCAAGACGAGCCGGTGGTCAACCTCGATAAGCTCACCTACGCCGGCAATCTGCGCAACCTCGATAGCCTGCGCGGCGATACGCGCCACATTTTCGTGCGCGGTGACATCGACGACGCACATCTAGTGGCGCAGTTGCTGCGCGAGCACCGGCCGCGCGCCGTGCTCAACTTCGCCGCCGAGAGCCATGTGGACCGTTCCATCCTCGGGCCGGCCGAGTTCGTGCGCACCAATATCCACGGCACGTTCAACCTGCTGGAAGCGGCGCGCGCTTATTGGATCGGGCTGGCTGAGGACGCGAAACGCCGATTTCGCTTCCTGCAGGTATCCACCGACGAGGTCTATGGCTCGCTCGCCGCGGACGACGCGCCGTTTCGCGAAACCACGGCCTATGCGCCGAACAGCCCCTATGCCGCGTCCAAGGCCGCTGCCGATCACATGGTGCGGGCGTACCACCACACCTACGACCTGCCGACGCTGACCACCAACTGCTCCAACAACTACGGTCCGTACCAGTTCCCGGAAAAGCTGATTCCGCTGGTGATTCTGAACGCGCTTGCGGGCAAGGCCCTTCCGGTCTATGGCGACGGGCTCAATGTGCGCGACTGGCTCTACGTCGACGACCATTGCAGCGGCATCCGCAGGGTGCTGGAGGCGGGGCGGCCGGGCGAGGTCTACAACATCGGCGGCAACAGCGAAAAGAACAATCTCGAAGTGGTGCAGACGCTATGCACCGTGCTGGACGAGTTGCGCCCCGCGGCAAAGCCCTACGCGTCACTGATCAGCTATGTCAAGGACCGTCCGGGCCATGACCGGCGCTATGCCATCGACGCGAGCAAAATCCGTCACGAACTCGGTTGGCAAGCCGCCGGGAATTTTGCCGGCGGCATGCGCAGCACCGTCGGCTGGTACCTCGCCAATGCGGAGTGGACGCGTTCGGTGACTTCAGGCGAGTATCAGCAATGGGTGAGCGCAAATTATCAGGAAAGGGGGGCGGCATGAGCAGGGAGCAGGGGCCCCGCAAAGCGGGGATGCGACCGCCCGCGATTGCCGCCGGACGCCGACGGTGCGAACGTGAAGCGTTGATGCGAATGAGGGAGGCGGCGGCATGAGCAGGGGCAGGGGTCATGGCCGCAGGCCTGGGATGCGACCGCCCGCGATTGCCGCCGGCCGCCGACTGGGTGGCGTATGGACTCAAGGTAATGGAAGGGAGACGGCTGCATGAAGGGAATCATCCTCGCCGGTGGTTCCGGCACGCGCCTGTACCCGGTGACGCACGTTGTGTCCAAGCAATTGCTGCCGATCTACGACAAGCCGATGATCTACTACCCGCTGTCGACGCTGATGCTGGCGGGAATCCGCGACATCCTGGTGATCTCCACGCCTGAGGACACGCCGCGCTTCAAGCAGTTGCTCGGCGATGGCTCGAAATGGGGCATGAGCTTCTCGTATGCGGTGCAGCCGGCGCCTGAAGGCATCGCGCAGGCCTTCATCATCGGCGCCGCCTTCATCAAGGACGCGCGCTCGGCGCTGATCCTCGGCGACAATATTTATTACGGGCATGACCTGATAGCGAAATTGCGTGCCGCCGTGGGCCGATCGACCGGCGCCACGGCCTTTGCCTATGCGGTGCAGGATCCGGAGCGATACGGCGTGGTCGAGTTCGATCGTTCGCGCAAGGTACTCTCCATCGAGGAAAAACCCAAGCAGCCGAAGTCGCGCTATGCCGTGACCGGTCTATATTTTTACGATGAGCAGGTGATCGAGTTTGCGCGCGCGCTCAAGCCCTCGGCGCGGGGCGAGCTGGAAATCACCGATCTGAACCGCCGCTATCTGGAATTGGGAAAGCTGAACGTCGAGGTCATGGGCCGCGGCACCGCTTGGCTCGATACTGGCACGCACGAGTCGCTGCTCGACGCTTCGACCTTCATCCAGATCATAGAAAAGCGCCAGGGGCTCAAGATCGCCTGTGTCGAGGAAGTCGCCTATCGCCTCGGATACATCGACGCCGCGCAACTGGAGCGCCTGGCCGCGCCGATGCGCAACAACGGCTACGGCCAGTATCTGCTCAGCGTGCTGCACGATCAGGTGTTCTGATGCGTGTGACGCCGACTGCGATTGCCGATGTGCTGGTGATCGAACCCAAGGTGTACGCCGACGAGCGCGGCTTCTTCTTCGAAAGCTATAATGCGCGCGCATTTGCGCAGGCGACCGGCGTCGCCGCAAAATTCGTGCAGGACAATCATTCGCGTTCGGTGAGGAACACGCTGCGCGGCCTGCATTACCAGATTCAACAACCCCAGGGCAAGCTGGTGCGCGTGGTGGCGGGGGAAGTGTTCGATGTGGTCGTGGACCTGCGCCGCGGCTCGCCGACCTTCGGCCTATGGGTCGGCGAGCGCCTCTCGGCTGAGAACAAAACGATGATGTGGATTCCTTCCGGGCTGGCGCACGGTTTTTTGGCGCTCTCCGATTACGCCGACTTTCTGTACAAGACCACCGACTACTGGGCGCCGCAGCATGAGCGCACCCTGCTCTGGAACGACCCCGATCTTGCCATCGACTGGCCGCTCGCGG
>JBQMQE010000399.1:0-3526 GCA_052172655.1 Burkholderiales bacterium
TTCCCTGAGTCTGCTCGGCACCTTCCTCGTGCGCTCGGGTGTGCTCACCTCGGTGCATGCGTTCGCCACCGACCCCGCGCGCGGCAGCTTCGTGCTCGTATTCCTGGGTATCGTCGTCGGCGGCGCCCTGCTGCTGTTCGCCTCGCGCGCCCATCGCATCGGCCTGGGCGGGAGCTTCGATGCGGTTTCGCGCGAATCGATGCTGTTGTTGAACAATGTGATGCTGGCGGTGGCGGCGGGCTCGGTGCTGCTCGGCACGCTCTACCCGCTGGTGCTGGATGCGCTCGGGACGGGCAAGATTTCCGTGGGGCGGCCATATTTCGAAACGGTCTTCATTCCGCTGATGGCGCCGGCGATGTTCCTGATCGGGGTCGGCCCGATGGCGCACTGGAAGAAGGCCAGCCTGCCCGATCTCGCGACGCGCCTGCGCTGGGCCTTCGCCGTCGGTTTGGTGACGGCGCTGCTGGTGCCGTTCGCAATGGGTAAGTGGAGCGCGCCGGTCAGTTTGGGCATCTTGCTGGCCGCCTGGATCGTGAGCAGCAGCGTCGCGGGCCTGATCGAGCGCCTGCGCCTGTCGCCGGTTTCCGGGGGCATGCTGGCGAAGCTGGGCGCCAATTCGCGCAGCTACTACGGCATGCAGTTGGCGCATATCGGCGTTGCCGTGTTCATCGCCGGCGCCACCCTGGTCACGGGCTACGAGACCGACAAGGAAGTGCGCATGAGTATCGGCGATACCGTCGAAGTCGGCGGCTACAGCTTCCGCCTCGACCGCATCTCCGAAGTACCGGGCCCCAACTACATCGCATCGCGCGGCGACGTCAGCGTCACCCGAGACGGGCGTGCCGTGACGACGATGCATCCGGAGAAGCGGACCTACGGCGATAAGCAAAGCCCGATGACCGAGGCGGCGATCGATTGGGGCTTGGTCCGCGATCTCTACATCGCCTTTGGCGAGCGGCTCGACCCGAGAACCTGGGCCGTGCGCATTTACCACAAGCCGTTCGTCGAATTCATCTGGCTGGGCTGGCTGCTGATGTCGCTGGGCGGCCTGCTTGCAGTTTTCGACCGCAGGTATCGCGTCGCGGTGGTCAGGCGGCAGCATGCGCCCGCGTCGACGCCGCTCGCGCTCGGCGCGGGCGCCGCGGGGGCCCGATGATGACGCCGAGCGCAGCGCGCACGATGTTGGAACGAGCCCGGATGAGCGTGCGCCTGCTGCTTGCGGCCGCGCTGCTCGCGCTGGTCCCCCTCGCGGCACCGGCCAAGACGGCCATGCCTCTCGCGGCGGATCCGGTCCTGGAACAACGCCTGATGACCCTGGCCGCCGGACTGCGTTGCCTGGTATGCCAGAACCAGAGTCTGGCCGAGTCGAACGCGGAACTCGCGGTGGATCTCAGAAACGAGATACGCGAGCAGATGCGGCGGGGTGCGAGCGACCAGGACGTAGTCGATTATCTGGTCGCGCGCTACGGCGACTTCGTGCTGTACCGGCCGCCGCTGAAAGCCAGCACGCTGCTCCTGTGGTCCGGGCCGGCGCTCCTCCTACTGCTTGGACTAGGGTTATTGATGCGCACGCTGGCGCGCCGCCGGGTACAGGTCGCACCGCTCAGCGCAGCCGCGCGCGCCCGCGCGCAGGCATTGCTCGGAACAGACCTCGGAACAGACAGCGCGGAGGAACCGTCGTGACAACATTCTGGATCATCGCCGCCGCACTCGCGTTCATAGCGCCGCTGTTCGTGGCATTGCCGCTGCTGAAAACTCATATGGGGCCCGGCTCCGCCGGGTCGGGCGCCGAGCCGAAGCTCTCGGTATATCGCGATCAGCTGGCGGAGCTGGACGAGGACAGGCGCGCCGGGAGGCTGGGCAAGGATCAATATGCACAGGCGCGCGGCGACCTCGAAAGCCGGCTGGTCGAAGAGGTACCCGAGGTCGACGCGCCGTTGGCGGCGCCGGCGCAGCGCACTTATCGCATGGCGGCGTTCGTGGCGAGCATTGCGGTGCCCTTGCTTGCGGTCCCCCTGTATCTCGCGCTCGGCAACCCGGCCGCGCTCCGGCCCCAGCAAGCGGACAGCGCGCATGGCCTGGGACAACAGCAACTGGATGCGATGATCGCGCGGCTCGTTGCGCGCCTGAAAGAAAATCCGCAAGACGCCAAAGGCTGGGTCATGCTCGCGCGCGCACAGGCCGTTCTGGGCCGTTACGCCGAGGCGAGCTCGGCCTACGCCAAGTCGGTGGCGATATTCCCCGATGACGCGCAATTGCTCGCAGACTATGCCGACGCGCTGGCGATGGCCCGCGGCGGACGTCTGCCGGGCGAACCGGAAAAGCTCATCGAGCGCGCACTGCGCGCCGATCCGAACAACGCAAAGGCACTGGCGCTGGCTGGGACCATCGCTTTCGACAACAAAGACTTTGCGCTGGCCGTGAAGCATTGGGAACGCTTGCGCGGCTCGATTCCCCCAGGCTCCGAATTCGCCAAATCGGTCCAGGGAAGCATAGACGAAGCAAAGAGTCTTTTGCTTGCGCGCGGCGGCACGCGCCAAACAAGCGGCACTGCGAGCAGCCCTCAGGCTTCGGCACGCCGATGATTCTTGCCGGCGTGGCGATGTTGGCATGGGCTTACCGCGATGACCGGGCCACGGCCGGCGCGTGATCGAGAACCATGGAAGCGAGTCCAAGCGTGAACGGCGGATTCTCTGATTACGGTTTGTGGTCGCTGGTTGCGATCAATTCGCTGATATTCATCGTATTCGCGTTCAGTTTCTTTAGACCCAAATCGCCGCGGGATTGGCGCTCGTTCGGCGCGTTTTCCGCGTTTCTCGTCGCGCTGTTTACTGAGATGTACGGCTTTCCGCTCACGATCTATTTATTCTCTGGATGGCTGTCGTCGCGGTTTCCCGGCGTCGATTGGTCCGCGCACGATTCGGGCCACCTGCTGGAGATGATGTTCGGCTGGGGCGGCGATCCGCACGTCGGGCCGTTTCACCTGCTGAGCAGCCTCTTCGTTTTCGGCGGATTCATCCTGCTCGCGGCCGCATGGAGAGTGCTCTATCGCGCCCAGCGCGAACACACGGTGGCGATGAGCGGTCCCTACGCACTGGTACGCCATCCACAATATGCGGCGTTCATTTCGATCATGTTCGGATTCCTGCTGCAGTGGCCAACCCTGCTTACGCTGCTCATGTTCCCGATCCTGGTGTACATGTACGCGCGGCTGGCGCGGCGCGAGGAGCGGGAGGCCTTGGCGGAATTCGGCGAGGAATACCGAAGCTACAGCATACGCACGCCGGCATTTTTCCCGCGTTTCGGCCGGGCGCTCAGATTGGGCGCGGCCATTTTGTTCATTTTCGCCCTGCCGGCGGCCGTCGCTTACCTTGCCCTGTCGGATCGAAATCTCGCCGCAGGTGCGCCACTGGCGGGTGACGGCGCGGATCGCGTCGAAGGCAATGCCCCGGCGCTGCGCCATGACTTAATCAGAGCCCATCTCGACGAACTGCATAGGATCAACGCCCAAAGATGAGCGCAACCG
>JBQMQE010000400.1:0-3079 GCA_052172655.1 Burkholderiales bacterium
CAGTGTGTTTGAAGCTGAGTTCGCGCGGGTGTACGCCGGCATCGAGCGCTGCCTGTGAGTGTGGTCAGCCGATTTGATGTTTCGATGTTCACGGACGGTGATGGTTGGCGGTGATGGGTGTGGTAAGTAAAAGCGCCGTCGGAGATGAATGCCGACGGCGTAGCTTTGTGTTGAGGGTGTGCGAATCAGAAAGGCGGATCGTCCTCCGGAGGACGAGTGTGCGGATTGGGATGGGCGAGGTTGTCGTAGGACCGATTTTGGTAGAAGCGATGGATCTGAGCGCCGTAATGGGATTCGAAGAGGCGAAGGAAGTCGTTGAGGAAAACGTGGATCTCGACGACGGCTTCATCGCAGATTGGCGGCAGGCAGATCTCGACAGGGTACGAATCTGGTCGCATAAGAAGTTCTGTCGGTGATCAGCGGCCCGAGGCCACGCGGCGCGGCTTGGGCATCTCGGGTTGGGCAAAGATATCCAGGTAGAGCTTCTCGTCGAGTTGCGGCAAGTCGCGCTGTGCCGCTGCGGCGAGGAGTTCGGCGGCGAGGGTCGTCAGGATGCGGTAATTGCCGACGGCGTGATCGCACAGGGTATGTTGCAGCTGCGGCGTCATCAGGCTGGCATTGCCGGCCCCGGCGAGGAGGTGGTTCAGGCAGGCAAGGAGCTCATCACGGCTCGCATGCTCGGTGGCCATCCTGGTACGGATGCGAGAGCCAAGGGGGGTGAGTTCCTCGCGGCGCAGCTTCTCAATCAGGCGCGCATCACCGGCCAATACCACGCACAAGAGCGGCTGCGAATCGAAGCGCGCGCTGGCGAGCAAGCGCAACTCACACAGGACTGCCGAATTCATCTCCTGCGCCTCATCGACCAACAGGATGGCTCGACGACGAGTCGTTTCCAGATGGGCGAACCAAACCGCGCGCAAGGACTTGAAGCCACCCCAGCGGTTGTGCGGGCGCAAGGGCACGGCAAAGATGTCGCCCATTTCCCGATAGAAGTCGGCCAGGTTGCTCTGCGGATGGTTGATCGCGCCGACCGTGATGTCGGGCAAGCGCGAGAGGCGCTCGGCCAAGAGGCGCAAAGCGACGCTCTTGCCGGTACCCGGGCCGCCGTGAATCATCGCGAAGCCGCCTTCGCGGATCTGGGCATGCTCGATGCGCCAGCAGAAGTTCTCGATCCTGGGCGGTACATAGATTGCCTCGGTCGGCAATTCGGGGGAGAACGGATTCCACTTCAGCCCATACAGGGCGAGGAGTTTCTGATTCATGCGGGGTCCTTGTCAGGTGGTGGCAAATAGGCCGGCGGTAGGCCCGTGGCGGCGTAGTCGGCGAGCAGTTGGCGCAGCAGGGGCGCGATGCCCGAAGGCGGTAGCAGCGACAGATCGACGCTTACCGGTAGGAGACGCCGACGCTGACCATTGGCGTTGGCGGACTTGTCGAGCGGTTTGACCGGGCAAAGAATGGCGCCGGTACGCGGATCCACCAGATCGACCCGGGAGAGATCCCAGCGGGCATAGCGTAGATGGACCATGGCGAGATGGCGATAGCGCGCCGGAATCTCGAAGCGTTCTCCAGCCAGGCTCACCGTCCCATCGGAACGCCGTTGCCGACGCGCCACCTCGACGCGGAATGAGGCACAGAGGGTCGCCGCACTCGGGCAATCGCGACGCACATTGGGTCCGGCGAGATAGCGGGCGAGCGGCGTGGTGCCGATCTCCGAATGCAGCGTTCGGTGATACTCCTGCTCGACCCAGGCTTGGCTCGCCTGATTGAGCAGATCAAGGGTCAAGGATTCTTCGCCTTCGAGCATGGCCATCAGGCGGCCCTCGACGCGTCCCCAGAAGGACTCCTGTTTGGCGTTCTGGTAAGGCGAATACGGGAGCGTCGTCTGATGAACGATCCCCAAGGAGGCCAAGCCGGTGACGGTCTCATCGGCGAGCATGGCAGCACCGTTGTCGGTCATCAGGGCACGCGGCAGTCCGCGCTTCATGAACGCCTGCGATAGACCATGGACGAGACTCTCGGCCGTTTCGTCCAGATACCACTGCAAGTGGCAGACCAGGCGCGAGCGATCATCGATGACACCGAGCAGCATCGGCTTGACCCAGGTGCCGGCGCGGTTGAGCACCTTGCGTGAGCCATGATGGAAATCCAGATGCCAAAGCGCCGACACGTGCTCGAGCTCGAAACTCCTGACCTCCAGCCGATCGAGCCGGTCCCGGGCCAACAACGCGCCTTCGGTGGCGCGTTTGGGAGGCGCCCACCGAAACATTGCCTGCGCTTTGAGATAGCGCCGGATCGTGGGGTAGGAGGGCAGCGGCGAGTTGCTGCCAGCCAGGGCGACACGCAGGTTGTCGAAATGCAGTTGCATCGTCCAGCCCGGATGCTCGCGATATTGGGTCCTCAGGCAGTCGATGGCCGCCGGCGTGAGGCTGGGGAAGCGACCGATGTTGCCGCGCAGACGGTTTCTGAGGGCGGCCACCGGATCGGCCGCGGAACGGGCAACGTAGTACCAGCGCTCCAGCGTGGACACGCTGAAGCAAACATCCAGGTCGGAGACCGGATGCCGCCATGACTTGGCGGCGAGCGCCGTCAATGCCGAGATCAGTTCCCCCGGAGCAGGCGGTGCGGCCAGCAAGGGGCCGATAATCGAGAAGCGCAGGCGCGCCCAGCGATCACGTTTCGGTGGATCGACAACGGTACTCAAGAAAGTCTCCCAGTAAGGCGGCGCCGGTGGCGCCACAACCGGGAGTGAAGGCTACGTGCCCTCGTCGGCGTTGGCTATGCGCATCTTCTGCGGGTGATCATCGACCCTCATGCAATGCGATCGCCCTGATCGTGACCGGACTCAGGAAGATCAGCAGTCGCATCAGCGCTTCTTCGGCATCACCGGCAAATCGTTCCAGCAGGCTGGCGGGGAATAAATCGGTTGCAACCGCAGGCATGAAGCGTGCGCAGGCGCCTCGCCAGAGCGGTGTCAGGGGAAATTGCGCCCGCCACCAGTGGCGCCAGCGTTGCAAGGTGCGCAACGGAATCTCCAGCGAGGTGCAAAGCCGCGCCGCCGCTGGTGTCTGCCCGGCATGCC
>JBQMQE010000400.1:3089-3508 GCA_052172655.1 Burkholderiales bacterium
CAGCACCACCGCCAGCGCCAGATACACGCGCCGGCCCAGAAAACGCACGGACATTGACGTCGTGCGCAGGCGGCACAGATTGCAACAGAAACTGAAGCGCGAATCAAAGTCGGCACGAAACTCTTTCGGACAGGCTCGCGGCTTTCGCGGATAGTCGGCGCAGTGCAGAACACCGCCGCAGGCGCAGCCTGCTGCATGCGTCTCAGCAGCTAGTTCCTCGTCGATGCGCAGCAATAAACGGAAAAAGTTGCGGTCTTGCAGTAGAGCGTGGCACACTTGGATGGTCTCTTGGCTTGGTAACCAGAGACTCCCCCAAAGGGCGCGTTTGTTCAAGTTCCCCGAGGGGGGTCACCCACCCACCATCACGCTGCTTGACCAACAACCGCGCAATTCCCATCGAGATAGGTGACCATGCTCAC
>JBQMQE010000401.1:0-3505 GCA_052172655.1 Burkholderiales bacterium
ATATAGGGGAGCGCGAGGGGAGGTATCCCCTCGTCTTGTTACTGACTCTGAAACGAGACCGACATGGACTCATTTGCACAAGCCGAACGTTCGTTTCTCGACCAGCATCCGGGCTACCGGAATACGACAGCTCTGGATGAGCTGCGGCAGGTCCAATACGAGCGACTGGATCGGCTGGGGCATCGCTACCTGGACTACACCGGGGCCGGCCTCTACGCCAGCACGCAGATTCAACAACACATGCAGCTCCTGCTTGCGGACGTTTTTGGCAACCCGCACTCCTCCAGCCCCGCGTCCGCGCCCGCGACGCGTCTGGTCGAGCGCGCGCGCAGCGCAGTTCACGAGTTCTTCAAAGCGTCCCCGGACGAGTACCTTGTCGTTCTTACGCGGAACGCGACCGGCGCGCTCAAGCTGGTGGGCGAATCGTATCCATTCGGCCATGCCAGCCGACTTCTGCTCGCATTCGACAACCACAATTCCGTAAACGGTATTCGGGAGTTCGCACGCGCTGCGCGGGCCGTGGTCACCTATTCCCCGCTGATGCTGCCCGATATGCGCCTGGACCGGGAGACCCTCGCTGCATACCTCAGCTCATCTGACGGGATGGCCAACAAGCTGTTTGCCTATCCTGCGCAATCCAATTTTTCCGGTGTGCAGCATTCCCTGGATTGGATCGAGCTTGCGCATGCACACGGATGGGACGTACTGTTGGACGCCGCGGCATATGTACCTACGAATATGCTCGACTTGCGACTGGCAAAACCGGACTTCGTTTGCGTTTCTTTCTACAAGATGTTCGGCTATCCGACGGGAGCAGGATGTCTGATCGCGCGCAAGGCGGTCGTGTCGAAGCTGCGCAGACCCTGGTTTTCGGGAGGGACGATCACGGTGGCTTCGGTTCGGGGCGACCGGCACTACCTGCATAGCGGGCCGGAAGCCTTCGAGGACGGAACGCCGGACTATCTCTGCGCGCCTGCGATCGAGATCGGATTGAAGCACCTGGCCGGCATCGGCTATGAAATGATACACACCCGCGTCCAAGCGCTGACCGGCTGGATGCTGGAGCAGTTGGGCGCGCTGCGCCACGGCAATGGGCTGGCGCTGGTCCGAATTTACGGGCCGCTTACGACGGACGCGCGCGGCGGCACGGTCGCATTCAACTTCTTCGACAAGGACGGCCGCTTCGTCGACCATCGAATAGTGGAGGACCGGGCAAACGACATGAAAATATCCCTGCGCACCGGTTGCTTTTGCAACCCGGGCGGCGGCGAGGCGGCGCTGGGAATATCCGCGGAGGAGCTCAGCGCATGCTTCTCCGGAACCCCTGCCGGCCTGACGCTGGATGATTTTCGCCAATGCATCGACGACAAGAGCACCGGGGCGGTCAGAATTTCCTTCGGGCTGGTAAGCAATTTCGCGGACGCCTACCATTTCCTGCAATTCGCTTCCCGCTTCGTCGACAAACGCGCAATTGAAATCTAGCGTTCATTTCAGCATGAGGGGACCGGGCCGGGAAAGAAAGCGCTCTACCCCATCCCGCGCGCCTCATGCGTCCTTGGATCAGCGGCGGGGCCTGTCATTAGGAAACAGCCGCTCAGTACGTCCAAGCCTAGTGACTGCCTGCGTGCGCGGCGGGTGAGCGCGGGCGCAGCCAGTGAGCGCGAACGTCCGCCGCATCATCCATGTCGACATGGACGCGTTCTACGCGTCGGTGGAGCAGCGCGACGACCCTGGCCTTCGCGGCAAGCCGGTGGCGGTCGGCGGCCAGCCCGGCGCGCGCGGAGTGGTGGCGGCCGCCAGCTACGAAGCGCGCGTGTTCGGCGTGCGCTCGGCGATGCCCATGGCGCGCGCGTTGCGCCAGTGTCCGGAGCTGCTGATCGTCCGGCCCGATTTCCCGCGCTACCGCGCCGCCTCGCAGCGCATACTTGAAATCTTCCGTTCGTGCACGCCCCTGGTCGAGCCGCTGTCGCTGGACGAAGCCTACCTGGATGTCACCGACAATCTCTGGGGCGAGCCTTTGGCCACGCCGGTGGCAAAGCGGCTGAAGCAGCGCATCCGCGAGGAGACCCGGCTGACGGCGTCCGCGGGCGTGGCGCCGAACAAGTTCCTCGCCAAGATTGCATCCGGATGGCAAAAGCCCGACGGCCTGACGGTGATCTCGCCCGGCCGGGTCGAGGCCTTTCTGCAGCAATTGCCCGTAGACGCGCTGTGGGGCGTCGGCCCGGTAACCGCGGGAAAGCTGCGCAAAATCGGCATCGAGCGCCTGGTAGAGGTGCGCGCGGCCGATCCGGCTTTGCTGCGGCGCGCAGTCGGCAGCCTGGCCGAGGTGCTGCGACGGCTGGCCTTGGGCGACGATCCGCGGCCGGTGGTGCCCGACCGGCCCTACAAGTCCTCGAGCAGCGAGAACACCTACAACGAAGATCTCCTCGAACTCGGCGCGATTCGCACCGAGATTGAACGCATGGCGCGCCGGAGCGCAGAATGGCTGGCGCGCAAGGGATTGCTCGCGCGCACGGTCACGATCAAGGTCCGCTACGCCGATTTCAGCACCGTCACGCGCAGCCACACCGCCGCGGCGCCCACGCGCGACGCGGGCGAGATCGCTGCGCGCGCGCTGACGCTGCTCGAGCGCACCGATGCCGGGCGCCGGCCGATACGCCTGCTCGGTGCCGGTGTGCACGGACTTGCCGGGGATGATGCGGCCATCGGTTCCCCCGGCGCGCTGAACTTCGATTAATAGGCCGCAAGCGCGTATGCGCAAATGAGAGTCCGGATCTCGCTTGCTCTTGCGGTAAATAGTTCGATAATTCGTCGGCGGCCATGTCCAACGTTCTGCTCGATCTAAGCTTTGGCGTCAAACGCGCCGACGGCTATGAGTCGGACATCTGGCGCGCGTCGACCACGCGCCTGGGCGATTTCCACCTGGTCACCAGCTCGATTGCGGGCGTCGAGGACTACCGGTTCAATAAATCCGGCATTTGCCGCAGCGCGCACACCGGCGCCGAAGGCGCGCCGGCGGCGCTGCGCGACCGCGCCGGATTCAAATGGCGCCGCGCCGCCACGCCTGCGCGCGGCAGCGGCAGGGCCGCGCGCGTGGCCTGGATCGCCTTCCCCACCGACTACCTGTCCCGGCCGACGGTGGAAGATGACGGCGAGATCCTCTGGATCGCTGCCGCGCCGGCCTGCGGCGCGACCTATGTGGAATTCGCTTACGTGGCGGAACCGGAGCAGGGAATTCGCGGCGTGCTCGATATCGTGCAGGACCGGACCCTGGTGCGCTGCGCCATGCTTCCGAACGGCGAAACCCTGGTCATGTTCTGCTATCACGCCGACTGGGAAAACAAGGACCTGCGCGTGCCAGGCAATGGTGCGGCCGCCGATGTCCTGTTTTCGGCTGAGGATCCCCTTGCCGCGGGACGCCCCCTGAGGCATCGCTTCGGTCCGGCCCCGAAGGATGGACAAGCGGTGCTGCTGCTCGAAATGGGAGGAGTCGCATTCACCAACT
>JBQMQE010000402.1:0-3502 GCA_052172655.1 Burkholderiales bacterium
GTGACGGGTCATGGCCCGGCTGCTGCCTGTGTCTCCCGCCGCCTACTGAAATTCGGGTCAACGTCCGCTTGCAAACGCCATCAAGGACTGTAGGCGACCCCTATGCATAGTTGTCAACTATGCGTAGTTCATGCGGCGCAAGCACGTCCGGCGCGGGTCGCGCCGGCGTGCACTTTGCATAGTTATAGCTGTTGCAGGAACTTCAAGAGTTCGTCGGCAGGGCGATAGCGACGCATTTTGGTCTTTGGTTCGTCGAGTCGGGCCAAGGCTTTCTGTTTCATTTCCAAGTTGGCCTCCACGTAGCGGTGCGTGGTGTTCACGCTTTCGTGCCCGAGCCACAATGCTATATCGTTAAACGGGACGCCGGATTGCAGCATGTGCATGGCCGTTGTGTGCCGGATGGTATGCGGAGAGACGCGCCTGTTGGCGAGACTACGATGCTCGGTGGCAGCGCGGGCGACTGCGCGGTCGAGCCGCTGCTCGACGTTGGATCGCGTCATTGGTTTGCCATTCCGGTTTGGCAGCAGGGTCGCCTCACCACGAGGCGAGCCGTTGGCTCGCAACCAGTGCCGGATCTCGCGCACGGTAGTCTTCCACAGCGGTATTGAACGCTGTTTGCGTCCCTTGCCGTGCAAGTGAACACAAGGCGCACCATCAAGCACCACGTCGACGACGCGCACCTCGATTATCTCGGATACTCGGGCACCGGTGTTGTAGAGCATGGCAAGCAGCAGATGATCGCGCCGAGATGTCCAGCTGTCGCCCGGGTCGCCGAGGACGGCAAGCATTTCCTCGGGCGAGAGGAATCCGAGCATTGGACGCTCGAAGCGTTTCATCGGCACCGCCAGCGCTCGCTCGACGACGTGCAGGGAGGACACGTCGCGCCGGCCCGCGAACTTCAGAAACGCCCGCAGTGCTGTCAGACGAAGATTGCGACTGCGCACCGAGTTGCGACGTTGCTGCTCCAGATGATCGAGGAAGGCGAGGATCAAGTCGGGCTCGATGTCCGCGAGCCGTATTGCCGTGGGCGCTTTGCCGATGCGCTGCTCCACGAAGGCGAGGAACAGCACCAAGGCGTCGCGGTAGGAGGCGACTGTGCGTGGGCTCACCGCCCGCTGGATGATGAGGTACTCGGTAAAGAACCGTTGCACCAAGGAAGCGAAGGAAGGGGTCTTTGGAGGGCTCAGGTCACGCATGGCATACCTCCGGCGACATGCGCGATTCGAACTTGGCGGCGGCAAGTCCCATCAATTCGGGTACGGCGGTAAGATACCAGTAGGTATTGGTCACCATCGCATGTCCGACGTAGGTGGATAGTGCGAGCATCGCCTGATCGATATCAATGCCTTCTGCGTGCCAAGCGAGCATCCGGCGCACCACGAAGGTGTGACGCACGTCGTGGACCCGCGGGGTGCTATGCGCACCGCGATTGGGCCAGGCGAGTTGCGTCCGCAGTTGAGCAAACACCCGATCGACCTGGCGGGTGCTGAGCTTGTGTCCACGGCGCCGTCCACGAGAGCCGACGAAGAACGGAGTGTCCTCGGTGAACTCGATCAGAGGGTCGCGCAAGCGTCGATATCGTCTGAGGGCCTCGACGGTACTTGGGTGCAGCGGCACCTGACGCGATTTGGCGAACTTGGTTCGTTGTATGGTCAGCATCCCCGCCTTCAGGTCGACATCACTGGTGCGTAGCAGCACCGCCTCGGAGACCCGAAGCCCGGTCGCGGCGAGCAGGCCGAACAACGCCTCATAAGTTGCGCCCCGCAAGTCGGGACGAAGCTGACGCGCTGCGGCGAGCAAGTCGATGAGCTCTTGTTCGCTGTAGATGTGGGGAGTCAAACGTTCGCCGACCCGGCCGAAGATCGCCTCGTCGGGAACTTCAGTGCGTGGCTCGAACTGCTGCAGCCAGCCGGTGAAGGGGCGCAGAAGCTTCAGCCGGCGGGCCCAGGTGCGCGGGTCATTGCTGCCAGCTCGGTCGCACCGCGCCCACTCTGCCATCATTTCGACCGTGAGCGGGCCGGGATTCTCCGGCTTATCGGCATGGTGCGCGAAGCTACGCAACGCGTACCCCATGCTTCGCAGCTGGAAGCCTAACCGCCGACGTTCGCGCAGGAACTGACGAACGCGTGCTCGCAAGTTCATGGGCTGGCTCATGCGACTCTCCCCGGCCACGGCAGGGCCACGGATCGCAAGTTACGGCTGTCAAGCTTGGCGTAGACGAGCGTGGTGTTGAGCGAGCGATGCCGCAGGACATCGGCGACCTCTTTGAGGGAGCTGCCGCCATCGAGCAGACGCCGCGCGATCGTGTGACATAACAGATGTGATCGGGTATAGGGAAGCCCGGCCCGCTCGTAGGCTTGGCGGATGGTCTTGCGCACGAGATCGGGTCCGATCGTCTCGTCGTGGGGCGCCATGCGCCGCACGAACACTTCCCGGTGCGGGCTCTTGGGCCGCTCGTGCTGGAGATATGCAGCGATGGCACGCCCCGTAGGCTCTGGCAAGGGCAAGACTTGCTCGCGCCGGTTCTTGGTCTTGCGCAGCGTGAGTGTCCCGGCTTCCCAATCGATATCGTCGAGCGTGAGCCCGGCAATCTCGGCGCTGCGAAGACCGAGATCTACCGCGCAGCGTACGATTGCGGTACCGCGACGCATCGCCGGGCTGGGGCTATGAAGCGAGCCGAGCAGCCGCTCGACCTCCTCGTCCGTAAGGGTCTTTGGCAATGCGGCCTGATCCCAGTTGGCCGGGTAAGACAGCACACCGATCAACCCGTGTACCGCGTCACCGCATGACGCGCGGAAGCGGAAGTAGCCGCGCAACGCCGAGACTACAGCTCCCATACTGACCGGCGCATGGCATCGTTCGGTCAGACGCGCGAAACAGCGTCGCACATACTCGGGCGTGAGCGCGGAGAACACGACCGGGCGTTCCTTGAACCGCCGCCACAGCAGCTCGCGCACGATGCGCAACATTGCACTACGCGTCTTCGGCGCGAGACCGCGCACGTGTTCCATGTACTCATCGAATCGACGCAATTCTTCGTCGACCGGTGTCGTAATCACCGATCGCGGTGCGACCACGCCTAGCGTACGCAGCACGACAATCAAATGACGGAGCGCCGCATGCGCATCTCGTCGATCACCGCGCGTCGGCCACCCACAGTCGCAATGCGGCAGATGGTTATCGAGAAACTGCGCGACGACCGCCTCGTCGATTTCGAGCAAATCGAGCCCGTTTCTCTGCATCCATCGCAAGAAATGGGACCCATAGCCGAGGTAAGCGCGTATGGTGTTTCGGGCGTAACCGCGCTCGATCAGATATCGATCGAAGGCGTCGGCGTACGGCTGATGCGCCGGTTCGTTAACATGGGGTGGAACAAGTTGATACTGGCTTGTCGAATTCATCGTGGTCTCCTTCAGTGGAACCACTACGACTCGACCACATCGCCTGAAACTATGCAAAGTTCAGATCAACCTCTGCCACCCCAGCCACACAGCGCACCCGG
>JBQMQE010000403.1:0-3495 GCA_052172655.1 Burkholderiales bacterium
CTCAAGGCGCCCTACCTGCACGCAGTGCCCTGGGTCGCGCGCTGGGTGCGTGACCAGGACGATCAGCGCACTCCGGTGATGAGCCGCACCGCCTATCGCGAGGCCCTGCGCCACCTGTGGTTGCGCGGCACTGCGGCCATGCAAGTGTTCAACCCACTGCGCAACTCCCACCCGGCGGAGAGCCTAGCGGAGGTGCAGGATGCGGTGGCGGTGTACGACGAAATGCTCGCCTGGCGTGACCTGCTTGATCATGGCGAAGTGATGAATTACCAAGTGCCGGGGCCTGACGACCAGGGCCTGTTGTGGTCCGGTGTGCGCACTGCAAACACCGCGCTGGTGCTGCTCTATCCGCTGGGAAAGGATGCACCCAAGTGGCTGGACCTGACGATCTGGGCAGGCCATCGAGTTGTCCTGCAGGTGTCTGCGGGCGGGACAAGCTACCGTATCGAGCGAGCTTCGGCCAGCGCGCAGCTAAGGGTATTTCGATTGTCGGACCCGGCGGCGCCTGCGGTGCATCGACCGTAACGTGGTCCGCTCAGAGTCGCCGGTTAACTGGCATCGCCTAAACCATCATCAGGCCATTTTCTGGCCTACGGCGGTCGAATCGGCTTGAGACAATGGTAGGCGCGGCCAGGAACGGTCCTCCGAGTTCATTCCCAAGAGCGGTCGCTCAGCCTCGATTTACCGTAGGCACTTGCAGCGCTAGCGGCGGTATTTCACACCGTCCTGCCGCGGTTGCGAGCGCCGTGGGTGTTGTAACGCACAGACCCGCCTGTCCGCAGAGAGCAATCTTTCAGATGTAGCCTGAACTTTCGGCCGAATCGAGAGTACGAATGGGTACGCAGCCGGTCGTAGGCGTCCGTATGTACAGCTACCACGCGACGAATACCTACGCCATTGTCTAATATAGGATTTCCAATGCTCAACCACGAATTGCGACAAGACGACGGGATACTGGTGCTACATCCCGAAGGGCCGCTTGAAGCGGCAGATTTCACGACCTTGGCGAGCGAAGTCGACGCCTATCTGGAACGACATGGGACGCTGCGCGCGGTATTGATTCGCGCAAAATCGTTTCCCGGCTGGAAGGACTTCGGCGCGCTGCTTGCTCATCTGAAGTTTCTCAAGGAGCATCTTCACAGAATTGAGAAAGTGGCGGTCGTTGCGGACGGCGTCATTGCGACTTTAATGCCGAACATTGCACAACATTTCGTCCACGCGCAGGTGCAGCACTTCGCTCTCGCGCGCGAGGGCGCGGCGTGGGTATGGCTTAAGCAAAGCGGGAACGCCCAAATGCGCCCGGCCGCTTAAGATATCGACATGACGATTAACTTCTGGACGCCAGCAATTGCCATGGCGGTTCTGATGTCTTTGCCTGTGGCCGCGCAGACACAGACGCCAAAGGGCGAGCACGCGACAACCGAGAATGCGCGAGTCGAGCGCGCCAAAGAGCGCTGCAGGCTGAATCACGGCGTGGATTGCAAAACCGCCCAAGGTCTGAAGGGATGGCTGCTTCTTGACCGCAGCCGCAAGGAGGCAGTCCGCGAAGGCTCACGCCACCTTGTACCGGAGCAACGCAGACCCGCGCCGTCACGGCCCTGATAGGGCGTTCTGCTCTGGCCGGGTTAGTCGCGCACGGGCTGTACGGCTGATTTCCAGCAGAATGCGAGGGCCGTCCCGACAGTCTAAAATCGGCCATCAAGAGACGCTGGCGAGTCATGGAAGTTGCCGCACGAGGCGTCCGGCCCACACTCGACAGCCGACCTTGATGAATGAATACGCTATGACGTTTGAACGGCCATTGTGGTCATCCAATACCCAGATCTGCCTTCCAACGTCGGTTCGATGAAACTAAGTTGGGTCCGGGACCGCGCATAAATGTACTTATGTTCATTGCCGCCCCTTTCTTACAGCAAATCGCCGGGATTTCGAACGGCATTATTGGTTAAGAACGCCGCCCGCGGGCGGCGTCTTCGAACGCTCTCCTCGGCTAGGGCAGCAGAATCACCGAGCCGGTCGTTTTGCGCGATTCCAGGTCGCGGTGCGCCTGCGCGGCATCGGCGAGCTTGTAGCGGGCCGTGGTCTCGATCTTCACCTTGCCGGACAGCACCACGTCGAACAGCGCTTTTGAACGCTCGACGAGATCGGCACGGGTGGCGATGTACGTGCCGAGCGTCGGGCGCGTGACATAGAGCGAGCCCTTGGCCGAGAGTATTCCCAGGTTCACCGGCGCCACCGGGCCCGAGGCGTTGCCGAAGGTCACCATCAGCCCGCGCGGACGCAGGCAATCGAGCGATCCTTCCCAGGTCGTCTTGCCGACACCGTCGTACACCACCGGCACGCCCTTGCCGCCGGTGATCGCCTTGACTTTCTCGACGAAATTTTCCGTGCTGTAGTTGATCACGTGATCGGCGCCGTGCGCCTTGGCGAGCGCCATTTTCTCCGGCGAGCCCGCCGTCGCGATGGTGGTGACGCCGAGCGCTTTCAGCCATTGGCAGGCAATCAGGCCGACACCACCTGCGGCCGCGTGCCACAGCACCGTGTCACCCTTCTTCACCTGGTAGGTGCTAAAAATGAGGTAATGGACCGTAAGCCCCTTGAGCAGCATCGAGGCCGCCTGATCTTCGGTAATGCCCTGCGGCAGCTTCACCATGCGGTCGGCCGGCACCAGGCGCTGCTCGCAGTAAGAGCCCGCCAGGCCGGTGTAGGTCACCCGGTCGCCCGCTTTTAGATCCGTCACGCCCGGCCCGACCGCCTCGACAACGCCCGCGCCTCGTTGCCCCCGGTCTGCGGCAGCTGCATCGGGTACAGCCCGGAGCGCTGGTAGGTATCGACGAAATTCACGCCTATTGCCGTATGCCGGATGCGCACCTGACCCTGCGCCGGATCACCAACCTCCACGTCATCGAACTGCAAAACCTCTGGACCGCCCTGCTTGTGGTACCGGATTGCTTTTGCCATCTGTCCGTCTCCTGGTTAAGTTTTATTGCCCTTGCCGTCCTGCGAAGCGATAGATTCTATGTAGGGCCGCGTGGGTTAACCTCCGATGGCTTTCTCAACCAAAGAAGGAGACCAGAAGATGAACCCGGCAGCCCATAGGATTGAAGATAACGCATCAGGGCCGGTGTTGTATATGGCGCTGGAACTGAGCAACAAGAGCTGGAGGCTGATATTCGGCGGCGGTGGCAAACGCCGGCAGGTGTCGCTGCCGGCGGGTGATTCGATGAAGCTCTCGGAGGCGGTGGGCAAGGCGAAGGAGCGCTTCGGGATGCTGGCCTCGACACCGGTGGTGACAGGCCCAGCGGCAGGTTTGGAGAAGAATTGCCAGTGACGGGTCCTGGCCGATAGTGACGATACGAGGGCAGCACCCAATTACAGCCATTGGCGGAAGCGCTGGATGCTCCGGCGACCGCTTAGCGAAATTGATGGGAATGCGTACTCCCGGCCATAACCGGACTCCAGGATGCTCGGCAAATCGCTCAATTGAGCGGCAGG
>JBQMQE010000404.1:0-3440 GCA_052172655.1 Burkholderiales bacterium
CTGAACCGGCTTTCCGGCGATATCCTCATCCTCGGCGTCGGCGGCAAGATGGGGCCTACTCTCGCGCGGCTTGCGCGGCGCGCGGCGCCGGGCAAGCGCGTGGTCGGCGTGGCGCGTTTCACCGAGCCCGGCCTGCGCGAGAAGCTGGAAGCCTGGGGCGTGGAGTGCATCGCCTGCGACCTGCTCGAGCGCGAGCAAGTCGAGCGCCTGCCGCGAATCGAGAACGTGGTATTCATGGCCGGACGCAAGTTCGGCTCCAGCGGGCGCGAGGACCTCACCTGGGCGATGAACGTGATGGTGCCGGCGCAGGTGGCCGAGGTTTTCCGCGCCTCGCGCATCGTCGCCTTCTCCACCGCCTGCGTCTATCCGTACGTGGACGTGGCCTCGGGCGGCGCGACCGAGGCGGTACCCGCCATCCCGCCTTCGGGCGATTATGCCAATTCCTGCGTCGGACGCGAGCGCATGTTCGAGTATTTCTCGCACAAGCACGGGACCAAGGGGCGCCTGCTGCGCCTGGAGTACGCGATCGACATGCGCTATGGCGTGCTTCACGACGTCGGCAGGAAGGTGTTTGCCGGCGCCACCATCGATCTCGCCATGGGGCACGTAAACGTCATCTGGCAGGGCGACGCCAACAGCATGGCGCTGCGCGCGCTCTGCCATTGCACCGCCCCGGCGAGCGCGCTCAACCTGAGCGGCGCGGAGACGGTCAGCGTGCGCGCGCTGGCCGAGGCCTTCGGCCGGCATTTCAAGCGGCAACCCGCGTTCAGCGGCAAGGAGGCGGGCAGCGCCTGGCTGGTGAACAGCGCCGAGGCGCATCGGCTGTTCGGCCGGCCGAGCGTGCCGCTGGATACGATGATCGCCTGGCAGGCGGACTGGATCGCGCGCGGCGGCGCGAGCCTGGGCAAGGACACGCATTTCGACACCCGTGACGGAAAGTACTGAGTGCCGATTTCGGAATTGCCGAAATGGCGTTTGATCTAGGCGAGGATGAGGGGATGCATCCTCTGTCAAATGAGCTCTGATAGCGCCGCGGTGCACGAGCACGAACTGGGCGAGCAGCATCTCGCCGGCGCCACGGCCTTGTCGCGCGCGGCGAATTGGAACCAGAACGAGGCCGATTGGCGCATGATGCTGCGCCTGGGCAAGGGATTCGGCCTGTCGGCCGCGGACGGCAGCTTGGTCGCCACTATCGTGGTGCTGCCCTACGAAGCTAAGTTCGCCTGGATGAGCATGGTGCTGGTATCACCCCAGCATCGCCGCCTCGGCTATGCCTCGCGCATGCTGCGCCGCGCGCTCGGGTACCTGCAGGCGCGCGGGCTAGTGGCCGTCCTGGACGCCACGCCGGCCGGGCATGAGGTCTACGTGCAGGAGGGCTTGCGCGATACGTGGAGCTTCCAGCGCTATAGCCGCCCCGAGGCGCGGCCTGTGTCCGGGTGGCAAGACGTGCCGGGGCTGAAGCTGCGGCGCATTGCCGATGGCGACTGGCCGCAAATCCTTGCCCTCGATCTGCCCGCATTCGGCGCCAGCCGCGAACCGCTGCTGCGCGCGCTCGCTGCGCGTCTGCCCGAGGCGGCGCTGGTTGTCGAGCGCGGAAACAAAATCTGCGGCTACCTTTTGGGCCGCGACGGACGCGAAGCGCGGCAACTCGGCCCCCTGGTCGCTGCAGACCTGCCGCTGGCACAGGCGCTGCTCTCGCATGCGCTCGAGCGTGTACCCGCTCCGTTTTACATGGACATCGTCGACCGCCACAGCAGCCTGCGCAACTGGGCGCTGATGCAGGGTTTCAGCGTGCAGCGGCCGTTCACGCGCATGGTGCACGGGGCCGAGCGCGCGCCCGGCAACAATGAAAGCGTGATGCTGGTGGCGGGACCCGAGTTGGGCTAGCCCGCGCGTCTGGACGAAAACAACAGCGAAAACGAGGGCGCTGCGCGCCGGGAACAAACAAACGAGGGGGAAGTCTCCCCCTCGCGCTCCCCTAAATCAGCCGCCTGACGCAAATGCCGTCAGGCGCTTTTGTTACTTGGTCATCTTGATCGACTTGTCCAGGAATTCATTGGTGTACGCGGTCTTGACGTCGAACGGCTGGTCCAGGCCGATGTAGGTCTTCACCAGGTCGTAGTCGTCCGCCATGCGCGCATCGTCGAACCAGCCGAGCGCGACGCCCCTGGAGGTCTTGTCGCTCATCAGCACTTCCACCAGCTTCCAGTTGGTCATTTCATTGTCGAATTTGAGCGCGCCGTTGGCGTCGACCAGCGCCTGCACGCAGGGCTTGGGATCAGCGACGCAAGCGGCGAACGCCTTCTGCGTGACCTTGACGAAACTGGCGATGGTGGACTTGTGCTTCTTCAGGTACTCGGCGTTGACGAGGATCGAATTGCCGTACGGATTGAGTCCGGCGTCGCGCCAGGCAAGGAAACCCATGTTGTCACCCAGTTCGCGCTGGAACACGTGATGGATGTTGTAGAACGAGGTGGTGGCGTCGACGGCCTTGGACTTGAGCGCGGCAAGCTTGGAATTGGCGTCGATATTGACCCAGGTCACCGACTTGGGGTCGATGCCGTTGGCCTTGGCCAGCGCCGGCCACATGGTGCGCGCGCCATCACCCGGCGGGTTGCCGATTTTCTTGCCCACCAGATCCTTCACCGACTTGATGCCCGAGCTCTTCAGCCAGTAAAGGCCCTGCGGCGAGTTGGCATAGACGTTGTACACCCCGACCGTGTCCGCGCCCTTGCCGCGCAGGGTCAACGCATTGGCCATGTCCGCGAGCCCGATCGGGTTGGCGCCGGCGCCGACTTTCTGGATGGCGAGCGCCGAGCCCTTGCCCTGCTCGATGTTGAGATCGATGCCGGCCTTGGCATACCAGCCCATTTGCTTGGCGTAGTAATAGGGCGCGTGGTCGCCCCCCGCCACCCAGTTGAGGATGAAATCGAGCTTTTCGGTCTGTTGCGCCAGGGCGGGGGCGCTGGCGGCGAGCGCCAGGGCGGACACAGCGGCCGTGGCAAGGCGGCGGAATCGGAATGCGGTCATGGGGTTCTCCTTGGTGGATGTGCGCGCGGAAGGTACAAAGCCGCAAGCAGGCGGTCAGGGGAGATGGTACCGAGGCCGATTTTCGCTGTCAACGAAGAGTCCATTCGGATCAGGAATCGACGCAGATTGAGAACTGCCGTGGAATAACATAGCATGGGCGCATGGAATACGTCTTGACGACTCACGCCCGCGAAGAAATGATTCGGCGCCAGATAGATCCCGCCTGGGTCGAGCGCGTGATGAAGCAACCCGAACAGACGCTGCCTGGCGTTGGTAATCGAGCAATCTTTCAGGCACGCATCGCCGCGGAAGGTAAGATGTTCCTGGTGAGGTGCATAGTTGAGGACTGGCGCAACCCGCCGGCCGTCGTCACCGTCTATCGAACGAGCAAGATCGCCAAGTACTGGAGG
>JBQMQE010000405.1:0-3426 GCA_052172655.1 Burkholderiales bacterium
TGCCGGCGCTGCGCGACGCCGGAGAGCACGCGCGCGTCGCGCGCACCCTCGACGAACATCGGCAGTTGCGCGCGCTCGCGCGCGCCGACGGTCCGGTCGACGCTGCGGGCCTGGCGTCCTTCGGCCTGCTGCTCGAGGCGCACGTCCGCTTCGAGGAGCGTGAATTGTTTCCGCTCGCCGAAGACATGCTGCCGGCGGCGACGCTCGCCACGGTCGCGGCTCGTGCCGCCGCCAAATCCAAACCACATATTTCAACCACCACAGGAGTCAAAACCATGGCCGCCCCCCATCTTCACCTTTCGCCCGACGCGATCTATCCATTCGACGCCCGCGGGATTGCCAAACGCTTCCGCCACGCCGCGATTTTCGGCGCGCTCGATGCCCTGAATCCCGGCGAAACCATGCGCTTCGTCAATGACCACGACCCGCTGCCGCTGCTCGATCAGCTCAGCGCGCGCTACGGCGAGGCGGTCACCATGCGCTATGTGCAGCGCGAGCCCGGGGCAATCGCGATCGATTTCGTGAGGAACTGATGCCGCGCCGGCGCGTGTGCGCCCTGCTGCCTGCGCCGCAGGGACGCGCCTGCATGGCCATTCCCCAGGCAGCTTGCCAGCAACTTACGCCGCGCACAGACGCCGGCTTCGGGAATGCGATAGCCGCGAGGAGGCAATAATGACTGACGCCGCAAGAGGACGAATCTATCAAGGCCCGGCCGCAGCGGATTCAGCAGCGTCGATTTGGCCGTCGCTGTTCTGAGTTGGTCGCTGCCGCAGGATGGCACGCATCTCACGCAGTTGATATACCTGTTCAATGGAGAAAATGATGGACACGCAACACCTTGTCTGGAGCATTACGCTGATTGGGATCGGGATCATCGCGGCGGCATTTCTGTATGTGGTGGCGCGATCGGGCGTTCCGGCCGAATACAAGGACGTTCAGAAAAAGGCCTATGGCATCCGCCGCTGGTTCTTCTGGGCCCTGGTCCTGCTCGGGATCGGCACCGCTTACGCGACGCTGGCGGATTTCCCCATTCCCGACCAGCGCGGGCCGAGCACAGGCGCGCTGGTCGTGAACGCGGTCGGCAAGCAGTGGTCCTGGGAACTTTCCGCGAACCAATACACCGCCGGAGTGCCGGTGGAGTTTCGCGTCACGTCGAACGATGTCAACCACGGCTTCGGCATTTACGATCCGAATGGCCGGCTGATTGCGCAAACTCAGGCGATGCCGGGCTTCACCAACCGCCTCGTCCACACTTTCACGGAACCAGGCAAGTACCGGGTGCTCTGCCTGGAATACTGCGGGTTGGTTCATCACAATATGATCACGGAGTTCGAAGTCGTTGCCGCGCCGCAGGGGGGCAAGTCATGAGCGCCCTGCATCAGCCGACCGAGACCCTGTCGCGCCAGGAGCGCATCGTCCTCAACCTCTACGCGATCACGGGGCTTGCCGTGCTCGTCCTGATGATGCTTGGCGGCATCGCGATGCGCATGTCGCAGGGCACCTGGATCGCGTTGCCGCCCGACCTGTTCTACCAGATCATGACCGCGCACGGGGCCGCGATGGTCGGCATCGCAGGCTTAAGCTCGAGCGCGGTGATGTGGTACTTCCTGCGCAAGTACGTAAGCCTGTCGCCCGGAATATTCCTGGCGAACTACGTGCTGTTCATGCTCGGCGCCGTGCTCATCCTCGGTTCGATCTTCATCCTGCAATTTGGCGGCGGCTGGACCTTTCTCTATCCGCTGCCGGTGAAGTCGAACGGAATGTGGAGCGTGCACGCCGCGGCAGGGTACATGCTGGGTCTGATATCCATTGGCGTGGGGTTCCTGCTTTTCTACCTCGACGCGACGCTGGCGATCCTGCGCGTGTACGGCAACTTCGGGCGTGCGCTCGGCTTGCAATGGCTGTTCGGCGGCGCTATCGACAAATCGCACCCGCCTACCGTGGTGGCGAGCACCATGGTGATCATCGTCAACGGTCTTGGCACGCTGTGCGGCGCTGTGGTGCTGGTATTGTGCCTGGTGAATGCCTATGTACCGGCATTCGAACTGAACGCTCTTCTCGCCAAGAACATGACCTATTTCTTCGGCCACGTGTTCATCAACGCGACGATTTACATGGGGGTGATCGCAGTGTACGAACTGCTGCCCCGTTACAGCGGCCGGCCTTGGGGCGTGTCGCGGCCGTTCCTGTGGGCCTGGGCAGCGAGCACCGTCATGGTGCTCATCGTCTACCCGCACCATCTGCTGATGGATTTCGTCATGCCGACCTGGATACTCGTGATGGGGCAGATCATTTCGTTTACGAACGGATTACCCGTGCTCGCGGTGACCGCTTACGGCGCGCTGACCAACGTGCACCGCTCCGGCATTCGCTGGAGCATGCCGGCCAAACTCCTGCTGCTGTCCATGTTCGGCTGGGCCGCGGGCGTCATCCCGGCCATCATCGACGGCATCATCAGCGTCAACAGGGTCATGCACAACACGCTTTGGGTGCCGGGACATTTCCACTTCTATCTGCTGCTCGGTCTCTGGGCCATGCTGTTTGGCTTCATGTACCACCTGATCCGGACAGGTGCCGGCGAGCCCGACCGCGCGGTCGACCGATTCGGCTTTCTCGCGTATCTCGCCGGCGGGCTGTTATTCTCAGGTCTGCTGTTGATGGCGGGCCAGGCGAGCGTGCCGCGTCGCTGGGCGGTACACGCGCCGGAATGGGTGCCGTATGCGCAGGCGGGTTCGCTCGCGGCGATTCTGGTGGTTCTCGGCACGATCGTGTTCGCGGTGCGCATCATCAGCGGCCTGTTGCGGGCGCCGAATGTCGGCGCTGCGCACTAGCATCGCCAGCGTCACGCTGGTTCTTGCGGGAGCGGCGCTCCTTGCGGGCGCCACCGACGGATTCCAGGCGTTTACTTCCGAGGCCGCGAGGCGCGTCGCAGTTCATGAGCGGGTGGTGATGGCTCCGCCGGTTGCGCTCGAGACCGAGACCGGTGATCGAATCAACCTCGCTGACCTGCGCGGCAAGTGGCTGCTGGTCGATTTCATCTACACCGGATGCCAGACGCTGTGCCTGTCGCTCGGTTCCGACTTTGCCCGGCTGGAAGGTGAACTAGCGGGGCCGATCGCGAGCGGCCGGGTGCGGCTCCTGAGCATCAGCTTCGACCCGTCCAGCGATTCTCCGCGCGAGCTTGCCGCGTACCTTGAGCGCTTTCACCGCCGCGGGCCGGGCTGGCTCGCGGCACGGCCCACGAACGAGGCTGGGCTCATCGAGCTGAAGCGGCGTTTCGGCGTCACCGTCGTGGCCGACGGCCTCGGCGGCTATGTCCACAACAGCGGCATCCACCTCGTCGATCCTCAAGGCCGCATCGTCGAAATCCTGGACTTGGGCGCCCCGGGCGCAATCGTCCAAGCGCTGCGTCGATACGGCGTGACA
>JBQMQE010000406.1:0-3419 GCA_052172655.1 Burkholderiales bacterium
AAAGCTGGCGATCGACAGCTCGCGATCAAATGCGCGAATGCGCCCGTCCTGCAGGATGCGCCCGAACACGCCGTCCTGTAGGTAGTCGATGAGGTTGCCTACGTCGACCTTTGTCTGCAGACCGATGAGGTCGTAGGAAGCCAAGCCCCGCGCCAGCTCGCGGTGCTCGGGGATGGCAAGGAATGTCTGTGCAGGTGGCACCGGGATGTGCAGGAAGAAACCGATCGGGTTCGTCACGCCGAGGGCGCGCAGCTCCATGCCGAACGGTATCATGTGGTAGTCGTGGACCCAGATCGTGTCGTCCGGCTTCAGCAGCGGCCGCAGTGCCTGCGCGAAACGCTTGTTCACGTCGAGGTATCGCTGATAGTAGCCGGCCTCGAATTGAGCGATGTCGAGCCGGGAATGGAACACCGGCCACAAGACATTGTTGGAATAGCCCGTGTAGTATTCATCGTGCTCGCGCGCACTGAGCGGAAGCGTCGCGATGGTCGTGCCGCCGAGCTCGGTAAAGTCGGGCGTCGTGCGCAGCTCGTCGGCACGGTCGCCGATCTTGCCGCTCCAGCCGAGCCAGAGCCCTTTGCGCGCGCGCAAAGTGTCGGCGATGGCAACGGCAACCCCGCCGGCTTGGCTAGCCTTGCTGAGATCGGCGACGCGGTTGGAGACCAGAACGATGCGGCCCATGCTTCTCCCGTCGGTCGACAAGACTTCCCTTAGCGCTCAAACCCTTAGGGGCGGTTTTGGTTCCAATTGAGCACTTCTTGCACGGCTAACCGGCCGACCAAGCGTCCTCCCAGCTGCGCGAGAGTTTCATACCGGTGTTAATGATACCGGCCATACAGTAGGTCTGCGGAATGTTGCCCCACAGGGCGCCCGAGCCCGGATGGATGTCCTCGCTGAGGATCCCGAACGAGTTGGTGCGCGAAAGCACATCCGTATAAATCTCGCGCGCCTTCTCCTTCTCACCGATCGAGGCCAGGGCATCGGCGTACCAGAATTGGCAGACGAGAAAGGCTGTTTCCGGCGCACCAAAATCGTCATCGGCGACGTAGCGCATGATGAAGCCGTTGCGGGACAGCTCTTTACCGATGACCTGTACGGTGCGCCGATAGCGTTCGTCGCTGGCGCTCAGTAGGCCAAACTCCGCGACCAGCAGTGCGCTGGCGTCCAGGTCGTCGTGGTCGAGCGCGCCGGTGAGCGCGCCCCACTTGCCGCTCCAGGCGCGCTCCAAGATCTCGCCGCGGATCTTGTCGGCGTGGGCCCGCCAGTAGCCGGCGCGCTCGTCGAGCGACAAGAGGCCGGCAACGCGCGCGAGCCGATCGCAGGCAACCCAGCACATGGTCGCCGAGTGCGTGTGGATGCGTTGGCGCCCGCGGTATTCCCACGGGCCGGCATCGGGCTCCAGGTAAAGCCGGCGTGCTTGATGTCCCAACGGCTCGAGGCGGTGGAACAGCACCGCGTCGCCCATGCCCGGCAGCCGCTCGTCGATGAACATGTGCGAGGCGCCGAGGATGACGCTGCCATAGGCGTCGTGCTGGGTCTGCTCGGAGGCTTGGTTGCCCACGCGAACCGGGCCCATGCCGCGGAAGCCGGCGAGATCGGCGGCAATACGCTCCTCGAGCGGCTGGTTGTGAATGATGCCGTAGACGGGCTGCAGCGGTTCGACGTCAACGGCGATGGTGGTGATGTAGTTGAGATAGGCTTCCATCGTCTGCGTGGCGCCGAGCCGGTTCAGCGCGCTGACCACGAAGTAAGCGTCGCGTAGCCAGCAGAAGCGATAGTCCCAGTTGCGCTGTGTGCCGGGTGCCTCGGGGATCGATGTCGTATGCGCCGCGATGATGGCGCCGGTTTCTTCGAATTGACAAAGCTTGAGCGTGATGGCGGCGCGGATCATGGCTCCTTGCCATTCGAGCGGAATGCCAAGACCGCGCACCCAGTTGATCCAGTAGTTGCGCGTTCGCTCGAGGAACTCGCGCGCGACGCTGTCGACCGCGGCTTCGAGCGGCTCGTCGGGTCCGAGTATCATCGAGACGGAGTGCGTCAGCGCGAACGGCGTCTCGTGCGCGATATAGGAGAGCGGGGCATCGGTCGTCAGGCGCAGCACGTCGGTGCCCCCGCCATAGCGCATGTGGTTGGAGCCGATGGCCTGGCACTCAGCCGGCTTGCCGTAGCCGAAGGTCGGTCGCAGGCGGACTGTAATGCGGGGCAGGCCGCGCAGCGGCTCGATGCGGCGAATGATCTGCGCGGGGTGAAACGCGCGCTCGAAGCGCAGAAACCGCGGCGCGAAATCGGTGATGCGAACGGCGTTGCCCGCCGCATCTTCCAGCACGGTCTCGACGATGGCGGTGTTGCGTACGTACTGTGCGTGCGAAGCCGTCTGCCCGTGCAGGACGACGTCGCAGAACCCCTTCTCCTCATCGCAGGAGAGCAGTCGCGAAAAAACGGGATCGGAATCGAGGCGCGGAAAGCACCACCAGACGATGCGGCCGCCAGTGTCGACCAACGCGGCGATGCGGCCATTGCCGATTGGTGCGACGTCGAGTGTGGACGCGTCGTTGCGCGGCGGATGCGCGGCCATTAAACCCTCGGAGTGAGCGCGTGAAGCCCGGCGTTTAGGGCCTCGGCGCGCTGCTGTCCAGGGATTGCGGCTTGTAACGCGCGATACTTCGCCGTCGGCGCCCTTTTTTAGGAGCGAGGAGCGCGGCGTCAGGAAGGGGTCGGCGCGGCGCGCACAATGCGAGTTTAGCGTTACTCGCCGGCGCGCCACCGCGCCGACTGCGCCGTGATACGCAAGACCTGACTCCCGGCGCCTCCCGACACTAAAGCCGAAAAGTATTTCGACAAAGCAAATGCTTCGGCAACCATGCCGCAACGCTTCACGCTTCGTTATCGCCTGTATCGCTCCATGGCCTCTCTTCGCGCCGACGCAGCAGCCAACCGATGAGCGGCAGCAGAATGGCGTGCGGAATGATCCAAAGCGCGATTTGCAGCAACTTTGCGGTAACGCCTGGGACGATGAGGCGGAACCCGAGGATGTAGCCGCGGTAGGCGGCGCGAGCGGTCTGGTCGGCGCTCAGCGCCAATACCAACTGTCGGTAGAAGGAAAGCTCGGCGCCCATTGCATGATGGAACCCTGTATCGACGGGGCCCGGCGCCAGTGCCATCACGCGCACGCCGCTGCCGGCGTTCTCCGTTGCCACCGCCCTTGTCAGTGAGACGACATAAGCCTTGCTGGCGTAGTAGGCCGCCTGGTTCGGACCAGGGACGAGGCCGCCGAGGGAGGCGACGTTGATGACGCCGCCCTCCGCCCGAGCCAGCATTGCCGGAAGCACGTGGCGCATCAGCCGTGTCAGTGCATCGACGTTGACATCGAGCAGGCGCTGGATGGCGTTTTCGTCGTGACTGACAAATCTCCCAGAGAG
>JBQMQE010000407.1:0-3403 GCA_052172655.1 Burkholderiales bacterium
GTGCAAGAGCGGATTCCCGTGCTCAACGGCATCAGGCATGTGCCCAACCTGGCGCGGCTCAAGCATTTCGGCGCGGCGGCTTCTTCCTCGGGCGGAGTGGAGATGTATCACGTGATCGGCGTGACGCCGGAGGCCGGCAACATGAAGGAAGCCTTCGGCGGGGGGAAACCGCTGGCGACGCTCAAATACGGTCCTGCGGAAAGAAAACTGGCGTACGAGCGCGTCAACTCGACGGCGCGCGAGCGGCGCGTCGATTACATCATGCTCGGCTGCCCGCATTACTCGCTCGAACAGATCTGGGAAGTATGCCAACTGCTCGAGGGCCAGCGCATCCACGCCGATACCAGCCTGTGGATCTTCACGCCGAGCGCGATCAAGCAGGTCGCGGACAGGAACGGCTACACCAAGATCATCACCGATGCCGGCGGGCACCTGATGACCGATACCTGTTCCGCCTTCGGCCGGGTGATGCCCAAGGGCACGAAGGTCGCCGCGGTGGACTCGGCCAAGCAGGCGCATTACCTGCCGGCCATCATGGGCGTGCAGGCCTGGTTCGGCACGACGGCCGACTGCATCCAGGCGGCGATCACCGGGCGCTGGTCGGGGCGGCTGGAATGACCAAGATCGTGCTGCACGGCAGGAAGGTAGTGGGCGGGCGGGCCGAAGGCGAGGCGCTGGTTACCACGGACAGAATCTCGGGCTGGGGCGGAATCTATCCCCCGACCGGAACCATCATCGAGACCCGGCACGAATTGCGCGGCCAGAGTTTCAAGGGGAAGGTGCTGGTGTTTCCGGGAGCGAAAGGTTCATCCGGCTGGTCGAGTCAGTTTCACGTTGCGCGTCTAGCGGGCGCGGCGCCGGCGGCGATGCTGTTCAACGAAATGACCACCAAGATCGCGCTGGGCGCGGTAGTCACGCACGCGCCTGCCCTGACCGATTTCGATCAGGACCCGCTGCAAGTCATCGAAACCGGCGACTGGGTTCGTGTCGACGCGGACCAGGGCATCGTGGAAGTCACCAAGAAGGCGGCGCAGGAATAAGCCACAGGAGATCGCTTGAGCGCGGGCTTCCTGCATGAATGCCGGCGCTGCCGGCGCAGCACTTTGTCAACAACAGATCAATCAAGAATCTGTCGGGATAATTTGGAATTTTGGACAAGCCGTGACAGTTGTCACGGCGATCAAGAAAAGGAGATTCTCGTGCACGCATCCCCAGTGAAAGCTTTCCGCAGTTCCACCTCGCCTGCCGCCGCGCGCGCGAAGCGGATTCCTACGCTCATCGCCGCACTGGCGGTCGCGTTCGGCACCCTGGCCGCGCCAGGCGCGTGGGCGCAGGAGAAGGTCACGCTACGCGTTGCCAGCTTCATGGCGGTCCAGGCCTTCCTCGCCACAGCCATCGTCATCCCCTACCTCGACCGCGTGGTGGCGGATTCCAAGGGCACGCTGGACTACAAGTTCTTTCCCGGCGGCACGCTGGGTCGCTCGCCGGCGGAGCAACTGAAGCTGGTGCAGGATGGCACGGCCGACATGGCCATCGTAATCCCGGCCTACACGCCTGGCGCCTACGAAAACTACGACGTAACCCAATTGCCGGGCGTCACAGACTCAGCCCGCGCGGCGTCGCTCGGCACCTGGCGCGCATTTGAAGCCGGCCTGATTCCCGAGCCCGACAAGGTGAAGGTGCTCGGCATCGTGACCACGGCATCCAATGTGCTGCACATGAAGATGCCGACGCCCGACATCGCGAGCCTCGCGGGCAGGAGGATCCGCGCCGCGGGGGCGCTGCAGGTCAGCGTGATGGACAAGCTGGGCGCCGCCGCGGTCGGCAACATCCGCGGCCCTGAGATCGCCGAAGCGCTCAGCCGCAACGTGCTCGACGGCACGCTGATGGATTGGATCGGCATCAAGGAGTTCCGCGTCGACCGCACGGCGCATTACCACGTCGAAGCCGACTTCGGGCGTGTCGCTACCATTGTGCCGATCAATGCGCAGCGTTTCGCGACGCTGCCCGCGGCGGCCAAGGCGTCTTTGCTCAAGCACGGCGGTGTCGAGTACGCCAATATCGGCGGCAAGGCCTTCGACGACGCCGTGGTCGAATTCAGGACGAACTACCAGAAGGAGGGCGGCCACAAGACGAGCGCGTTCCCGGCCGCCGATCAGGCCAGGATCAAGGCTACGTTCGACGCGGTCGTGGCCGAATGGGTGAAGGCCGCGCCCGGCCGCGACAAGGTGCTGGACGTGTTCCGAAAGGGCGCGGCGCAAGCCAAGTAGACGCCGGCCCCGGGCGCTCATCCACGCGCACGCGACGCACCCGGCGAGGACCATGGGCCAGACTTCGGATCAGCATTCGGCGCCAGCGCTAAGCCGCGTCGGCACGGCGTTCGCAGCACTGGCGCTCGCCATCTTCCTCGGCAACGTCGTGCTGGCGGTGTTCGATGTGGCGATGCGCTGGGTATTTCGCGACCCGCAATCGTGGGTGGCCGACATTGCCCAACTGTCCTTCCCGGTCGCGGTCGCGTGCAGCTTCCCCGCCGCACTCGAGTCCGGACACATGATCGCGATCCGCTTCCTCGGCGAGCGCATCGGGCCGCGCGCAACTTGGGCGCTGGACACCCTGGGGCAACTGTGCATGGCGCTGCTGCTTAGCCTGTTCACGTGGAAGATGTTCGTGCGCGCGTTCTCCGACTGGGCTACCGGCTACAAGACCTCGGCGATCGCGCTGCCGGTCGCACCGACGTGGCTGATCGTCGCCGTCCTGTTGTGCATTTGCGCGCTGATTCAGTTCCGCCGGACATGGCGGACCTGCGCGCGACGCTAGCGCCGTCATGCTCGAGAGCCCCATCTTCATCCTGCTCACTGGCATCGGGATAATGCTTGCCTTGGTCGCGCTGCACGTTCCGGTGGGAGTGGCGATGGCGATGTCCGGGCTGACGCTGTTTGCCGCGCTCACCGACGTACCAGCCGCACTGGGGACGGTGTCCGTCGAAGTCGTCAGCGCCTTCGGCAGCACCGACCTGGCCACCATCCCGCTGTTCCTGATGATGGGCAGTCTGGCGGCCCGCGCCGGTATCTCTGCGGATCTTTACACCGTGGCCAGCGTGTGGGTGGGTCACCGGCGCGGCGGACTCGCGATGGCCACCGTGGCGGGCTGCGCCGGCTTTGGAGCGCTGTGCGGCTCATCGGTCGCCACGGCCGCGACGATGGGACGCATCGCGCTGCCGGAGATGCTGTCGCGCGGCTACTCGCCCGAACTCGCTACCGGGAGCATCGCCAGCGGCGGCACGCTGGGCATCCTGATCCCGCCGTCGATCGTGATGGTCATCTACGCGGTGCTCACCGAAACGTTCGTGCTCGACCTGTTCGTCGCCGGCATCCTCCCCGGCCTGCTGGCGACCATGCTGTAC
>JBQMQE010000408.1:0-2765 GCA_052172655.1 Burkholderiales bacterium
ATTCCTTCAGCCTGCAAGCAGCCACTTGCAGACCGGTGAGCCGAAAAATGCAATGATCAGCCCAATTACTGCGACAAGTACCGCCCCCGCCCAAGACTTCCTGAACGAACCGAGCAGCAGCACCGTAGGCACGAACAGCAATCCGACGGCCCATCCATTCGGATCGACGCCTTCGCAAAGGCGTTCTTTGCCCCAGAGAAATGCGACACACCACGACAGCAGCGCGAGCCCAAATACACCTGAACGCCAGGCGAGGAGCGTCCTGCTGCTACTGCGTAACGTGGAAGCAAGCGCGTAGAGCAGCCATAGCGTCGCCGATACGGCCTTGAACGGCGGGCTTGCGCTGACGCTGCCGCGCCACTTCGAAGGCAAGGCGTACACGAGGCTGGCCTTTGCCACCAGCAGGCCGCGGAACAGGATCTCCAGGAGCACCCAAAGCGGCACGTCCTTCGCGATCGACTCTGCGCCCACGCCATACTCCTTGATGAAGAATTCCTTCAGCGATGCGGGGCTGCTCAGCCTGGCCATGGCGCGCGCGGAGATTGCCTCCGCGGCGAGCGCGTGCACGGTGGGATCGAAGCGGCCGTTGCCGACCTTGAATTCGCCCTTGGTCTGTCCGCCGGTACGGCCGATGTCTTTCAGGCTGCCTGCCGACTTGCGGTAAAGGTTCCACTCCATTTGCTCGTCTACGGCGTCTTCCAGGACGTGTTTCACCTCATCGCCGAGGAACTCCATCTGCGCGGCTTCGACCAGAAGATCGAGATGTGCCTCCCATTCCGACTTTGCGGTCGCGCTCTCCCGCACAGCCGCATCGTCGTCCACCAGGCGCTGAAACCACGCGGCGAGCGCCCGCTGGGTCTCCGGCAGGGCTTTGGAAAACAGCGTAGGCGGATGAAGTTTTCCGCCGGGCATCATGTCGTTTTTCAGCACCGCCCTGCGCGCGCTGCTCCCAAGGACGCTTATCACGCGCTCGCGTTCGAGCAGCGTTTCCGTGAGCTGGCATAGCCCGTCGAGACGGCCCCAAAGGATGTCGTTCGCGCGCCAGGATTTTTTGAAAAAACCGCCGAAGTGGAATACCGCGTCCCCGGCCACTTTGCGCTTCAGATCAAGCGCGCAGAAAGCGCGCTGGGCGTCGCGCGGGCTGATCCGGACCGTCTTGATGATGTCCTTTTCGCGCAGATCGGCGAAAGTCTGCAGCGTGAACAAGTCGGCGTCGATTTGGAGAAAATCATCGTAGGTTTGCTCGAGGAGCGGGAGGCCAGCGTGGTCGGGCAGCGTGCGCGCCACGCCATCGTAATACCGCAACATGCGTCGCTCGCAGGCATCGATCAGGCTAAAAACGTTGACAAAAGGCGTCGGCGGCACGATTCCGGCGGTTGACGGCAGTTGCTGTTGCAGCGAGTCAATGCGCCCGGGCTCAGTCGGTGCGCCAGTTCGCTTGGAACCGAACAGGCGCTGGTAGACCAGATTGAGCGCGTCCTGGCCGAGCCACGACTCCGCCGGTGCGGTGATGCTCCAATCCTCCGCGTATCCAGGCGGCAGCGGCGCGTCCGCGCCACCTGCATTGAGCAGCGCTTGATAGCCCGCGCGAAGCAGGTCCCAGACCGCTTTGGGCTCACGCTGGCGCCAGAGAAAGTCCCCATCATCCACCAGCTTTTCCATCGCGGCGTGAAGGATTTCGAGAAGCCTGATCTGGCGGCCGATGGCGCGCAGCACCTGCCCGCGCAATTTGTCCGACTCGGTTGCCTCCATGCCCGGATCGGCACAGCTGTACAGAACGTGAAACAGCCGCCGCAGGCGGAAATCGACGTCGAAATGGTAAAGCGTCAGGTCGCCGCCGATATCGCGCGGATCGTCCCATTCGTCGAACGTTCGGTACAGGCGTTCGGCTGCCGCAATTTCCGTCTGGTTGAGCCTGGGATCCTGCTCGTTCGATTTCAGGATTCCGCGCACGGCGCGCTCGCTCAGCGTGACGAAGCGCGCCTTTGCATACCGGCTCGACGCGCCGGCCGTTACCTCCGGCGTCACGCCTCTCTCCAGAGATTGAATTCGCGCGATAAAACTTCGCGATTCCGCGTCCAGTGACGCGCGCGCGCGCGTTGCCGCCATGCGCAGCCCGGTGCGGTCGCTGCTTTCGCCGATCAGCCGCTCGTAGCGGCAAATCTTCTCGTTGCGAGCGCTGAGCAGCTTCAGGTCGTCGGCAATGCTTTCGTACCCGGGGATGGAAATGAGGGAACGCTGCACCGCCTGAATCACGTTGACCTGGGTCGCCGCCGCGTTGGCGTCGAATATTTCCGGATCCGGCTCGATATAGAACAGCTTGCGTTCTACGGCACGCTCGGCAAGCCGGTAGAAAATCTCGCGCGTGGTATAGGTAAAGGGTTTGTTATTGAGCAGCCCGCCGTCGAGAAAATAGGAGTCGTTCTTGGACAGGTTCCCCCAGCGGGCGATCATCGCGTCGGGCTCTTTCCACTGCGCCCAGTATTTCCTGTCTGCGTCGTCGGCGGACTTGGGATTGACCACGACGCGCACCGGCGGGAAGGCGGCCGGGAAACAGGATGTCATGCGAGACAGCTTGGCCAGGGCGCGATGCTTGAACTTGCCAAGATCCGGCGCGAAATCGTTTTTCCGCCCGTCGCGAAACTTGAGCTGGAACACTGCACGGTGATCTTTCACATCCACCGAATGGCCCTGCGCGTCGACCCAGCTGCATGCCCGACCGTCCACGTCCGTGCTGGTGATGAAGACGTCCATCTCCGTCAATG
>JBQMQE010000408.1:2775-3398 GCA_052172655.1 Burkholderiales bacterium
ATGCCGACGGTTCGATGTCTGCGTCAACCCAGCCGGCATCCATTCGGGCGAACGCGTCTTGCAGTTCGCTCTGGTAACGGCCCTCGCCATCCAGAACGGATAGCGCGGGCTCGGCGAGCTTGTCGGGGTCGCGCACCAGAAGGCCGATGTCTCCGGCCTTGCGCCAGAGACCGGCGGTGGTCGCGAAATCGACCCTGTTGCACAGCGCGTAGCCCAGGAGAATTCCATTTACGCCGCCGGCGGATGTTCCGCTAACGATATCAACTACGATGTCGGAATCGGTGAAAGCCTTGATCAGCTTGTAGATCGACTCTCCGCGGACAGCGCGGTAGAACTCGCGCGCGACGCCGTTGATGTAAATGGCGAGCGATACGCCGCCATACATGACAAGGCCGAGGCGGATTTCGCGTGAGCGCGCTATTGGCGCAGGGTTTTGCGCGGAAGTTCCCATGGATCGTCCCTCCCTGGTGCAACCAGTGCTCAGACCGTTTGTCGCTGCTTCTCCAGGGCGGCGGCCAGTTTCATGTCCGCCGCGAGGATGTGATCGCGCAGCCATTCGCTGAGAAAGTCGGAGACGGCGGGGATGTTGATTCGTCCGCCCGCATCCAGCATTGCCTTCAGTT
>JBQMQE010000409.1:0-3396 GCA_052172655.1 Burkholderiales bacterium
GCACCGTGGTCTCTTCGGTAATCCCGCCAGAATCAGTGATCACGCCTTTGGCGTGCTGCACCAGGTAGTTGAATTCCAGATAGCCCTGCGGATCCACGTAATGCATGCCCGGAATCTGCCCTTCCAGTTCGCGCAGCTTCTTTGCCGTCCGCGGATGCACCGGAAACACCACCGGCAGCCCGCCGGTGCCTAGGGCAATCGCCCGCAACAGGCGCGACAACTGCGCCTCGCCATCCACATTTGCAGGTCGGTGGAGTGTCACCACGAAATACGCGCCCCTCTGCAGGCCCAGCTCGCCCCAAAACCTGGGCGCTCGCAAGCGCTGCAAATGCTTCAACAGCGTGTCGATCATGGTATTGCCGACGAAAAAGATGCGCTCGTCCGCGACGCCCGCACGGCGCAGATTCGCATTGGCCGTCTCGCTGGTGGTGAAGAACCAGTTGGTGATGGCATCGGTCACCACGCGGTTGATCTCCTCCGGCATCGCCCAGTCACCCGAGCGGATGCCCCCTTCCACGTGCGCGACCGGCACGCCGAGTTTGCGCGCCACGATGGCGCAGGCCATGGTCGAGGTTACATCCCCCACCACCAGGCACAGGTCGCTCTTTTGCTCGGCCAGCACCTTCTCGTAGCGCACCATGATGGCGGCGGTCTGCCCCGCCTGCGTGCCCGAGCCTACCTCCAGATTGATGTCCGGCTCCGGGATGCCCAATTGCTCGAAAAAATCACCGGACATGGCCCGATCATAGTGCTGGCCGGTATGGATCAGCCGATAGCGCAGCGGGCCGCCTTGCGCTGTGGCCGACTTCAAGGCGTCGATAATCGGCGCGATTTTCATGAAGTTGGGCCGCGCGCCGGCGATGAGGTCGATGATCTTCAATGCCATTCCTTACTCGTTGTGCGCATACTCGCTATGCACGTCGACCTAGAGAAATCTGTGTTCCCTGCCACCACGCGCCCCATCACATGAATAACGATTTTAGCTAAGAATTATGGCACTGATCGCCCATCATTCGCACTCTAAGCGCGCGAAACTTATTGTTACTTGACATCAATCCCAGTTTGTATTCTAATCTGTGTTCAGAACTTGAACGCACACCATTAACCATCGCCCCCGCGCCCCAAAAAGCCCAGCAGCCCGCAACCATGCCGACCGCCATCGATCGCCCCATGGAGGAGACGCATTTGCGATTGCTGAGGCTGCTCGAAGCCAAGCCCGACCTGAGCCAGCGCGATCTCGCCCGCGAACTGGGCACCAGTCTTGGCAAGGTCAACTACTGCCTGAACGCCCTGATCGACAAGGGTCTGGTGAAGGTGCGCAACTTTCGCAACAGCAGCAACAAGCTCGCCTACGCCTACCTGCTCACGCCGCGCGGCGTCGATAGCAAAGCCACCATCGCGATGGCGTTTCTAAAGCGCAAGATGGCCGAATACGAAACGCTCAAGGCCGAGATCGAACAATTGCGGCGCGAAGTCCGCAAAATCGACGCGCGCAAACCGTAGTGACCGCGTAGCCGTTGTAGGAGCGAGCTTGCTCGCGAATAACATGGCGTAGCGGCACACAATTTATGCGAAACACGCAAGTGTCTTGCAGGGCGGTAGCGTGCCTAATCGAAGCTGACTGAACAAAAACTTCCATCAATTTCCTGCAACGACGATCCAAGAGCTCATCGCCATCGGCAACTCAGACCACGCCCTCTATGACGTTAAACATTTTCTTGTAGCGGAGCACCCCAGTGTCTGTCCGTAGCCCGAGTCACCGCCTAGCAGCCTGTCGGACTTAGCCGGCAGTCTGTAATTGAATTTATTGAATTTGTCATCGAATCGCGAGTGTAAACGTTACTCGATATGGGCATAGGAAACATAGGCGAGGCGAACGAATGACACGATTTGTGACGGTGAACCGAGACACGGCGTACCTGCTGCCACCCTCGGTGGAGGATTGGCTGCCCAAGGATCACTTGGCGCGCTTTGTGGTCGATATCGTCGATCAACTCGACCTGTCTGCGCTGACGCGGCAGTACCGCGGCACTGGCTCGGCTGCGTATCACCCTGCGGTGATGCTTGGCTTGCTTGTCTACGGCTACGCGACGGGCGTTTATTCGAGCCGGCGCATCGAAGCGGCGACCTATGAGTCGATCGCCTTTCGCTATATCGCTGCAAATACGCAGCCCGATCATGACTCGCTTTGCATCTTTCGCAAGCGCTTCCCCGAAGAGATCAAGGCGCTGTTTGTGCAGGTGCTGGGCATCGCGCGGCAAATGAAGTTGCTCAAGCTTGGCACGATCGCTCTGGATGGCACCAAGATTCACGCCAATGCGTCGCGTCACAGTGCGCTCTCCTACGATCACGCGCACAAGATCGAGGCGCAACTCGAAGCCGAGGTCAAGGAATTGCTCGCGCGTGCCGAAGCCGCCGATCAAGAGCCGCTGCCCGAGGGCTTGAGCATCCCCGCAGAACTCGCCCGGCGCGAACAACGCCTGGCTGCGATCCGGGAGGCCAAAGTGCAGATCGAGGCGCGTGCGGCTGAGCGTGATGCGCAGGAGAAAGCCGAGTTTGATGCGAAGATGAAAGCGCGCGAGGAAAAGGCAGCGCGCACCGGAAAGAAACCTGGTGGCAAGCCCCCCGCACCGCCGACTCCTGGTGTGCGCCCGACCGATCAGATCAATCTCACCGATGCCGATTCGCGCATCATGCCTGCCAAGGGCGAGGGCTTCGAGCAAAGCTATAACGCACAGGCCGCGGTCGATACCGAGAGCATGCTGGTTGTGGCGATCGACGTGGCGCAGGCGGCCAATGACAAACAGCAACTCGAACCGATGCTCAAGAAGCTTACCAGCTTGCCCCAAACATTGGGCAGCGTGGAGCAGGTGTTGGCCGACAACGGTTACTTCAGCGCGGCCAACGTCGAGCATTGCGCCAACGCGAAGATCGAACCGCTGCTTGCCGCCGGGCGCGATGCGCATCACCCGCACTGGGAGGACAGATTCACCGAGCCACCCCCGCTTACCGAACCGGCCAGCAATATGGACCGGATGAAGCATCAACTCAAAACCATTCAAGGGCGCGCGCTCTACGCTTTGCGCAAACAGACGGTGGAGCCAGTATTTGGCATCATCAAGTCGGTGATGTGCTTTCGGCAGTTCCTGCTGCGTGGCTTGGCAGCGGTACGAGGGGAGTGGACGCTGGTCACGATGGCATGGAACATCAAAAGGATGGCGATATTGGCAGGATGAACGGGTACCCAGCGGTGCGCTCACGATCCGGCTCCCATCGCGCCGCGCACCGCGGCCATCGTCGCCTCGTACAGCGCGGGGAACCGGTCCCAGGTCGTGGCGGTCTCGAAGGTCTCGTTCACGAGCCCGAGCCCCACGAGCGCGTCGCGGGTGTGGATCG
>JBQMQE010000410.1:0-3394 GCA_052172655.1 Burkholderiales bacterium
CGGCATGCATTTTTTCAATCCGGTGCCGCTGATGAAGCTGGTCGAAGTGATCGACGGCGTGCGCACCGCGCCCTGGGTCGGCGACGCGTTGATGGAAGTGGGCCGGCGCATGGGGCGCGAGCCGGTGCGGGTAAAGGATGCGCCGGGTTTCATCGTCAACCAGGTCGGGCGCGGCTTCGGCGTCGAAGCGGCGCACATCGCCGCGGAGGGCATCGCCGGCTTCGCCGACATCGATCGCATCATGCGCGACGTGGCCGGATTTCGCATGGGCCCGTTCGAGTTGATGGAACTGACCGGCCTCGACGTGAGCCAGCCCGCCAGCGTCGCCATCTACGAGCAGTGCTATCACGAGCCGCGCTATCGCCCGGCGCAACTGATGCGCAGCCGCTTCGATGCCGGCATTTTCGGGCGCAAGACCAACAAGGGCTTCTACGACTATGCCGAGGGCAAGGCGGTGGTGCCGGCGGAGTCACCCGCGCCGTCGGCGCGGCCGCAGAGCGTCTGGGTGAGCCGGGCCGAAGCCGATGGCCATGCCGCGCTCACAACGCTGCTGAAAACCATGAACGCGCCGCTGGAGAGCGGCGCTGAGCCCAGCGCCCAGGCGCTGATCCTGGTGACCCCCTACGGCGACGATGCGACTGCCTGCGCGGTGGAGCAGGACCTGGATGCAAAGCGCACAGTGGCCGTGGACACGCTTTTTCCCATGGTCAAGCGGCGCACCATCATGACCACACCGATTACCAATTCGGCCTTCCGCGATGCGGCGCACGGACTGCTCGCGAGCGACGGCGTGCCGGTGAGCGCGATCAAGGACAGCCCCGGGTTCATCGCCCAGCGCGTGGTGGCGATGATCGTGAACATAGGCTGCCATCTCGCGCAAAGCCGCACCGCGGCCCCGGCCGACATCGACAAGGGCGCAATGCTGGGGCTCAACTACCCGCACGGGCCTATGGCCTATGGCGACGCATTGGGTCCGGCCAAGGTGCTCAAGGTGTTGAGCAATATGCACAAGCTCTATGCGGATCCGCGCTATCGGCCGAACCTGTGGCTGACGCGACGCGCGCGCCTGGGTGTGTCGCTGCTGACGCCGGACAGTTGAGCGCGCTCAGGGGCAGCCTGGCGGCGCCGGCCCGCTTCTTAGCTTTGCGCCGGCTGAATGGCTGCCTGGATTTCCATAATCAACGCCTTTAGAAGTCGGCCTTCCCTCTCTGCCAGCGGCACAATTTCGCCCGCAGGCCAATCGCCGTAGAGCAGCGCCACCGCGCGCTCTTTCAGGATAATCGGAAGCAGCATGAGCGAACTGGCGTCGCCCAGCGCTTCCCGGTGCCACGCGGGTATGCGCGAGCGGATCGTGACGTCCGCGGCATTCTCTATGTGGATCGGTGTTTTGGAAGACAGTGTCAGGTGAAATATGTCCGGCGCAAATCCGCCTTCGAACGAGAGCGCGGTGAGTTCCCCCTTCAAGGGCTTGCCGAAACCTGCCCGCGCCCGGTAGCCACCGGAGCCAGGGTCGAGCACAAAGGCTATCGTGCGTACGCAACCCAGGCTGTTTTGCAATACTTCCAGCGCCATGCCCAGCAGCACCGGGAACGAGCATTCCTTGGCCGAGCGGGCGATCTCAGCCACGCCGGCGGCAAGCCTGGCTTCGGCATCGGCCGGTTTTCCCGACTTCCGCTCGCCGGGTTTGTCGAAGTACACCTCGGCCAATCCCTCCCAGCCGCCATCCGCGCCGGCTTCCGTAGTCAGTGTGTCCAGCGCCGCGTGCGCGGTGTCGATTTCCATCGCCACCAGCGGCGCGAATCGTTCCGCTGCGGCCTTGGCCAAAGCAGGATTTTTGGATGCCATTGCATGCGCGAGCTCGCCGGAAAATGCAGACATCGCCTGCAACCAGCCGGTGTGCGATAAGGGCTGAGCGGCGCCGGCAGGCTCGAACGGCTTGAGTGCCTCGCGCAGTTTGCCCGGCAATCCCCAGCGGGCGGCGATTTCCTGCCCGAGTTCGGTGATACTGATCCCCATGACGATCAAAGCCGCCGCATCCACCGACAAGCCTTCGGCCGCCGTCTTCTGCTCAATTATTTGCCATTCTTCAGGGGCGTAAAACACACAAAGGAGTTTTCCCAGACGCGAGAGCAGCGCGCAGACCACGGCCTCTTCGCCTTCCCTGACGCCGGATTGTTCGGTAAGCCGCCGCGCGACCAGCCCGGTCAGCATCGCTTCGGCAAGCGCTTGCTTGGGCCCCTCGCGATCGACGCCTATGCCCTTGAAGCTATCGAGCAAGCGCAGGCCCAGTGCCAAATGGCCCACCGTTTCCTGGCCGAGCACCAGCACGGCCCGGCTTACGGTGGTGACCTCTCCGCCGAAGGGAGCGTACATCGCTGAATTGGCGAGCCGCAACACCTTTTGCGTCAGTGAAAAATCGGAAATGATCGCCGAGACGAGCTTCTCCATATGGTCGCTCTGCGACTGTACCGCGCCCACGATGTGGCCGATGGAGTGCGCGAGCGTCGGGAAGTCGCCGCGCTCGGCCATCCGGCCCCACAGCTTATCGAATACTTTCTGTTTTTCCGGCGTCACGGTTTCAGGTTCGGTTGCGGCCGGCGCGCCTTCACCGCATCGGCGAAATTCGCGGCCGGCATCGGCCGGCCTATGTAATAACCCTGCAGGAACGGGCATCTCTTGTCCTGCAGGTACTCAAGCTGCTCGACCGTCTCCACGCCTTCGGCCACTACCTCCAATCCCAGCTCACGCGCCATACTCAGCACCGCCGACACGATCACCCGGTCGTTTTGCGATGTCGTCATGTCGCGCACGAAGGATCTGTCAATCTTGAGCGACGACAGCGGCAGGCGCTTCAGGTATGAAAGCGAGGAATAGCCGGTGCCGAAATCGTCCACCGAGATGCGCACGCCCAACTGCTGCAGCGAAAGCAGCAGCGCCTGTGCCTGCTCCGGATTGTGCAGCAGCACGCCTTCGGTGATTTCCAGCACCAGGCGCGACGCAGCGATGCCAGATTCGGCCAGCGCCTGGCGCACCTGGTCGAAAAAATCGCCATGACGAAATTGTCGCGGCGACACGTTCACCGCTATGGACATACCCGGGATTCCCTCGCCGTCCCAGTGCACAGCTTGCATGCACGCGGTGCGCAGCGCCCAGGCGCCGAGCAGATTGATAAGGCCGTTGGTCTCGGCGATCGGAATGAAATCCACAGGCGACACCATGCCGCCGTCGGCTTGCGGCCAGCGCATCAACGCTTCGGCGCCCGTCACCGTGCCATCGGTGCGTGCGATCGGCTGATAGTGCAGCAGGAATTCGCCGTTGCGCACCGCCTCGAACATGGCGTGTTCGAGTTTGAGGTACTCGAAGCGCTCCGCGACCAGGCTCTGGTTGAACAATT
>JBQMQE010000411.1:0-3354 GCA_052172655.1 Burkholderiales bacterium
AGCTTGTTCTCAACGGTCCCGGTCTCGCCCTGCACCTTGGCGCCGAGCGACAAAGCCCAGTTGCCCGCCATCGTCAGGTCGGTCTTGAAGCGGTAGACGCCGCGCTCGGTCGAGGGTAGCGGCTCCAGCGGTGCGGTCATCGCCGCCATGTCGTCCGGGCCCATGTCGATGCGCTTGGCAAAGATCACCGCATCTGGAATGGCCCGGCCGGAAGGCTTGTGGACGAGCTTGACCGCGATGGTGGCCTCGCCCTGTTTGACCTCTTTGTCGACGAGCTGGAACTCGTAGTCCTTGCTATCGGCCAAGGCGGTAGCTGCCATGGCGGCGAGCAGCGCGGCGCCAATGGCGGCCGCACGCACGGTTTTGCGTGGCATGTTGTCTGTCTCCTGTTGTCGTGAACAACGCGTCGGCCAGCACGGCCCAACGCACGCGCGCGGCACGGCGTCAGCCGCGACCGCGATCACGCCCGGAAGGCGCGGTTCAGACGCTCGGAGGTCGAAGAAGAGGTGGGATCAGGGAGCCGCTAGCAGGCCGCGAAAGCCCGGGTGACACGCGCAAACTAACCGCCGTGCGCGGCAGCGTCGTCTCGGCGAGCGTAGACGCTAGCGGCTGGAAGCACTTCACCAGGCAGGTCCCCATATCCGGGCAAACCTTCTGGGGGCAATTGGGACATGGCTTGGCAGGCTTATGGCACGGCATCTCGTGAGCCGCGGATTTGGCAACCATCGGCCCGGTCATCGCCAGGGCGATCGATGTCGTCATCGGCAACGCAATGAGTGCTCCAAACATGGCGATCATGCCGAGCACCGCTGACAAACGATGGTAAGTCCGTCTCTTCACGCCGTTAGACTGCCACACCGGATGGAGACGGGCAACATTGCCCCGCGGCCTTGCTTTTACGCGGGTTTATCATCAGCAGCGGCTGTGTCTGCTTTTCGGTCGGTACCGATCAAATTGCAATCCCAAGCCTGGGCAGCAGCCAGAATACAGCGGCGTACAGCGCCATCGTGATGAGGCACGAAAATCCCAGGGCCAGCCAAAAGGCGACCCCATGACGGAGCATCACCGGCAGCATGAGGAACAGCGGCAGACTCGGCAGCACGAACCAGAAGGTCGCCTGCGATAGAACGGCGATCCGCTCGACGTCAGCAGTGTCTCGCCAGAGCCAGATCATTGCGAGGATGGAGACCAGCGGCAACGACGCGACCAAGCCTCCGAGTCCCGGGCTGCGCTGCGCAATCTCGGACACCAGCATGACGATCAAGCCGGACAGTACGGCTTTCAGGATCAAGTAGGTCACGTATGTACTCCGGGCCCTAATCGTGGAATAGGCGACGCCCAGCCGAGTTATGTCAGCTGGCCGCAACAACCGTGGCATGCCCGCTTAGGGTCAGCAGCACGCATTCGTCGTGCCGCGATGCAGTTCCGCTATTCAGCGGTTATCAGACCTACGGGAAACGACGGCAATTGCTTCGCGTATAAGAACTGATAGGCGCCGAACGCTCAGAGTTCGTCAGTTGCAAAATTGAAGCGCAAATCGTCGAGGTAGTCGGCCCACGCCTGCATCATTCGGATACGCTCGGGAAGGTGCTGCGCCTGGTTGTAGGCGGCACGGACCTGGTTCTTCGGCCGATGCGCGAGCTGTCGCTCGATGGCGTCCGGGTGCCAGTTCATTTCGTTTAGCCGCGTTGAAGCCATCGTCCTGAAGCCGTGCGAGGTCATCTCGTCCTTGGTGAAGCCGAGTCTGCGCAGGGCGGTGTTGAGCGTATTCTCGCTCATCGGACGATCAGCTGCGAGCAGCGAAGGGAAGATGTACTGCGCGTCACTGTTCAGAGGCTTGTTCTGCTCCAAGATCGCAAGCGCCTGCCGCGACAGCGGCACGATGTGCGAGTCTTTCATCTTCATCTTGTGGGCGGGGATGCGCCACTCGTCGCCGTCGATCTCCGTCCATTCGGCTTTGCGCACTTCGCCCGGCCGCACGAAAGTGAGGGCGAGAAACTGTAGCGCAAATTTCGTGGTGAGCGATCCCTGGTAGTCCTCGATAGCAATGAGCAGTGTTTTGATATCGCGTGGCTGGGTGAAGGCGGCGCGATGGGTTACGCTCGGCGCCGTCAGCGCGCCGAGGAGATCGGCAGCGGGATCGCGCTCGGCCCTGGCGTCGCAATAGCGTATCTGAAGATGCGCGAAAGAACGCTCCTCAGCCGCTTGGCGCTCTCATACTTGCCGGGAGCTTCGAGCTTGCGCAGAAGCTGCAGCAGCTCAGGCGCCGTGATCTCGGAAATGTTGCGGCTGCCGATATACGGGTAGGCGTAGGAGAGCAGCCAACGCTTCTTTTTCCACGTTTTGGGATCGTCACCTTCCTTCTCGAGCTTGCGCAGCCATTCTTCCGCGACGTCCTTGAAGGTGCTGGAAATCGGCTTCAGCGCCGGGTCGACTTTCTTGGATAGCGCCTTCCTGGCGTCGTCGAGAGCCCGGCGTGCGTCCTGCAGCGAAGTGTGCGGGTAGGCGCCGATGGTGAGCGTCTTGCGCCGTGCATTGAAGGCGTTGTCGAAGCGCCATTGCTTTGATCCGGTCGGCCGGACGAAGAGGTAAAGGGCCTGCGCGTCGGAGAGCTTGTAGGGTTTCTCCGCCGGCTTGGCGTCGCGGGCCTGGGTGTCGGTCAGCACGGTACAGCGAGCTTATAAAATGGCCTGTACCGTCAATCGTACCGTGAAATTGGAGAGGTAGGGAAGGGGAAGGCGACGCAACCTGAGACGCCGAAAAGCACAATTCTCCAACAAAATCAGGCCTTTCGGCCCGAAGATGAGGTGAGCTGATTACAGGTGAGGAAGGCTGCTGGCGCCCCGTAGGGGACGGGTGCATTCGACGCCATAAACTATTGATATTGCTTATATTAAAGTAACTGCTACTGCTACGCACAGTAGCACATCACGGTAGCAGTTTCCATTATGACCTCGCGCGCAGCCTGAGGTGCAGTATGGGTTCTACCGCGGTTGGCGCCAGACCTAGGTCGGCGAAAGTTTGGGCGCCTGCACCAACCACGTTGTCACGCCTCATGAGAGTCACGACATCGGTCGTGAGCGGCGGATTCGGCAGCAACATCAGAAGCCGTGCCAAGGCGTCCCAGGCGAAGAATGGCAGGGGGAGAAGAATGCGCGATCGGCCGGCCTCCTTGAGCACGAGCTCGATAAGGGCACGATACCGGTAGATCTGGGGACCACCGAGTTCGTAGACCTTGCCTTGCGATGACGGAGTGGTCAGCACCCGCAGGACTGCTTTGCCAACGTCGCCGACGTACACCGGCTGCAGTCTCGTATCCCCGGCACCGAACAGCGCCCACACTGGTGATCGCCG
>JBQMQE010000412.1:0-3345 GCA_052172655.1 Burkholderiales bacterium
GTGCGCGGGGGCGTGCCGCCGCGGGTGACCGTGACGCTGCGGTCGCGGCCTCAGGTTCGACTTGAGCAACAGGTCACTCTGGCGCTCGATGGGACCACGGCCGCGGCGGCGCCGCGCACTGCCGCGAGCGACCCGCTGGTGTTCGTGTTTCCCAATGCCGTGCCCGTGGGCGACCGGTGGTTACGTTTGCGCGTGGACGGCGTCGACAGTCCGCTGGTCCAGCGCGGCGGTCCAGCGCCGGTCTTCGATCTCACCCAACACCTGATGGTGCCCGCATGAACGCGCCAACATCCACCTCGTGGATTGACGCCAATCAGCGGGTCATGGTGGCAGAGTTGGGCCGGATCAAGCAGCGGTTGGGCGATGAGCGAGATGGCGAAATCGTAGCCTTGACCTTGGAATCAGCCCGGGCCGCAATGCCCACACCTGCCGCGATAGATCATCTCTCGAACTGCTTCGGCCTCAGCGCATTCGAACGTGATGTGCTGTTGCTGTGCGCCGGCGTGGAAATGGATGCCCAACTGGCCGCGCTGTGCAGCACGGTACGAGGTGAGGTGCGACGCAACGGCGCGAGCTTCGGTCTCGCACTTGCCGCCCTGGCCGAGCCGCACTGGAGTGCGCTCGCCCCTATCCGGCCGTTGCGGCGCTGGCGGCTGGTGGAGGTCGACGATTCGGCGGGCTTGGCGCAGGGGCGCCTGCGCATCGACGAGCGCATTCTTCATTACCTCGCCGGTGTGAATTATCTCGACGTGCGCTTGCGCAGTCTGACGCGTCCGGTGGTGCCGCCGACCGCGATGGCCGGGGCGCATCGCGCCGTCTGCGATGGAATACGGGGCGCGCTCGAACAGGCCGCGGCGGGCAACGTCCCTCTGATAGCGCTCGCGGGCGACGATACGCTTGGACAAACCGATGTCGCGGCAGCGGTCGCGGCAGCACTGGGCCTGTCGCTGCAGGTCCTGCGCGCCGAAGATCTGCCCGCGGGACACGTCGAACTGGAAGCTTTCGTCACGCTGTGGGAGCGCGAAGCAGTGCTGCTCGACAGCGCCTTGCTGGTGGTCTGCGGCGCCGAGGCGATGCCGCGCGCGGTTGTCAGGCTGATCGAGGATCTGGGCTGCCTGGTATTCGTCAGCGCGCCCCAGCCACAGCCGCTCGAACGGCCCACCCTGCGCTTCACCGTCGACAAGCCCGACGCGATCGAGCAGAAGCGCCTGTGGCAGCAGGCGCTTGGCGCCGGCGCAGCCCGGCTCAATGGCGCGCTCGACGGCATCGCCAGCCAGTTCCGGCTCAGCGCACGCCCTATCCAGAGCCAGGGCGCCCGACTCGCGCCCGCACTGCTCGCCAGCGACCAGCCCGATACCCTGATGTGGTCGGCCTGCCGCAGCATGGGTCGCTCGAAGCTCGACGAACTGGCGCAGCGCGTCGAGGCGGTCGCCGGTTGGGATGACCTGGTGCTGCCCGCGGCGCAGAAAGCCACCTTGCGGCAGATCGGCGCCCATGTGAAGAACCGCCTCAAGGTGCATCTTGAATGGGGATTCTCCGACAAGGGCGCGCGCGGGCTCGGCATCAGCGCGCTGTTCGCGGGCGAAAGCGGCACCGGCAAGACTATGGCGGCGGAAGTGCTGGCCAGGGAGTTGCAGCTCGATCTGTACCGCATCGACCTGTCATCGGTGGTGAGCAAATACATTGGTGAGACGGAGAAGAACCTGCGCCGGGTATTCGATGCGGCCGAAGAGAGCGGAGCGATACTGCTGTTCGACGAGGCCGACGCGCTGTTCGGCAAACGCAGCGAGGTCAAGGACAGCCACGACCGCTACGCCAATATCGAGGTGAGCTACCTGTTGCAGCGCATGGAGGCGTACCGCGGGCTCGCCATTCTCACCACGAATCTGAAGGCATCGCTGGATGCGGCGTTCCAGCGCCGCCTGCGCTTCGTGATGCACTTTCCGTTTCCGGATCAGGCGATGCGCGAAGCGATCTGGCGCGGGGCCTTCCCCTCGCGCACACCGCTGGGTTCGATCGACTGCAGCAAACTCGCGCGGCTCAGCGTGGCTGGCGGAAGCATTCGCAATATCGCGATCAACGCCGCTTTTTGCGCGGCCGAAGTTGAAGAGCCGGTTTCCATGCGGCACCTGCTGCAAGCGGCTCACCACGAAGCGGGCAAGCGCGAGCGTGCGCTATCGGATGCGGAAACGCGGGGGTGGGTATGAAGCGCGTGATCGTGCACATCGATAGTCTGGTGCTCAAGGGCTTTCGCCGGGAAGACCGGCATGCCATCGCCGATGGATTGCAGCAGGAGTTGTCCCGAGTCCTCGCGGAGCCACAGACCGTAAAGCACTTGTCGGTTCTGGGGGATGTGCCGCGGCTGCAAGTCGACGGCGTACAAATTGCTCAGGGTTCAAAGCCGCAACGCATTGGGGAGAAAGTGGCGCGTGGCATAGGCAAGGGGATGAAGACATGAGCATTCCCGCACCATTGCAGACCCGTACCGCCAAGTCCAAGCCTTCGGGTAGTTCGGCCCATGCGGGACCGCTAGCACAACGGGATAGTGTTTTCGCGTCGCAACGATCGTCGCTGACCAGTGAAGGCGCGCACGGTAACAGCAAGAGAAATCTGCAAGCCAAACTCGCAATTGGCGCGACCAATGACCCGCTGGAGCAGGAAGCCGACCGGATCGCCGATCAAGTATTGGCAGCGCCGGCGAATCCCACAGTCACCAGCGCGCCACCGCGCATTCAGCGCTTCACTAGGCAATCCTCCGGGCAGGCGGATACAGCGCCCGCCAGCGTAGACCGTGCGCTTGCCAGCCCCGGCACACCACTGGACCCGGGGTTGCAGCAGGACATGGAGCAGCGCTTCGGCCGCGACTTTTCGCGGGTGCGAGTGCATTCCGGCACGGCTGCCGAGCAATCGGCGCGCGAGGTGAACGCCAACGCCTACACGGCGGGGCACAACATTGTGTTCGGTGCGGGTCGGTTTGTGCCGGGGACGCACGATGGGCGGCGCTTGATTGCGCATGAGTTGGCGCATGTGGTGCAGCAAACTGGTTTAAATGGGCTGCGTGTCCGTCGAAGGGACGAAGTGCATGGTCTGTCTCATCTTTCCACCTCCACGGACCGGGCGTTGTTGGCGACCGTGCAGCGACAGTACTCCAGTTCGAGCGCGAAGGTCTCTGATCCCAACGCGGTCATTCCAGTAGAGGACTTCATCAAATATGTCGAGGCGGTCGAGCGCACATATGCTTCCGACTCGCCGGATCAGATCCTGACACGCATCCGCCAGCAGTACTACAGCGGTCTTGCCTTCGACGCGCTGGGTGCCGCGCTTCTTCGCCTCGGCGACAGTGCC
>JBQMQE010000413.1:0-3329 GCA_052172655.1 Burkholderiales bacterium
AACGGATGAAGCCAAGGTGCAGCGCCAAGTGCAGCAGATGGGCGAGACTTAGACGCGTTGCAGAAGTGAGTTTGCAATGCGCCGATTTAGTGGAGCGCCAGGGGGATGCGCCCCGGAGGAAGTCCCCTTGGGGGATTTCCCCTCGTTTTTGACGACTCTTAGCGCGGCGCGCCTTCTGTAAACTTGGAGTGAGCGCATCTGCGGTTGGCGGCACGCCGCCTTGACCTGCGTGTCCTGGCAGTGTCTTGGAGGGATGCCTGCATGATGTCGGTAACTGGGTTCAGATGGAGTGTGTTGGCATTCTTGCCGGTCCCGCCGCTTGCGCTCGGGCCTCCCAGGGATTGGACGAAGAGGACCTTTTTGCGCGAAGCGCTCGCTTTCAACGCGTTCTGGTTTCCCGAGCATTACACCCATATCGCGCCGTACTTCAAGCTCGTCAAGGGTATTGATAGGCGCAACGTGGACGCAAGGACCGTTCTGAGCGCGACTTATGTTTGAGCAAGCGGGCAGGCGATCGATTCCGCAATATTTTTGCTGATGAGCAACAGCGAAACGAAAAGCAGCGCAACGCTCAAGATTCCGAACTCCTCGCCTTGCAAGGGCAGCGCGGCCAACGCGCCGGCGGCGCCAAGAGACGGAAGGACCACACCCAGAATCAGCGAGCCGCAGGCAGCGCACCCAATGCCCACCACCCCGCTTACTATGGCGCCGGAACCGACGGCGATGCTCCGTCCGGCCGCCGCAATGCGCCTTTGCTGCACCAGAAAGGCGATCATCGCGGTGGTGAGCCCGAAGAGAATGGCGATCGCAATAGTGTACCCGGCGGAGAGCAGGCTGAAATTCGTGACTATGCCGCCAAGCAGGCCGAGCGCGATGCCGAGCGTGGCCGCAAGCGACGCGGTCGAGCCCGAATACACCTGAGCGATCAACCCTAGATTGGGAAACCATACCGCCAGCAGAAACACCAGGATCGCAAGCGCGCCGGCAAGTGCGGCGTACGCAGGATAAGCGAATACCTGGCCGAACGCGACGCGCAGATTATTCAGGTGGGGTGTCACCGGTCATTTGTTCTCAAGCGCCAGATCGACGAGTTGCTTCACGGCCGCATAGGGCTGCGCTCCAGAAAGCGGATATGCCTTGCCGCTTTTCGATACGATGAAGCTCCAGGGCGTGCCTCGGCCGCCTGTGGCGACAGCATCTTTGACATCTTCCGCGACGCGCCGGTCGTGCTTTCCGCTGGCGAGGCAGGAAGCGAACCGTGCCTTGTCGAGCCCGATCTGGCCGGCGATTTGCGGCAGCACCCTGTCGATATCCGTGCGGTTGTTCGACGGAGTCAGCTCAAAGAACCGATCCGCGAATTTCCAGAATGCGTCATTTCCGCCGATCTCCGCCGCGCACTCCGAGGCCACTGCCTCTTTGCGCGCTTTGCCTGGATGGAGCTCATCCAGCGGGAAGTGGCGGTACACCCACTTCAGCCGGCCGCTGGACTCGTCCACCAATCGCTTCGCCGTCGAGTGGAAGCGTTTGCAAAACGGGCACTCGAAATCGGAGTACTCGATCAGCGTAACTGGTGCTGCAAGATCTCCGCGGATGTGGTCGCGAGCCTTGGAGACAGGCCGCAATGCGGCTGCCTGCGTATCGGCTTCGCTCCGCTGGCGCTGCTCCGCCTCGGCGCGCTGTCGTTCCACGTACCGGCCGATGCCCGCGTCAACCGCCCGGTCGATCGCGCCGCTCTCCTGCAGTTCCTTGAGAACCGTGTCCTTGACCCGATCGACCAACGCCGCATCGGCTGCGTTTCGGTCTGCGGTTTGGGCAGTCGCGGCTGTGGCAAACAAGACCAGGCCGGCCATCATCACTCTGGAAAGTCCTGCGATCCACATAGTTGCTGCCCTCGTTTAGATTTGGTTCATGCCCCGCATCTTGGACGCTGGTCGATTCCCTCGAACCCAAGCCGATCACCGCAGGCGCGATCCCGGTGTGTAACGCCGGCCAGAGTGGCGAGCGAGCGCAGGCAAACGCAGGAGAAAACGTTATCAGCTGCCCCGAGCATCAGCGGCGATCGTTCCGGGAGCGCGCCGTCACTTTGCGGACAGGGTCCCCATGATCCAGGGCCCGCTCATCCCGGTCAGCGAGAGGCGATCCCCAGCGCCCAGACAACGATTGCGGTGCATATTGTGCGTGTCGATCACCGTGATTTCACTGCCGTCCGCCAGTTTGATGGCGTTGTGGCAATGGCTCAGCCCTTCGGCATCGATATCACAGTCAGTATCGCTGGTCACAGTCCCGGTAACGCGCTTACCGGCTTTGAGCGATTTCCCTTGCGCGAGCTGCAATAGATATCGCCCGTCACGGCCATTGTCCTGCCACGACTTCATCGCCACGCCGCGTGGTATGGGCGGCTGGTCGGTTGCGGCCTGCACTGTGTAGGAATACAGCGCCGCCGCGCTCAGCACAAACAGGCCAAGCAGCAGTCGACCTACGGGATAAAGCCTGGTTTGAATTCTCATTTTCTTCCTTTGTATAACGGGGGTTGAACGATACGCATCGAGTCGCAGCAACCCGATCGGAGAAGCGAAACGCGGTTGCCCGGCGAGCCCAGTTTGCCGCTGCGGGCGTGTCGTCAACATGACGGCTTGATTACGTATTTGTAAGGAAAGCCGTCGCGCCTTCAGTTTGCACGCGGCGCAACAGCGGCGCCGGCAGCACTGCCCGAACGCGGCCGGCACAGCAATCGAAACGCATGACGATAGCGCGCGCAATGTCTCAATTCTTACAGCTATGTAATGCTCTCGTCATGTTCAAGATAGCGGCGGACTCTTAATCTTGCTGACCAGCCGGCTATTTCACCCCGCGCGTCAAGGTTGAAAGCGTTCTTACTCCAGAGTGATTCTATTATTCAAGGGACATACGCCAATGAACTCTCGCAATTCGATCAGATTCCTGCTGCGTCATCTCGTCGGCGCGGCGATGCTTTTCGGCGCCACCGCATTCGCCGCCGATCTGGCGTCGCAGAGCAGCGAAGACGGCGGCGTGACGATTGCCGTCAAACCGGTGGACGTCTCTGCCAAAGCGACCACCTGGTCGTTCCAGGTCTCGCTCACTACTCGCAGCCAGGAACTGAGCGACGATCTGGTGCGCACCGCATTCATCCTTGACCGCGCCGGCAAAAAGAAGCTAGCGCCCACCGCCTGGGAAGGCGACGCCCCGGGCGGCTACGATCGCAAGGGCGTTCTCAGCTTCAAGGCGTTGACGCCTTTGCCCAAGGCGATCGAATTGCGCGTCCAGCGCGCGGGCGAGAAGGCGCCACGCGTTTTCCGCTGGGACCTGGA
>JBQMQE010000414.1:0-1409 GCA_052172655.1 Burkholderiales bacterium
ATCGCGCAGAAGCATGGCGGCCGCATCGAGGTGAACAGCGAACAGGGCAAGGGCACCAGCTTTCGCGTAATTCTGCCAGTCACGCAGATGCACGAGGTGGCCCAGTGAACGAGCTTACCAACATGCCGCCCGCAGGCTCGGCAGCGACCCTGCTCTGCGTCGACGATGAAAGCAACATCTTGTCCTCCCTGCGCCGTTTGTTCCGACAGGACGGCTACCGGGTACTGATCGCCACCAGCGGCGCCGAGGGTTTGCGCCTGCTGGAATGCGAAGCGGTCGACCTAGTGATCTCCGACATGCGCATGCCGGAGATGGACGGTGTCCGTTTCTTAGGCCAGGTGCGCGCGCGCTGGCCGCACGCGGTGCGCATCCTGCTCACCGGCTACGCCGACATCGCTTCGACGGTGGCTGCGATCAACCAGGGCGAGATCTATCGCTATATCGCCAAGCCGTGGGACGACGACGATGTGCGCCTGATCGTGCGCCATGCGCTCGAACGCAAACTGCTGGAGCGGGAGAAGGCACGCCTCGAGGCGCTGACGCAACGCCAGAACGAGCAACTGCAGGCGCTCAACGCCAGCCTCGAAGCCAAGGTACAAGAACGCACCGCCGAGCTCTCCCGTGCCCATGATGCGCTTGCCGCCACGAACGAGAAGCTCAAGACCAACTTCCTCACTTCGATCAAGGTTTTCTCCAACCTGACCGAGCTCGCCGAAGGGGCGCGTGCCGGGCATTCCCGGCGCGTCGCCGACCTTGGCCGGCGCATCGCGATGAAGCTGGGGCTGGAGGGCGGCGCAACGCAAGACGTGATGGTGGCCGGTCTGCTCCACGACATCGGCAAGATCGGTCTGCCCGACGCCCTGTTGGCCAAGTCGGCGCCTCAGATGAGCGCAGGCGAATTGAGGGTGTTCAAAAAGCATCCGATCAAGGGCGAGGCGGCGCTGATGGCGCTCGAGGATCTGCGCGCCGCCGCCCGTCTGCTGCGCTCGCACCACGAACGCTACGACGGCTTCGGCTATCCGGACGGGCTGAGCGGACTCGCCATTCCGCTCGGCGCGCGCATCCTCGCAGTGGCCAACGACTACGACGGGCTGCAGATCGGCAGCCTCAGTGTGAAACGCCTGTCCGCAGGAGAAGCAGGCGCCTTCATCCAGCAGTCAAGCGGCAAGCGCTACGACTCTCAGGTGGTCGATGCCTTCCTTGCGCTGCTCGGCGGCGAAGGCGCCGGCAAAGTGACGAGAGAACTGGCGCTTGGGCCGAGCGAGCTCAAGCCTGGCATGGTACTGAGCCGCGATCTGATCAACCGCGACGGCGCCCTGCTGCTTGCGGCCGATTTTCTGCTCGACGATAATTTCATTAAGCAGATCAATGGCTATGCCCGTGGCGAGGAAGTCCGCATTGTCATTCAC
>JBQMQE010000414.1:1419-3316 GCA_052172655.1 Burkholderiales bacterium
GGCCGATGGGAAATGAGTCCAATGGAAAAAACTGTCGCGACTATCCTGATTGTCGACGATAACCCGGTTAATTGTCTCATTCTTGAAGCTTTACTCAAGGCCGAAGCCTACGAGACGATGGTCGCTCTCTCTGGTGAGGAAGCGGCGAAAGCGATCGGGAAGAAGTTGCCCGATCTCATTTTGCTCGACGTCATGATGCCGGACATGTCCGGCTTCGAGCTTGCCAAAAAGCTCAAGCGGGACGATCACACGCGGAACATCCCCATCATCATGGTCACTGCGCTGGACGACCGCGAATCGCGCATGACCGCCCTGAGCCATGGAGCCGAAGAGTTCCTCAGCAAGCCTGTCGACCGGGCCGAGCTTTTGATCAGGGTGCGCAATCTTCTGAAGCTCAAGAAGTATCAGGACTTTCTCGCCGACCGAAGCGGCATCTTCGAAGAGCAGGTAGCCGAGCGCACCCTGCAACTCGCGGCGGCCAACACGCGCTTGTACGAGGCCCAAGAAAAGTTGATCCAGTCGGATCGACTTGCCTCGATCGGCCAGCTCGCCGCCGGTGTCGCGCACGAGATCAACAATCCCATCGGTTACGTGCGTTCCAACATCAGATCGCTGGAAACCTATCTCGACGGCGTGTTCCGCATCCTCGACGCCTACGCCGGCGCAGAGCATGCGCTGGTGTCCGACGCAGCGGCGTACGCCGAAGTGCGGAGACTCAAGATCGAACTCGATCTGGATTTCCTGCGCGAGGACATTCCAAAACTCATGACAGAGTCTAAGGAAGGCATCACGCGCGTACGCAAGATCGTCCAGGACCTGAAGGACTTCTCGCACGTCGAAAGAAACCATGAATGGAAATTGGCCGACTTGCACCATGGGCTCGACTCGGCTCTCAATGTGGCCAACAACGAGATCAAGTACAAGGCCGACGTGATCAAGGTATACGGCACGCTACCCGAGATCGAGTGCCTGCCTTCGGAACTCAACCAGGTATTCCTGAACCTGCTGGTCAATGCCGCCCAAGCCATAGTCGAGGGTGAGCGCGGCACCATCACCCTGAGTACCGGCTTCGAGGATGGGCAAGTATGGGTCGAGGTGAGTGACACCGGGTGCGGAATCCCGCCGGCGAACCTGAAGCGCATCTTCGATCCCTTCTTTACCACCAAGCCGGTGGGCAAGGGCGCCGGCCTCGGCCTCTCGCTCTCCTACGGCATCGCGCAGAAGCATGGCGGCCGCATCGAGGTGAACAGCGAACAGGGCAGGAGCACCAGCTTTCGCGTAATTCTGCCGGTCAACCAGGTGCACGAGGAGATTGGCCCGTGAGCGAGCCTGCCAACGTGCCGGAGGCGCTACCCAAAGCGCAGGCTGCGACGGCAACGCTGCTCTGCGTCGGCGACGAAAGCAACATCCTGTCCTCTATGCGCCGGCTGTTCCGCCAGGACGGCTACCGCGTCCTGGTCGCCACCGGCGGCCTCGAGGGATTCCATTGCCACAACTGCCGCAGCGCGGCAGGGCGAAGGGAAATAAAAAAGCCCGGCGTCTTGTGAACGTCGAGCTTTCGGGGCGGGCGCCGGGTAGGCGCCCAAACTCTCAGGCTGCGGCGAGCAATTCGCGCAGCACGTACGGCATGATGCCGCCGTGACGGTAATAATCGACCTCGATCGCGGTGTCGATCCGCAGCAGCACTTGCACTTCCCGCCGGCTGCCGTCCTTGCCCCTGATCACCAGCGTCACATCCTGTTGCGGCTTGATCGCGCCATCGATGCCGAGGATGTCGAATTCCTCGTCGCCCTTGATGCCGAGCGAGGCCGCGGTGTCGCTACCCTTGAACTGGCAGGGCAACACGCCCATGCCGACCAGGTTGGAGCGGTGGATGCGCTCGAAGCTTTTCGCGATC
>JBQMQE010000415.1:0-3310 GCA_052172655.1 Burkholderiales bacterium
CATCGACGAGTACGACCGCATCATCGCCAAAGCGGCGCGCGACGATGCACGCAGCAAACGCCTGATGGAACGTCCCGGAATTGGCCCGATCAGTGCCAGCGTGCTCCTGGCCAGTATCGGCGGCGGACACGACTTTAGAAACAGCCGCCAGGTGGGCGCCTGGCTCGGGCTGACTCCGGGCCAACACAGCAGCGGCGGCAAAGCCCGATTGGGGCGGATCACCAAGGCCGGTGACTCCTACCTGCGAAGTCTCCTGGTCATGGGCGCCAGAGCCGTCCTGGCTGGCCTCGGCGACAAACAGGACGGCTTCAGTCGCTGGGCACGCAGCCTGCAAGAACGGCGCGGCTACTGGCGCGCTGTAATCGCCATCGCTGCCAAGAATGCGCGGCTGGCGTGGGCGGTGTTGAAATACGGCGAAGACTTCCGTCTGAATCCGAGCGCCGCCTGAACCCCCTGATAAAAGCGCCAGCAGGAACAGGAAATTGAAGGGAACAAGTGGGCCGCCGGATGGCGGCCAGGAATCACCGATGCACTGCAAGCGTTGATGTGAAGCGGGTTGGACCCGCGCCGGGAGCGCCTGATTAGCTCGAGGGGAAGAAACCATTCCCGACTAACGATTGAGGCCCCGGCGCGCGTCTTTCATCAGGGTCCGGGCAAGATGCCCAACATGACCGGTTGTAGTTTCGCAGTCCTCCATCTTCTCGTACAGCACAGGCAGGCAAAACATGAACCATCAGGAAAACAGAACATGAAAAGATAAAACCTCAAAGCGCTTGCACAAAATGGGGAAGCCCTTGTAGCCGAGCTAACCGGCGCGGCGCTTTTGGCCGCGTCCGCTTGAGCGCGAAGTTAGAGGTTGCGCATGGCGCTCTGCGTAAGCATCCAGTAGGCGTCGGATCATCCGCTGATATTGAGTATTGTGCTTCAGTGCCTGACTCTTGAAGAAGTCGACACTGCGTTTGCTCAGGGCGAGTGTTACCTTGACCCCTTCATCTCGGAAGACGAGATCCTCCGGAAGAGGAAGAAAATCGGAAACAACCTCAAGGTTTCCGAGTGGCTCGTTTGTGTATTTGATTTTCCCGCTCATAGATTTGCTTTCCTTTGCGCCAATAACCAGCTCCAAAAATGCGGATTACGTTGTCCCGATACACGAACCTGACTGTAAGGACACCGTCTTCCACGAGACCGAAGCAAAAATGCCGCTTCTCACTTGAACTATGCGAGAGATCTTCGGCTATCACACGGTTCGGGTCGGCGAAAGCGAACTGCGCCACGCCGAACGCAACGCCGTGCTTTTCCTGGTTTTCCTGGTCCTTCTTCGTATCCCACTCGAACCGGGTCTTTGCCATGAAAGAACGCTAGCATAAATATGGGTAAAACGCCATATTATCGTATGGCTACTTAGATCCGGTACTCGCGACCTCTAACGCCGCCTTGCAGCGGCGCGCCGTCCCTGGCGCGTCCGCTGCAAGGAGTTGTTGGGCGGCCATGGTCATGTGCACGGTGCCCTTATGCCGCGAGCTCGGCGGCAATCGTCTTGGCGACCACCGGGTTCTCAGACATGCGGCGTCTGTGGTCGGCCACTTTCGGTATACGGCTTAGATCTACGCCGTCGGCTTCCAGCCACTGCGCGAGCGTAAAGAGGTACATGTCGCAGACGCTGTAGTTTTCGCCCATGACCCAGGGGCCTTGAAGCATCTCGCGCTCGATCTGATCAAAGCACTCTCCGACGGACTGAGGCACCTTCTTCTTCATCGCCTCAATTGCTACCGGATCATCTGCCCAGCGATACCCACGCATTCGGTGGGCGTGCGCGACGTGAGCGGTCGAACACAGATAGCTGTTGAACGACTGGACCTGTGCGAGCGCAAAAGGGTCATCAAGCGGCGCCAACTTGGCCGCTGGAAAACGCTGCGCGATGAAAATCAACAGGGCAGGGGTCTCCGTCAGAATGCCCCGGTCCGTGACCAGGGCCGGCACACGGCCCTTGGGGTTGATGCGCAGATACTCAGGCGAGCGTTGTTCATTCTTCGAGAATTCGACGCGTTTTAGCTGGTACTGAGCCCCTGCAAGCTCGAGCGCTATGTGCGATGCCAATGCACAGGTGTCGGGGGCGTAGTAGAACAACATCATTCAGTCTGACCTCACAGTTCGCTGCGTTTCCCGCCCGTCTGCCGCCCAACGTCTTGATATGCTGTATCTGCACACAGGACCATGTTATTCCCCGTAATCAATGGTGTTATTCCCCTTCGCATGCGCCAACATACTGTATCGCAGGAACATTGTCGATCGCGCTTAAAGCCGCGCGCCGGACGAACCACCCATCCACGCCGGCCGCGACAGCCTCACCCGCGCCCCATCCCGCGCAGCCTCGCATACACCGGAGAAAGTATCGCCGGCAGCATGTACATCGGGATCTGCGCCATGGCGAAGAACACGATGACGTCGAAGTCGGCCTTGTCGGCGAGCGCGACCATCACCAGGCCCATGTTGCAGTTGCCGGTCATCAGGCCCACGGTGATGGCCGAGCGCATGCCCAGCCTCAACGCGGCGAGGGTGCCGAGACATTGCAGCACGATGTTGGCGACGAACGCTGCGACGGTCACGAGCACCACATACGCCGGCCGCGCCAGCGCCACCGCGGTGACGCCGTCCATGATCGCAAGCGCGAACACCACCAGCGTCGCCACGGATATGCCGTCGAGCATGCGCGCGTTGGCTTCCAGCTTTTGCCGCGGCACCAGGCGCCGCAGCGCGAGCGCAGCGGCAAACGACCCGCCGACCATCGCTACCAGGCGCAGCATGAAAGTGGCGAGATCGATGTCGATCTTAAGGCCGAGCAGCCACAGCGCCACCATCGGCAGCGAAAACGGAATCAGCGCGGTGGTGACGACGATGACGACCACGGCGAGCGCTGCGTCCAGCCCGAGGATCAGGCTGATCGCCGCGCAGGAGACGATGGGCGAGGCCGCCGCCATCAGCGTCAGTCCCTGCACCAGTGCCGGCGGCAGGCTGAAAACCTTCAGCGCGAGCCACATCAGCGCGGGCGAGGCGAGCAGCAGCCCGGCGGTGATCAGCGCCACCAAGCCGGGACGGCGCGCATAGGCCGCGAGCGCGCCCCAGTCCAGACGCAACAGCGCGATCACCAGCGGGATCAGCAGGCCGGCGATCAGCATCGGGCGCGCGAACGCGGCGAGCTGCGGCAGGAGCAAGCCCAGCAGCACGCCGCCGGCGAGAAACAGCGTGGCGTGCTGTCCGAGAAAATCGAAAGCGCGATGCAGCGCGCGCATCAGGGCGCCGGCTTGAACGC
>JBQMQE010000416.1:0-3283 GCA_052172655.1 Burkholderiales bacterium
GGCGTGATGCTTCATATCGGGACCGGTGCACTTACAGGCAGGACCACGTGAAAGCGTGTCCCCTCGGGAGCTGTCGGCTCCCACCAGATTCGCCCGCCATGGGCCTCAACGATTTGGCGGCTCAGCGGTAGTCCAAGGCCCATGCCGCGCGTCTTTGTTGTCTGGAAGGGCTCAAACAAATGAGCGGCGATTTCCGATGATATGCCGCGCCCGTTGTCGTCGACGACGATCTCGATGGTTCCGCTGTCATGACGGCAACGCACGCGCACGGTGCCGCCGCGCGTGTCGGCCGCGGCGTCGATCGCGTTGCTCAAGATATTGACGAGAACCTGCTTGATCTGAAGAGGATCCACCATCACGATTGGAATTGTCGCCGGCTCGACATCGATACGGACCGCTCTGGTCGACGCTTCATTGGCCAAACGGTCCGCCACGGTCCGTATGAGGTCGAGCAGGTTGACCGGCAAAGGCTCCGCTTTGTCGCTGGTTACGAATCCCCGCAGCCTCTTAAGGACGTCGCGGGTGCGTTTGATCTCGGTCTCGGCCTTTTTCATCGTTTCAGCCAGGAGTTCGCGATCGAGCTCATCGACTTTGAGTAGCCGACGCCCAGCATGAATGTAGGTCGCGAGAGCGGACAACGGCTGACTGAGCTCGTGCGTGAGTGCGACACGCATCGCTGCCGATGTGGCAAGGCGCGCGACCGGCGTCGCGGACTCTGTGGGCTTCCCGTGTGCACCAGGCTTGTCTAATGTTCGAAGCGACATGACAGCTCCTAATCTGCAACGACGTGGGCGCCACTCTGGCGACGGATAGCAATGCCCAATTTCAGGGAATCAGCGATGCGCTCGGCCCGATCAATGAAAAGTGCGGCCGCGTCGGGTGGGCAGTATTCTCTGGCAGCGCGTCGAAACAACTGCAGCCATCGCAAGAAAAGCGCGTCGGAGATTTCCGGCAGCCGAGCATGAACGTCCATTGGCCGACCCTTGTAGCCTCCCGTCATCAAGGTGACCGACGACCAGAAGGCGCACATCTTGTCGAGATGCTCTCCCCAGTCTTGCACGTGCGCGGCAAAGACCGGCCCGAGCTCCTCGTCGCGCCGCACGTGCGCGTAAAACCCGTCTACGAGCCGGCGAATCATGGCGGCTGTGACACCTACCTCGAGACCGGGGGATTTGGGATGCGGCAGCAGCATGGACTACTTGACCAAAGATGGATATTGCGTACATCTTATAAGGACCGCTCGTTAAATCAAGCGTCCAGGCTCCGTGAGGCGATCACATGCGGCTTACCCACCTGTCGGACTACTCATTGCGCGTCCTCATGTATGCGGGCGCCATGCCGCGTCGATTGGTGACAATCCAAGAGATCGCGCAGGCATACGGAATCTCGGAAAACCACTTGATGAAAGTCGTTCACGGATTGGCGCGGCAAGGCTATATCGAAACAGTGCGCGGGCGCGGCGGTGGAATTCGCCTCGCAAGGCGGGCAACTGAAATCTCAGTCGGCTCCGTCATCCGGGCGATGGAAGATGATTTTGCCTTGGTGGAATGCTTTCGTGCCGGCAACACCTGCCGCATTACGCCCGTCTGTCGCCTGCGGGGCGCGCTGCAACAGGCGCTCGACGCGTATTTCGAAGTTCTCGATAATTGGACGCTTGCCGAACTCGTGGCGAAACCAGCCGCTATCCTCGGCCAACTCGCGGTCCCCCCAATTCGGCAACCGAAAAGCGCCGGCAGACTCTCGCCGTGAGGTGGGACTGCCAGGCGACTTCTCGCCAAGTCGCAGTGATCGGAGGAAAAACACATGCCAGGCGTTCAAATCAAGCGCATCTATGACGCTCCGGCGCGCACGGACGGTTTGAGGGTGCTCGTCGACCGCGTATGGCCGCGCGGGATCACCAAGAAGGCCGCCGCGCTCGATTTCTGGATCAAGGAGGTCGCACCATCGACAGAACTGCGGAAGTGGTTCAACCACGATCCGCAGCGATGGGCGGACTTTCGCCTGCGCTATCGCCGCGAATTGCGAAAACATGCCAAGGAACTGGAAGGGCTCAAAGCACAGGCCGCCAAACGGCGGGTCACGCTTTTATTCGGCGCGCGTGATACCCAACATAACCAGGCCGTGGTGTTGAAAGAGGCGTTGCAGCCAAGTAGTCGGCGGTGACCGCTGGAGCGTCCTCACTGCTTTTCAGGTTACGCGGTGATGCGGGGAAGCGTGTTGAAGGTATGGAAGGGCACCGGCGACGGCAGCCCCCATTCCAAGGTGGTGGCACCTGCACCCCAGGGGTTTCCTTCGGCTCTGCGTTGACGCCAAAAAGCCTCGAGGACGCCGATAAAAAAGAACGCCAAGCCCAGTAGAGCGACGTAGGCGCCGATGGATGCGACCTTATTCCAAAGCGCAAACGCATCGGGATAGTCGGCGTAGCGCCGCGGCATGCCCGACAATCCCAGAAAATGCATAGGGAAGAAGGCAAGGTTGGTGCCGACGAACGTCAGCCAGAAATGCACCCTGCCGATGGATTCCGAGTATTGGTAGCCGAACATTTTCGGGAACCAGAAGTACCAACCGGCGAAAATTGCGAATACCGCCGCCACGGACAGGACGTAGTGGAAGTGCGCCACGACGTAATAGGTGTCATGCAGGAGGCGGTCGACGCTCGCGTTGGCGACCATGATTCCGGTGACCCCGCCGATCGTGAACATGAAAATGAAGCCCAGTGCCCAAAGCATCGGCACGCGGAACCGAACCGAACCGCCCCACATAGTCGCCGTCCAGGAGAAGATCTTGATGCCCGACGGGACCGCGATGACCATCGAGCTGAAAGTGAAGAATGCTTGGGTCGAAGCACCGACCCCCGAGTCGAACATGTGGTGCGCCCAGACGATGAAGCCGATGATGCTGATGGCCACCAGGGAGTAAGCCATGCCGAGGTAGCCGAAAATCGGCTTGCCTGAAAACGTCGCTATCACATGGCTGATGATGCCGAAACCCGGAAGGATCATGATGTAGACCTCGGGGTGGCCGAAGAACCAGAACAGGTGCTGGTAGAGGATGGGATCACCGCCGCCAGCCGGCGTGAAGAATGTCGTGCCGAAGTTGCGGTCAGTGAGAAGCATGGTGAGCGCGCCGGCGAGCACGGGGAGGGCGAGGAGCACAAGAAAGCTCGTCACCAGCATCGACCAGACGAATAGCGGCATCTTATGCAGCGTCATGCCGGGCGCCCGCATGTTGAATATGGTGGTGATCATATTGATCGCACCGAGAATCGACGCGGCTCCGGCGA
>JBQMQE010000417.1:0-3281 GCA_052172655.1 Burkholderiales bacterium
GTCCCCATGAAATTCAGATCGAACACCTGACGAAAACCGGCGGGGTCGAGGTCGAAGAAGGACTGGGCCGTCGCCCCCTCTTTTGCCGGCTCCTCGAATTCGACCGAGGTGCTTCCCCGAGGGTCGTTGCCGCCGGCGCCGTTGATCAGCAGATCGGGCGGTCCCCAGACGGCGGAGACCTTCTCAGCGCACCGCCGGAGCTGAACCGCATCCAGGACGTCGCAGGCAAATGCGAGGGCGCTCCCGCCGGCGCCGGTGATCGCCTGCGCCCGGACTTCTGCTTTTTCCGGGCTGATGTCCAGAACGGCCACCTTCACGCCCATCGTCCCAAGGGCGTCGGCCATGGCGCCGCATAGCGCACCCCCGCCGCCGGTGATGACAACCGACTTTCCATCCAGATCGAAACGCTGCAACACCGGGTTATTCATGCCGTCTAGCCCACAGCATCGTCATCACAACCCGCCGCGCTCGTCGGCAAAGGCCGTCACCTCGTCCCAGAAGGGCATCGAAATCGAGCAGCCGTGGCGGGTCACCACCATCGCGCCGCAGGCGTTACCCAGCCTGGCGGACTTGCGCAGGTCCCATCCTTTCACGTACCCATAGAGAAAGCCTGCCCCGAAGGCATCACCGGCCCCGAGGATGTTCTGAACCGTCACCGGGAAGCCCGGCACGTCCTCCGACCCCTTGCCCCGCTGGTGCACCCGGCAGCCCGCCTCCCCGAGTTTCTCGACGACCACCGTGGGTCCAAAATCCAGTAGGTCGGCCACATGTTCCGCCGTATTCCCGCTCACCCGTGCATCGCTCACCTGGGAATGCGTCAATTGGACGGCGCCGGGATCGGTCAGCATGGCGGCGTTGATCTCGTCCTCGGTGCCCATTACCATGTCCGCGCAACGCAATGCGGAGCGCACCGCGGTGCCGAAGGCGCGGGGGTCGTGCCACTGGTTCGGCCGGAAATCCAGATCGAGGACGACGGCCGTGCCGGCCTTTCGGGCTAGCTCCGCCGCATACAGGGTGGCGCTCCGGCTCGGCTCCTGGCTGAGATTCGTACCGGCAAACTGGAACACGCGGCTCTGGGCGATCGGCGCGGCGAGAACGTCATCGATCGTCAGTGCGATATCGGCGCAGTTGTCGCGGTAGAAGACCAGCGGAAATTTGTCGGGTGGCTCGATGCCGAGCACGACCGCGCTGGTATGCCGACCGGGTTTGCGCGGGCTGGAGCGGATGTCCACCCCTTCCTGGGTCAGAAAATGGGCGACAAAATCGCCGATCGGGTCCTCGCCAAACGCGGTCAGGAGCGCGCACTTCAAGCCCAGCCGGCGGCAGCCGACGCTCATGTTCGTGGGCGAGCCGCCGACGTAGGCGGCAAAACTCCGGATATCGACAAACCTAGCCCCGATATCGTTGCTATAAAGATCCATGCCTGAACGCCCCATGTGAAACGTATCGTAAGCACGCTCGGACGGGTGGTGTTGCTGCGATGTCATGCAGACAATTAGATAGCGCACGGCGGGCCTGACGATTGATTATTGTCAATAGACATTGCGAATGGGCGCGTACATTCAATTCGCCGACTAAGGCGATACGGCGCTCTTCTTGTCAGGTGTACATTATTGGCCTGGCACGGGGTGATTTTGTTTCCTTCCCAAGCGAAGCTGCTTCATCGCATGTCCATCAAATTGCGTCTGGGTAAGCAGTGGGGCCTGCGCCGCATGACCACGCCGGCGGGTCACTTCAACATGATGGCCGTCGATCAGCGCCATCAAATTTCATCCTTCATTTCGAAAAAACTCGGCATCGGCGTGGACCAAGTTAGCTTCGCGGACATGGTGGGGATCAAGCGCATGCTCGTGGAAGAGCTGGGCGAACACGTCAGCGCGGTGCTGTTGGATCCCAACTTTTCGTTTCCCGGCGCGCTGGCAAAACTGCCCGCGCGCACCGGTTTCGTGGTGACGCTGGAGGACCATCGCTTCGAGGACACGCGGGGCGGCCGCAGCTCGCGTTCGATCCGCAACTGGAGCGTAGAAAAGATCAAGCGCGCCGGCGGCGACGGCGTGAAGGTGCTCGCGTGGTTTCGGCCCGATGCCGACCCGGACATCCTCGCGCACCAGAAGAGCTATGTCGAAAGCATTGGCCAGGAGTGCCGCCGCCACGACATCGCGCTGGTGCTCGAGTTGCTGGTCTACCCGTATGCCAGAAGCGCGCGCCGCACGTCCGATGATTTCGATACGCTCGACAAGCGTGCCCAACTGGTGCTCGGCAGCGTGCGCGAATTCGTGCATCCCCGCTACGGCGTGGACCTGTTGAAACTCGAAAGCCCTCTGCCCGGCGCGACGCTTCCGGCGCGCGACGGCGGCAGCGCGCATCTGCAGGCTCAACAGTGGTTCGGCGAGATGGGCGCCATCTGCCGCGACGCCGGCATGCCCTGGGTAATGCTCTCAGCCGGCGTTACACCGGCGCAGTTCGTGCGGGTGATGGAGTACGCCTACGCTGCGGGTGCCAATGGCTTTCTCGCCGGGCGCGCGATCTGGTGGGATGCGTTGCAACATTTTCCGGATCTCGAGAAATGCGCGGCGCAATTGCGCGAGCAGGGCCGCGCCACTTTGCGTGAACTGGATGCGCTCACGCTGCGCGCAGGCAATCGCTGGCACCCGGACTACAGCGCCCTCGAAACCTTCAACTCCGAAGGGGATGTGTGCACTGCCTACATGTGAATAGGTTTCAAGGCGATTGCCGCGGCGCAGCGGATCGAAAACGTGCGCAGCAGGGTGGTACAGACTAGCGACGACCAGACGGTGGAGTTAACGCGATCAAGGCAACCAACGTCGATGCCAACCGTCGTAATCTTCGTAACGGACACTCACCAGTCAGATCGATGACTTTATCGGCAGCGAAGCTCGAACGGCAGGTTCGGCCGATTATGCTGGCCACTCGATTATGTGGAGCAACAAGAGGGACATACCGAGGAAGCGCGCTATAAGGGGCTGCACATTACTTGGACAATTTCGGATTTCCTTGAACGCTAAACTGGCGGAAGGTGCGTCTGCCAAATCAGTTACTATCTAACTGAATCATAAACGCTAATTTCAGCGCGATCAGGCTTACCCACATGCTTACCCCTCGATTCTCTACATAGGGGGCAAATCCGATAGAAAAGTATCTGTTATGCCGGCTGTGGCGGAGTAACGATCCGCCAGTTTTATAGATAACGCATTGATTCATTTATACTCATATTCTTGCAATATGGATTACCCACATTTCTACCCATGCGAGTGTGAATC
>JBQMQE010000418.1:0-3264 GCA_052172655.1 Burkholderiales bacterium
CGCGCGCGGCCACGCGCGCGCGCAGCGCGGCCGGCGCGGCGGTGCACGCGGCGATGAGGAAGCGCGCGCCCGCGACAAGCGCAAGCGCGGCAAAGCGCTCGCGCTCGTCGTGTTTGAGAAAAGCCGCATCGACGATGACCGGATAACCCGCCGCGAGCACCTCGCGCGCGAGTTCGGCCAGGCGCGCGTAGGTGCGCTCACTCGCGGCCGCTGTGTACAGGCCGGCGTCCAGCCCCGAGCCCGAGCGCTCCCCAGCGGCGATGCCGAACAGGCGCTTGCGCTCCACGTCGGAGCGCAGGCGCACCGCGCCCAGCGCTTCGAGCAAATTCTGCGCGATGGTGGTTTTTCCCGATCCTGACAGCCCGTGCATGATCAGCATCGCCGCGTGCGCAGGGGCGGCCAACCGCTCGGCGAGATTGAGATGCCGGCGGTATTCCCGCTCCAGCTCGCCTTTCTCGTGCGCCGCGATGCCCGCCTGATGCGCGCGCAGGCAGGACACCTTGGCGCGCACCAGGGCGCGATAAACGAGGTAGAAGCGCAGCACGCGCAGTCCGGCGTAGTCACCGGTGAATTCAAGATAGGCATTGAGAAAGCGAAACGCGAGCCGCGGCAGGCCGTGATCGAGCAGGTCCATCACCAGAAACGCGACTTCATTCATGACGTCGATCCAGCGAAAGTCCGGATTGAACTCGATGCCGTCGAAAGGCGTGGGCACGCCGCCGAGCAGCGCGATGTTGCCCAGGTGCAGGTCGCCGTGGCACTCGCGCACCCAGCCGTCGCGCTTGCGCGCGGCGAACACCGCGGCGAGCGCGGCATGCTCGCGCCTGGTCCAGTCGCGCAGCCGCGCGAGCAGCGCGATGTCCGCTTTCGCGCTCGCCAGCGGCAGCATTTGCTCGAAGTTCTGCAGCGCGGGCGCGAGTATGCGCTCGGGGCTTCCATACGCCGCGCCGGCGCCGGCGCGCTCGATCTCGGCATGAAACGCGGCCAGGCCGCGCGCGAGCGCATCAATGTGCTGCGGCGTGAGCGCGCCGCGCCGCGCCATGCGGTCGAGCAGCGCGTCCTGCTCGAAGCGCCGCATGCGCAGCGCGTATTCGATCGGGGCTCCGCCGCCGCCGAGCACCGGCGCCGACTCGCTGCCGCCGATGGCGAGCACGTCCAGATACAGTGCCGGCGCGGTGCGGCGGTTCAGGCGCAGCTCTTCCTCGCAATAGAGCTTGCGCGCGGCGAGCGTGCTGAAATCCAGAAAGCCGAGATTCACCGGTTTCTTGATCTTATAGGCATAGTCTCCGGCGAGCAGGACGCAGGAGATGTGGGTCTGCAGCAGTTCGACGCGTTCGACCGCGTGTGCATAGCACGCGGGTTGGCGCAGCGCCGCGATCAACCGGTCCAGGCGCGCGGCGCCGGTGCCGGCTGGGTGCATTGAATTCTGGTCGCGAGCTGGGTCCAAGCTGATTCCCCGAAGAAGAGTTCCCGACGACCAAGGTACTCCGAAGAGGCGAACTCCGATTGAGCCATATCAAGCCTACGCCACCGTGTAGCTGAGGAATGTGGCATATTGCGCCTTGAGGCGAGGCTGGCGGCAACACCAACAACGAGTACACACGCATGAGCGACAAAGGCGAGCAAGATGCGTTAGGTCTATCGCGGCCGCAGGCCGTTCCGAGCTACCTGCAACAGACTTACTGGTGGGCCTACATCCATCCGAATGCCGTCAGCTTTTTCGAGCGGCAGTGGCTGGTCAATCTGATTCTTTGGGGCAACTTCGCCCGGCTGCGCGACGCCGCCCTGGCGGAACTCGGAAGTGTAGTTCCGGGGCGTACGCTGCAGGTCGCCTGCGTCTATGGAAACTTTTCCGAGCACCTTGCCGCCCGCGTGGCGCCGGGCGGCTCGCTCGACGTCGTCGACGTGCTGCCGATCCAGTTGCGCAATCTGCGCGAAAAACTCCCGGCCGCGGCGCCGGTGACGCTGCATCAGCACGATTCGACCGCGCTCGGTTTCGAGGACGCGAGCTATGACCAGGCGATTCTTTTTTTCCTGCTGCACGAGCAACCGGCGGCGTCGCGCCGGCAGACCCTGCGCGAGACCTTGCGCGTGGTCAAGCCCGGCGGCAAGCTGGTGCTGGTCGATTATCACCTGCCGCGCCGCCTGCACCCCTTGCGCTACCTGTTGCGCCCGGTGCTGCGTGCACTCGAGCCCTACGCGCTCGACCTGTGGCAGCATGAAATCGCGCAGTGGCTGCCCGAGAGCGTCGCTCCGGCGCAGATACGCAAAGAGACATATTACGGCGGTCTCTACCAGAAGCTGGTCATCTCGGTATAGGTTTGACGAACCGACCGGATTGTGGGAGCGCGCTTGCTCGCGAACAGTAGAATTCGCAAGTCCCCCAGGGGGACTTCCTTCGGGGCACAAGCTCGCTTTCACGGAGGCGCCGATGCCGCCGCCGGCGCTCTGTTCGCACCAAGCTTGACTTTGATCAAATGCCGCAGCGCGAGCCGGGCGCGGTTTATAGTATGATTCAGCGCTGGGGGTTTCGCCGCCGCAGCGCGGCCCAGCCCTAGACCCGCGCCACGAGGCTGGCGTAGGCGCGACTAGGCTTGCGCCTAGAGCGGAGTTCTGAAGCGGCACGGCGCCGCACAGGGCGCGGCGCAAGCCGCGCGCCGCAGGCAGGCACCGGGTGCCATCGCAGCGTTTGAGCGCGTTCCCAAAAAAATACGGAGAGCTATTGGCATGAGCACACGAATGGCAAGCGACGAAGTGACCGACGGCATCGCCGCTATCGAGATGCATCGACAGGGAACCGAAAAGGAGTCGGGCCTGGCGGTGGCGTGCAGCGAGGCGCTGCGCAAATTGCAGGCTCTGCTCGAGCAGGAGAAAGAAGCCCTGCAACTGCATGGCTCGGACACGGTGTGCGTGGCCAATGTCGAAGCGGTGACGAACGAAATCAACCGGGTGCAGTCCATGGCCGGCGTCAGGAGCCATGGCGCGACGTCAAGGACCGCGCGACCGCGGGGCCAGCAGTTGCCGCGGCCGGAAAAGTCGCACAATCCGCCGCGCAACCGCGGCCGCAGGACCATCGGCCGTAGCGGCGGTCGCGGTGGCGGTCGCAGCGGTGGTGGAGGCGGCGCTGGCGGTGGTGGAGGCGGCGCTGGGCCCGGCGTCCGCTAGGCAGGCCGCATGCGCGCGCTGAAATCCCCTGGGAGGCCGTATGTCTGATTCGATCGCCCTGTGGCACGCCGAGCACAGGCATTTTGCCCGGCTGCTCGA
>JBQMQE010000419.1:0-3240 GCA_052172655.1 Burkholderiales bacterium
TGGTGGTGCTCAGGTTGGCGTGGTGATGCCGGGGAGAAGTGAGCTGGCGGCAAGGAAGTAGTTTCGGAGATTCGCGCACGGCAGCCCGCATGGAAAAGTAGTATTCCCTCCTGTCTGAATGAACGTCAACTCTTGGAAATTGGGGTTTCCGATTCCCGGGGATTGATCCGGCGTTGTGCGGTGCAACAGCGACTGCGGATCGCTGGACTGTGATTTGGCGGCAGTCTCTGTTCGGCCTCCAGCCGTCACTGGCGGGGAGGAAGAATTGTCCCGCTGGGCGTCCGGACCTAACTCTATTGCCGATACTCTCTATTGCCGATACTTATTCCGCGATCGCCAATGCGCTCAATGCTCGTGGCATACTAACCGCACGCGACGGGCATTGGGAAGCCACGACCGTGCGTCGTATTATTCTTAGTACAAGGGAGCCGCGAAAGGAGACAAGCCGCATCTGGATTAACTGGATGCGCATTCTGGCAGAGGCTATGTCTCTACGCCTGCGATGGTTGTAATCAACGTACCTGAATTCAATGTCAACCAAACCTTGCGGACGTCTTCTCTGCAGGGAGACTGGGGACTGCGGCCTGAAACATCAGCCGATGGTACTAGGTTTGTCGTCGATAACCCTGAAAGAGCAGATCAAGTATGCCGCCATTTCCTTGGACGTGCGCTCGAGTCCGGAGTGCACATCGCCATGGTTCCGGAACTTGCGATCCCCCGCCACACCGTTCCCCAACTCCTCGCAATGATGCAAGCGAGCGCGACCTCGTTGGTCTTCTTTGGTGGGGTTGAAGGGTTGACGCGCCAACAGTACACGACGTTGCTCGGTGGCGTCGGGCAATCGCAACCCTTGCACGATGGACCTGACGCTTACGTTAACTCTGCTCTCATTCTCATAAAGACGCCGGAGCGGTTCATCGCCACTGTCCGCGCGAAGTGCGTTGCCAGCCGTGCTGAGAATGAAGCCGCACCGATGGCGACAGGCAGCGGACCATTTGTCACCATCCGGCTTGGAAACCCTGCCCTCACCGTCGTTCCCCTCATTTGTTCTGAATTCGTGTGGCCTGAAGGCCTTTGGCAAAAGCTTACCGCTGAAGTGCCTAACCCGATTGATATCGTGCCGGTCATTCAACAAAGCAAGGACACGGAAGCACAGCACACCGGGCCACAATTGCATTACGCATACACACACGGGGCTCACACTGACCGGATTCGATTTCTTTTCGTCAATCAAGCCATGAGCAGTGAGTGCGACGGTATGTGCAACGTCGTGGTGCCCCCTACATCACCTCGCGGTCCGGCTTTTGATCATGTGTATAGAGAGCTGTGGCATCTGCCAGGCGCCGCGAATTACCGTGGATTTGGGATACCGGACCGAACAGGATGTATCTGGTCGGCCGACCTTGTCACGACCAACGCTGGTGCGAGTGCGCTTGGCAACCGCATCTGCTCCGGCAAAGTCGAAGAGGTACTTTCCCCCGCAGGCGCGGCGCTGAATGGACTGTGTGTCGGCCTCATGCGAACCGCCGCCATGGCTCAGCGGCAGGAGTTACAAAGCGGAGAGATGACCGAAACAACAAACGCCGCAGCGACAGCTTTGCATCAGGGCGCGCCGGAATACATCCTAAGAGAACTGGTCACAGCCGCGGCCAATGACGTTTTCTTTCGCATCATCTGCGCCGAGGCACCCACTTGGGCAAATGTTGCTAGCATCGTTCATGAACTTGTCGAAGGAGCAAAACTTTTAGCGACTGGCGGCGACGACGTGCGTCTGATACCGTGTGACGGAGGCAATTGCAGCCTTCTCGGCAGGACGGTCTCTATCCTTTACGCCCCCAATGCGGACGCTGCCTTAACGGCGCACTTTCCGCGTTCCCAGATGTTCGACGTCTCAGCGATCCCTGCGGGTGTTCTCCTCATTTGCGTCGTGGCTACCCCCGCCAACGTGGACGCCACCAAAGTGGGGGATGTCCTCCGGGCCGATCGCGTCACTTCGACGAGTGCGCAGTTAGCTGACATTCCTATGAAAACCGAGGAGAGTTCTGTGACAATTCGACTTGACGACGTTGAGTTCCGTTCTACTCACCAGTTAAGGCAAAACCTGGCGCAGCCAAGCACCGCAGCGGCACGCACTCGAATTGAGTCACTTTTTCCAAAAGTGTACGCATGATGACCTTGCTACAAGCATTGGAACACGAGCTGTCGAGCGCCGGATATCTCCAACGCGGCAGCGCCATATTCGAGGCGCCCGATTCGCACAGGCTCGTAGCCTTGATGGAGGGTTCGGATCAGGCCACAGACTGGTTCGGTAAGGTCGACACGGCGTTACGCAACGAATCATTTCGCATGGCAGCAACTTGGTCACGCTACCTAATCGTCATCGTTAACTCCAAGAAGACTCCGAATCTAGCCGCCGCAGCAGCTGCATTTTGCCGTGATGTGTCCAAGTGCCGACGCCTGGTGGCGTTCATGGACCAGCTGCCCCGCGATGTCCTGCCTTTCCTTCCGTTGCCGTTCGTCCCAAGGGGGGCGGGCACGCCCGGAAACGACGTGGAGACAATAGCGGCTCGCAACTTCGAGTCGTCCGTGCTGGCAACAACGTTCCTTGACGACCATGCTCCGACCACGCTTGTGCAAAGCATGGCGGAGCAGCCTGAAAGTCAACCGTGACGACTCTCCGCGCTAGCTCGCTGGACGTCGCCGGTTTTCGGGGTATCCGGCGTTCGCTATCCCTTCAATTCGGCAGGAAACTCACGATCATCTACGGGGGAAATGCATCCGGAAAATCTTCCCTGTCTCAAGCAATCGAATTTGCTCTAACCGGCCAAGTCCTCGACTATGAAGATAAGCCTATCCCAGCTCGTTACCTAACGCACACGAATTCCTCGGATGAAGGCTCAGTAACTCTGCGACTGACAGACGGAAGCACCAATACGGCACTCAAGGCATCGACTACCGAAGCCCGTAAAGAGATCGAACAGCGGTTCCGCACAATCGGTGCGGTGGACTGGCCAGATAAACAGCGGGTACCAATCACCACGACCCACATAATGGCGCAAGGCGCCCTCGCGAAAGTCCTGGGTACCGATTCAATAACTCGTAATGACCTTTCCAGCCTGTGCACTGGTGCGTATCTTCGGTTTCTCTTGGCGCGGGCCGAGCGTCTAGCAGATTACTTCAGGCAGGCCTCGACGGGCCGCAATATGATCTCGGACATCAAGGACGCGCAGGCTGCACTCG
>JBQMQE010000420.1:0-3182 GCA_052172655.1 Burkholderiales bacterium
GATCATGTGGTGCTGGTCAAGGTCGCGACCACAGCGGTGGTCGCCAATATGCTCGGCCTCGCGCGGGAGGAGATCATCAACGCGCTGTCGCTCGCCTGGGTCGACGGCCAGTCGCTGCGCACCTACCGCCATTCCCCCAATACCGGCTCGCGCAAATCCTGGGCGGCTGGCGACGCCACCAGCCGCGGGGTGCGCCTGGCGCTGATGGCGGCCAAGGGCGAGATGGGTTACCCGTCGGTGCTCTCCGCGCCGACCTGGGGCTTCTACGACGTGTTGTTCCGCGGCAAGGAATTCAAGTTCCAGCGCCCCTATGGCTCCTACGTGATGGAGCATGTGCTGTTCAAGATCGCGTTCCCGGCCGAGTTCCACGCGCAGACGGCGGCCGAGTGCGCGATGGCGCTGCACGCGCAGGTCAAGGACCGCATCGGCGACGTCAAGAAAATCACCATCCGCACCCATCAATCGGCGATCCGCATCATCGACAAGAAGGGGCCGCTCAGCAACCCGGCCGACCGCGACCACTGCATTCAGTACATGGTTGCGGTGCCGCTCATTTTCGGCAGGCTCACCGCGGGCGACTACGAGGACGCGGTTGCCGCCGATCCCCGCATCGACGCGCTGCGCGATAAAATGGTGTGCGTCGAGGACAAGGGTTTCAGCCGCGACTACCACGATCCGGACAAACGCTCCATCGCCAACGCGATCACGGTCGAGTTCAAGGACGGCAAGAAGACCGGGGAAGTCGTCGTCGAATATCCGATCGGGCACCGCCGCCGGCGCAAGGACGGCGTGCCGCTGCTGGTGGAGAAGTTCAAGACCAACCTCGCGCGGCGCTTCCCGGAAAAGCAACGCGGTACAATCCTGGCGCTGTGCCAGGATGCAAAGCGGCTGGAGGCGACGCCGGTCAACGAGTTCGTCGACCTGTTCGTCATCTGATGCGAGGACTACCCGCCATGAGTACCGAACTCGATGCAATGATCGCCAGGCTCTCGGACGAAATCCGACGCTATCCCACGCCGATCGCGCGCTGCGACGAGCAGTTGAGCGAGTTGCTGGAGCGCCGCGCGCGCCTGCTCGCCGACAAAGAACGAATCGCCGCGAATACCGCCACCCCGCGATGCAATCCCGACACTATCTGGATCAACGATGGAGGCTTCAATGCCGCATAACCTGTTTAGCACGCTGCAAGAATTCAAACTCGCCTCCGGCAAGACCGGCAAGTTCTATTCCCTGCCCGCCCTGGAGAAAGCCGGCCTGGGCAAGATCTCGCGTCTGCCGGTGTCGATCCGCATCGTGCTCGAATCGGTGCTGAGGAATTGCGACGGCAAGAAAGTCACCGAGGCGCACCTGCGCCAGCTCGCCGGCTGGAAGCCCAAGGCCGCGCGCACCAATGAGATCCCGTTCGTGCTGGCGCGCATCGTGCTGCAGGATTTCACCGGCGTGCCCCTGCTGGCCGACCTCGCTGCGATGCGCAACGTTGCCGACAGGATGGGCAAAAACCCGAAAGTGATCGAGCCGCTGGTACCGGTGGACCTGGTGGTGGACCATTCGATCCAGATCGACAACTATGGCAGCAAGAATGCGCTCGACCTGAACATGAAGCTGGAATTTCAGCGCAACCAGGAGCGCTACCAGTTCATGAAATGGGGCATGCAGGCCTTCGACACGTTCAAGGTCGTGCCCCCCGGCGTGGGCATCGTGCACCAGGTCAACCTCGAGTATCTCGCGCGCGGCGTGCACAAGAAGGACGGCGTCTACTATCCGGACACTCTCGTCGGCACCGACAGCCACACCACCATGATCAACGGCATCGGCGTGGTCGGCTGGGGGGTGGGCGGCATCGAAGCCGAGGCCGGCATGCTCGGCCAGCCGGTGTACTTCCTCACGCCGGACGTGGTCGGCGTGCATTTGAAAGGCAAGCTGCGCGGCGGCGTCACCGCCACCGACCTGGTGCTCACCGTCACCGAAATGCTGCGCAACGCCAAAGTAGTCGGCAAATTCGTCGAGTTCTTCGGCGAAGGCGCCAGCAGCCTCGCTCTGCCCGACCGCGCGACCATCGCCAACATGGCGCCGGAGTACGGCGCCACCATGGGTTTTTTCCCGGTCGACGACAAGACCATCGCCTATTTCGAAGGCAGCGGCCGCACGCCCGAGGAAATCGACGCGTTCAAGTCCTACTTCAAGGCGCAGGGCCTGTACGGCATACCGAAGAAAGGCGCGATCGACTACAGCCAGGAACTCGAACTCGACCTCGCCACCGTGGCGCCTTCGCTAGCCGGCCCCAAGCGCCCGCAGGATCGCATCGAAATCGGCAAGGTGAAATCGAAATTCGCCGAACTCTACGCGCTGCCCGTGGCCGACAACGGCTTCGCCAAGAGGCCGGAAGACCTGAAGAAACGCTACAAGGCGCGCAGCGGCGTGGAGGTCGGCTCGGGCGACGTGCTCATCGCCGCGATCACCTCCTGCACCAATACGTCCAATCCGAGCGTGCTGCTCGCCGCCGGCCTGCTCGCGAAAAAGGCGGTGGAACGCGGCCTCACGGTCAAGCCGCACATCAAGACCTCGCTCGCGCCCGGATCGCGCGTGGTGACCGAATACCTCACCAACGCCGGCCTGCTGCCCTACCTGGAGAAACTCGGCTTCTTCCTTGCCGGCTACGGCTGCACCACCTGCATCGGCAACGCCGGGCCGCTGGCCGAACCAATCGAAGAGACCATCGTCGCAAATGACCTCGTCTGCGCGGCGGTGCTCTCGGGCAACCGCAATTTCGAGGCGCGCATTCATCCCAATCTGCGCGCCAACTTCCTCGCCTCGCCACCGCTGGTCGTGGCTTACGCCATCGCCGGCACCATGCTGCGCGACCTGATGACCGAGCCGCTGGGCAAGGGAAAAGACGGCAAGGATGTGTGGATCGGCGATGTCTGGCCGACGAGCGACGAGATTCACGCCTGCATGAAATACGCGATGAATCCCAAGACCTTCCAGCGCCTGTACACCAATCCGGGCAAGGACAACCCGCTATGGCAGGGCATCAGCTCGGCCTCGGGCCAGGTGTACGACTGGCCCAAGTCCAGCTATATCGCCGAGCCGCCTTTCTTCGAGGGCTTCGGCATGCAGCCGGGCGCCATCGGCAACATCACCGGCGCGCGCGTCCTCGGCATCTTCGGCGACTCGGTCACCAC
>JBQMQE010000421.1:0-3179 GCA_052172655.1 Burkholderiales bacterium
GCAGTTGTTCGCCGCGCCGGCCGGATCAAGCGGCAACCTGGCGCTGGGCGGCAACGATCCCAGGCGCCAGCGCTCCTATGTCATGTACGTGATCTCCGGCGGCGGCTACGGCGGCAATCCGCACGGCGACGGCCTGTCGAACGGCTGCTCCACCATAGGCATTTCCAAGACCACGCCGATCGAGGTGATGGAGCAGTATTACCCGGTGTTGTTCGAGGAATATTCGCTGCACGAAGGCTCCGGCGGCGCGGGCGAGCACCGCGGCGGTTTCGGGGTCAATTACACCATACGCCTGCGCCGCGGCACGGCGCGCGCCTCGATGGTGATGGACCACGGCCGCACCGGCCCCCTGGGCGCGCTCGGCGGCGCGGATGGGGGCGTGAACAAGGTGCGCATCGAGCGCGGCGGCAAGAGCTATATACCGCCGCATTTGTCCAAGGACCAGGACATCGAGCTGCAGCCGGGGGACCGCATCTACGTCTCCACGCCCGGCGGCGGCGGCTTCGGCGATCCGTTGAAACGCGAGCCGCAGCGCGTGGCGCAGGACGTGATGCGCGGCTACTATACTCGCGCCCAGGCCGAGAGTTTGTTCGGCGTGAGCCTGGGCGCCGACGGCGCGCTCGACGCCAACGGCACCGCGGCACTGCGAAAACCCGCCTGATCCTTGCGCCGCCAGTGTGCGGCGAAATTAACCGCCGCCGCCATTGCTGCGGCGTCGCGATGTTGCGCGGACGAAATACCGTCCGCGCAGCTCGTCGATCTTGTATGAATACAACGCCTAACGGTTCGCGCCGCGGCTGCGCATGAGCTGATACGGGCGCAGCAGGTAGAACACCGAGGCAAATCCGCTCCAGATGTGCACCAGGCGCGTGAACGGAAACACGAGGAAGATCGTGAGCCCCAGCACCATGTGCAGCTTGAACACGATCGAAACATCGGCCACCAGTTCGGCCGCCCCGCCGCGGAAAGTCCAGATACGCTGCGCCCATAGCATGAACTTGAGCATCTCCGAGCCATCCGGATGCTGCGCCGAGAACGGGATGCCGGCCAGACCGAGGACGACTTGCGCCAGCAGCAGAAATAGCACGAACACGTCCACCGGCCTGCCGCTGGCGCGTATGCGCGCGTCGCCTAGGCGGCGCGTCAGCAGCATCGCCAGACCGATGGCACACATGGTTCCGAAAATGCCGCCGGCCACCATCGCCGTCATCTGCTTCTCGGGCAGAGATACGCCGAGGGCGTGCCATACCGCAACCGGGGTCAGGAACCCGGTCAAGTGGCCGCCGAAAATGCCGAGGATGCCGATGTGAAACAGGTTCGAAGCCCACCTGAGCTGCCCGTGGCGCAGCAACTGGGAGGAATCGCTCTTCCAGGTGTACTGCTCGCGATCGTATCGGATCAGGCTGCCGAGGAAAAACACGGTCAGGCAGATATAGGGGTAATAGCCGAACAGGAACTGGTTCAGATAAGTTTTGAGGTCCATGCTTAGCTCCGGATTCAGGGGTTCTTGGGGACGAAGCGGATGAATTGCGGCCGCGACTGCTGCATGCCGTGCGCAGCGGCCTTGGGGCCGAACTCCACCGGAGCCTCATCCCATTGCTCATCCAACGATTGCGCGAGCTGCGCCTTGGGCCTGCCCATTGCCGCCGCGAGCGGCGCCGCGCCGTGCAGATCCAGCAGCGCGGCCATGACGGCGGCATACGGACTGCCGCCCGCGCCCAGGCGCTCGCCGACCGCGCGCAGGATATGCACGCAGTCCTCGAGCAGCTCGCGCACCTCGTCCGCCGGCCGCGTGGCGAGATACTCCAGCAGCGCCGGCAGGTAATCCGGCAGCTCGTTCGCTTTCATGACGAAGCCCGAGCGCAGGTACAGCGCGTTCAGGTCCACCATCGCCTGGCCGCGGTCGCGCGAGTCGCCGTGCACGTGCTCGAACAGGTGCAGCGAGGTCGAGCGGCCGGCATCGAACTGCGCCACATAGCGCTCCTGCAGATCGAGCAGATCCTCGCGCTTGAGTTCGGCCAGCAGGCCGGCCAGTGCGTCCTGCGTCGCGCCGCGCAGCGCGGGTTCCGCATTCAACCGTTGCGCGATCTCGGGCAGCGCGGCCACCAGTTCCTCCGACGGGTAGCCAAGCAGCACGGCAAGCAGTTTGAGTGTCTTCATTTGCTCATCTCCTAGCTCAGCGCCTTGATCGGAATGGTCTTGCGCTTCTTGCCGCCGAACAGGCTCGCTTCGGACTGGCCATCGGAGCAGCCGTTGCCGAAGGAGAAGCCGCAGCCGCCGCGCAGGTCGTAGGCGTTTTCCGCGTATTCGCGGTGCGTGGTCGGGATGACGAAGCGGTCCTCGTAATTGGCGATCGCCATGTAGCGGTACATCTGCTCGATTTCGTCCCTGGAGAGCCCCACCTGCTTCAGCACCGCCGCATTTTCGCGCTGCTCCACGTGCCGGTCGCGCATATAGGCGCGCATCGCGAGCATGCGCTCGAGCGCCGCCACCACCGGCGCCTCGTCGCCCGCGGTGAGCAGGTTGGCGAGGTATTGCAGCGGAATGCGCAGGCTGCGCACATCGGGCAACTGGCCGAAAGCGCCGATCTCCCCGGCATTGGCGGCGGCGGTGATCGGCGACAACGGCGGCACGTACCAGACCATGGGCAGGGTGCGGTATTCCGGGTGCAGCGGCAGCGCCACTTTCCACTCCATCGCCATCTTGTACACGGGCGAGGCCTGCGCCGCCTGGATCCAGGCCTCGGGCACGCCGTCCGCGCGCGCCTGCGCCTGCACCTCCACCGCGTTCGGATCGAGGAACAATCCGAGCTGCGCCTTGTACAAGTCCTTTTCGTTTTCCACGCTGGCCGCATCCAGGATGCGCTCGGCGTCGTAGAGCATCACGCCGAGGTAGCGGATGCGCCCGACGCAGGTCTCCGAGCACACCGTCGGCTCGCCGGCTTCAATGCGCGGATAACAGAAAATGCACTTCTCCGCCTTGCCGCTGGACCAGTTGTAATAGATCTTCTTGTACGGGCAGCCCGACACGCACATGCGCCAGCCGCGGCATTTGTCCTGATCGATGAGGACGATGCCGTCTTCCTCGCGCTTGTAGATCGAGCCCGAGGGGCAGGAAGCGACGCAGGTCGGATTGAGGCAATGCTCGCACAGGCGCGGCAGGTACATCATGAAGGTGTT
>JBQMQE010000422.1:0-3141 GCA_052172655.1 Burkholderiales bacterium
CAATGCGCGCATTCATTTTCGCTCCGTTTGGTACAGGTTATGGTTGCAATCATTTGCTACGAAACTTTCTTGCCCGTCAGCAGGCTGGACAGGATGTAATCCATGGCCGAGCCGCCCGAACCGGCGGCGGCGGACTGGCTCTTCCTGCTCCAAACCGTCTCCGGCCGCGCCTGCAGGATGAAAATGTTGCCGCCCGCGGGAAGATCCTTGTCCAGCGCCCACTCGATGTCCATCGGCCGGCCGTAGTGCTTCTCGATCTGCTTGCCCATCCAGGCGAGTTCCGTGATTTCGTCGTCGATCAGCGACTGCACCTTCTGCCGTTCGAACGGCACCTCGATCGCCTGCGAGGTTTGCGTCTTCGGATCGACCGTGTAGCAGATTTGCTTCTGCGAGATGGTCCGGTCGATGATGTCCAGCGTGATTTTGTTCACCACGAAGTGGTCCGGCGTCACCTCGCCCGAAACCACCGATTCGCCGAAACCGAAGTTCGAATCGATGACGATGACCGATCGATCGCCGTTGGCCGGATGGATGGTGAACATCACCCCGGCGGTGTAGGAATTGGCCATTTTCTGCACGCCGACGCTGATCGCCACCTGATCGCCGCCAAAACCTTTGTTGGCGCGATAGGCGAGCGCCCGTCCGGTGTACAGGCTGGAAATGCAGCGGCGCATGTGATGCAGCAGGTCGTCGACGCCGCGAATCCACAGATAGGTGTCCTGCTGGCCGGCGAAACTCGCGCCGGGAAGATCCTCGGCCGTCGCACTGGAACGCACGGCCACCGGGACGGCCGGCATGCAGCAGCGCAGCGCGAGCTTGCGGTAGCACTCGGCGACCAGGTCTTCGATTTCGATGGAAAAGGGCTGGGCCTCGATTACCGCGCGGATTTGCACGCTGACCTGCTCCAGCGCCTCGATGTCCTCGGCGTCGACGCCGGCCAGCAGCGATGCAACCTCGCGCTCGATCCCCGCCTCGGCCATGAAGCGCCGGTAGCCCTCAGTAGTAAGCGCGAAGCCGGGCGGCACGCGCACCCCGGCGTTGATCAATTCGCCCAGAGAGGAGCACTTGCCGCCGACCAGGGGCACCGAATCCTTGCGGCAGTCCTCGAACCAGCACACCACCGGCAGTCCGGTTTTCATCGGATCTGCCGGCGTGCGCTCCATCACGCTCGCCGTACTGGCCATTTGCGCCGATCAGCGTGTGATGGTGATAGCGCCGGTCGAACCGTCAACGCGGAGCATCATGCCGGTCTTGATGATCTTGGTCGCGTGCCCGGTGCCGACCACCGCCGGCATGCCGTACTCGCGGCAGACGATGGCGGCGTGGCTCATCACGCCGCCGACGTCGGTAACGCAGGCCCCGATCTTGGCAAAGGCCGGCGCCCAGGACGGCGAGGTCGTCGGCGCGACCAGAATCTCTCCCTCCTGCAACTGGCCTACCTCGCTCACTGTCTTGCACACGCGCGCCTTGCCTTCGATGATGCCGGGGCTGCCGGCAAAACCCTTCAGCTCGGTGATGGTGCTCGGATCCTTGACCTCCTGCACCGACGCCCAATCCGCCAGCGACTTGTTGGTCACGCCCCAGAGCACGATGGTGAAAGGCTCCTGGATCACTTCCGGCGCGGTGCCGATCGCCGGAGGCGGGCTCCATTCCTTGAACTTCTGCATCACGCCCTTGCGCCAGAGGATTTCCTTCGGCCAGGTCGTGGTGCCGCGCGGCGTGACGCCGGTCGCCCACGCCGTGACGATGTCCCACAGCGCCGATTTGATCTCGTCGCGGCGCAGCAGCCAGATGTCCTCGACGTCCTCGATCACGCCATGCTCCTGCATGATCACGCCGACCTCGCGCATCTTGTTCCAGAACACCGAGTGGAACCAGTGCTCGACGTAGAACAGGTGGTTTTCCACGTACGGGAACACCGTCTTGGCGCAGCCGAGCAGCTCGTCGAACTGCTTGCGGTCTTCGTCCTTCTCGATCAGGCCGCGATATTCTGCGGTGATGCGGTCGCGCTCGGCGCGCACCTTTTCGGTTGGCCGGTCGATGGAAATCCCCTGCTTGACTTTGCCGATGTAGGTGGCGATGCCCGAGAGCGGCACGTTCATCTGATCGTTCCACGAGCGGTCGTGGTGGAACCAGCCGGTGCCGGTGGAAATGTTGAACCAGGGCTCGCGCGCCAGGGCGAGCGAGCTGAGCCACTCCACCCCCTTGGGCAGCTTCTTCAGCGCCGCTTCGACCTCGGTCCATTCCTGGCTGAAGGTGACCACCGAGTCCACGCCCAGCTCGACCGCTTTCCTCGCGAGCTTCTTCAGTTCCTCGTCGGGCTGATACATGATCACGTCGATGCCCGAGATCATCTGCGTCACGCGCTGCGCCGGAATGCTCGGAAACAGTTTCTGCGCGAAGTCGAGGAAGAAGACGTAGGCGGCGTAACCGAGGTTGAGGAACTCGAAGTGGTATTGCCAGCACTTGATGCCGAGGTTGATCAGGTCGTCGTAATTCTTCAGCAGGTGATAGCCCTTCGACTCGCCGATGGCGTCAGTCACCACCGCCATGTCCTCCATCTCCGCCAGACGCGGAATCTGCAGCGCCTCGAGTTCGCGGATCGTGGCTTCCATCTTCACTTTCCATTTGGCCTCGAGCGCATCCCAGTTCTTGTAGTAGTAGCCGGCGCGCTCCATGAAGTTGGGCACGCGGCGGCCGATCTCCGCCGGGTCCTTGACCGGCACCGGCGAGATGTACGGATAGCCGTTGATCATGCGGTGATCGACGCCGCGCACCGGCGGCACCATGAAAATGCGGTTGTTGAACTGCGACAGGGCGAGGAACCAGGCCTCGTCCCAGATGGTGTCGAAGGGATACAGCGGCTCGGGATAGTGCAGCCCGTCGTAGAACCAGAACGTGTCCTTTTCGTACTGGTTGCGCACCGGATCGTCGGTGACGAACTGGTACTGGTAGGGATACATGCGTTCCCAGCCTTCGGTACCGGGTATAGTTTTGGCCTTGATGTCGTGCGGAACTGGAAACTTCATCTGCTGCCTCCTTCTCGAATTCGTGGATGCCACGGGGATTTGCGCGGGCGTACGTTGCGCCCGGCAGTAGGAACAACCCCTTTGCAAGGCCCGTGCCAGCCGCTGTTTTCGC
>JBQMQE010000423.1:0-3126 GCA_052172655.1 Burkholderiales bacterium
AGCTGCACCAATGCGGTCTGCCGAAGAAGATGGCGCTGGAACTGTTCAAGCCGTTTATCTTCAACAAGCTCGAGTTGCAGGGCATCGCTACCACCATCAAGGCGGCGAAGCGCGAAGTCGAGGCAGAGACGCCGGTCGTCTGGGATATCCTCGAGGAGGTGATCCGCGAGCACCCGGTGATGCTCAACCGCGCGCCCACGCTGCACCGCCTCGGCATCCAGGCGTTCGAGCCGGTGCTGATCGAGGGCAAGGCAATTCAGTTGCACCCGTTGGTGTGCGCGGCGTTCAACGCCGACTTCGACGGCGACCAGATGGCGGTGCACATACCGCTGTCGCTGGAGGCGCAGATGGAGGCGCGCACCCTGATGCTCGCCTCCAACAACATACTCTCGCCCGCCAACGGCGAGCCGGTCATCGTACCCTCGCAGGACATCGTGCTCGGTCTGTATTACGCCACGCGCGAGCGCATCGCCGCCCCTGGCGAGGGCATGCTGTTCGCCGACATGGGCGAGCTGACGCGCGCGTACGAGTCTCACAAAGTCGAGCTGCACGCCATGATCACGGCGCGCATCCGCGAGTACGACCTGACCGAGACCGGCGAGAAGATCGAAAAGACGACGCGCTACCAGACCACGGTCGGGCGCGCGCTGCTGTCGGAGATCCTGCCGCCGGGGCTGCCATTTTCACTGATCAACAAGGCGCTGAAGAAGAAAGAGATATCCAAGCTGATCAACGCCTCGTTTCGCCGCTGCGGCCTGCGCGAGACGGTGATTTTCGCCGACAAGCTGATGCGCGCCGGGTTTGCCTTCGCCACGCGCGGCGGCATCTCGATCTGCGTCGACGACATGCTGGTGCCGCAACAAAAGCACAGCCTGATATCGGCTGCTGGAGCCGAAGTGAAGGAGATCGAGCAGCAATACACCTCGGGCCTGGTAACTGTGGGCGAGCGCTACAACAAGGTGGTCGACATCTGGGGCCGCGCGGGCGACCAGGTGGCCAAGGCGATGATGGAGCAGCTCTCGCACGAGGAGGTCACCGACCGCAAGGGCAAGAAAGTGAGGCAGGAGTCGTTCAACTCGATTTATATGATGGCCGATTCCGGCGCCCGCGGCTCGGCGGCGCAGATCCGCCAGCTCGCCGGCATGCGCGGCCTGATGGCCAAGCCTGACGGCTCTATCATCGAGACGCCAATTACGGCGAACTTCCGCGAAGGCCTGAACGTGCTGCAGTACTTCATTTCCACCCACGGCGCGCGCAAGGGTCTGGCCGATACCGCGCTGAAGACCGCCAATTCCGGTTACCTGACGCGCCGCCTGGTCGATGTGACCCAGGACCTGGTGGTGAGGGAAGACGATTGCGGCACACAGAACGGTGTCGTGGTGAAGGCGCTGGTCGAGGGCGGCGAGGTGGTCGAGGCGCTGCGCGAGCGGATTCTGGGCCGCGTCAGCGCGGCCGAGGTGATGCATCCGGAGACCCAGGATCCGCTGTATCCGGCGGGAACGTTGTTGAACGAAGAAGAAGTCGACATGATCGAGTCGCTCGGCATCGACGAGATCAAGGTGCGCACCCCGCTCACCTGCGATACCCGCCACGGCCTGTGCGCCAAGTGCTATGGCCGCGATCTGGGCCGCGGCCCGATCGTGAACATCGGCGAAGCGGTGGGCGTGATCGCCGCGCAGTCGATCGGCGAACCGGGCACGCAGCTCACGATGCGCACCTTCCACATCGGCGGCGCCGCCTCGCGTACCGCGGTGGCGAGCCAAGTGGACGCCAAGTCCAACGGCACGGTGCGTTTCACCGCGCAGATGCGCTATGTCAGCAACGCCAAGGGCGAGAAGATCGCGATTTCGCGCTCCGGCGAAATAATGATTACCGACGACAACGGCCGCGAGCGCGAGCGGCACAAGGTGCCCTACGGCGCGACGCTGGCGGCTACCGACGGCAAGCCGGTCAAGGCCGGGCAGGTGCTCGCCACCTGGGATCCGCATACCCGCCCCATCGTCACCGAATATGCCGGCACGGTGAAATTCGAAAACGTCGAGGAAGGCACGACGGTGGCGAAGCAGATCGACGAGATCACAGGGCTATCCACCCTGGTGGTCATCGATCCGAAGCGCCGCGGCAGCGCGAGCAAGGGCCTGCGCCCGCAGGTGAAGCTCATCAACGACGCGGGCGAGGAGGTCAAGATTGCCGGCACCGATCACTCGGTCAACATCACCTTCCAGGTTGGCTCCATCATCACGGTAAGGAACGGCCTGCAGGTGCAGGTGGGCGAGGTGCTGGCGCGCATTCCGCAGGAAACGTCGAAAACGCGCGACATCACCGGCGGTCTGCCGCGCGTGGCGGAGCTGTTCGAGGCGCGCTCGCCCAAGGACGCGGGCATGCTGGCGGAGGTCACCGGCACGGTCTCGTTCGGCAAAGACACCAAAGGCAAGCAACGCCTGGTCATCACCGACCCGGACAGCGTGGCGCACGAGTTCCTGATCACCAAGGACAAGCACGTCATGGTGCACGACGGCCAGGTGGTGAACAAGGGCGAGTTCATCGTCGACGGCCCGGCCGATCCGCACGACATCCTGCGGCTGCAGGGCGTCGAGGCGCTGGCGCGCTACATCACCGACGAAGTGCAGGACGTGTATCGCCTGCAGGGCGTCAAGATCAACGACAAGCACATCGAGGTGATCGTGCGGCAGATGCTGCGCCGGGTGGCGGTCGATGATGCCGGTGAAACCCGCTTCATCCAGGGCGAGCAGGTGGAACGTGCCGATCTGCTGAAAGAGAACGAAATCGTCGAGGCCGAAGGCAAGAAACCGGCGACCTTCAGCTATATGCTGCTGGGCATCACCAAGGCGTCGCTGTCGACCGATTCCTTCATCTCGGCGGCGTCGTTCCAGGAAACCACGCGCGTGCTCACCGAGGCCGCGATCATGGGCAAGAAGGACGACCTGCGCGGACTGAAGGAGAACGTCATCGTCGGCCGGCTGATTCCGGCGGGAACGGGCATGGCGTACCACAAGGTGCGCAAGACCCCGCCGCCGGTCGAGTTGTTGCCGGCCGAAGGCGAAGGCGTGGGCTCGGGCGCAGGAGAAGCGCCGGTGGCGGAGGAAAGTGTCTAGGTTGCATTGG
>JBQMQE010000424.1:0-3120 GCA_052172655.1 Burkholderiales bacterium
TTGATTTCAATACGGAAATCAACAGATTTCGACTATGAAGTCACGGATTCAGATTTTACATAAATGAGAATGATTGTTAATATTATTGACGGATAGAAACGTATGCATTTCAGGCGACTTGCCCTCGGCGTAGTCCAAATACAAAAACGCCCCGGTGAAAGACCGAGGCGTCAAACAGTATCGAAGCGCACTTTCAGTCGAGGAAGGTCGACATGTCCTTGCACACCTTGGCGAATGCCTGAACAAAGTGCCTTGCCTCCGCTTCATCTAGCACCAAGGGTGGCTGGATTCGCAGCACTTTGTTGCTGTTGGCAGTGACGAAGGTCAGGATTCCATGCTCCTCTGAGAGTTTGCGCACGAAACGCATCACGAACATTTCTTCGAAGCTGTTCTCCAGTTCGGCCACCGCTTCGCGCAAGTGGTATCGCGCCTTATCCGAGAGCATGCGATAGGTAGCGCGAGCATCGCCTGGCATGCGGTTGGCAAACTCTTCGACAAAGGCGTCCACACCACCGGAAAAAGGGTTGTGGAACTCGATAGCCAACATGAGTCCTCGGCCCCGAACCTCGCGGATGAAGGGGTAGCCGGCCACTGCCTCCTGCAATGCGGCTTTGAGCATGCCGCCCACCCGCTCAGCGTGGGTCGGCAACTGCAGCTGCTCAATCGTGTCGAGCGTGGCCAAGGCAGCGGCGGATGCGAAATTACCGCCGCCGAATGTCGACGTATGCAATGCGAAGCGGCCGATGCTCCCGTAAGCTCGATCCCATAGCTCGGCCCTGGCCAGCGTGGCCCCGATCGGGACGGCGCCCCCCGAGAGCGACTTGGCGAGCACCATGATGTCCGGCTCCACGCCTTCCCATTCGCAGCAGAACATCTTGCCGGTACGCCCCAGACCAGTCTGGATCTCGTCGAGGATCAAGATGCAGTCGTACGTGGTACATAACTCGCGAACCTGCTTGAGGTAGCCAGCGGGCGGCACCTGCACGCCCCCCTCCCCCTGGATAGGTTCCAGGATGAGAGCGCCGACGTCGCCGTTCTTCAGCGCTGCTTCGAGCGCGGCCGGTTCGGCAAACGGAATGGCTTCGCAGCGCGGCAGGAGCGGTTCGAAAGGCGTACGGTGCTTGGCACGCCCGGTCACCGACAGCGCTCCCAATGTTTTGCCGTGGTAGCCGTTGTCGCAGTAGAGGATGCGCGGACGCTGCATGGCGGCCATCGCCAGTTTCAGCCCGGCTTCGATGGCCTCCGTGCCGGAATTGCTGAAGAAGACCCGTTCCAGCCTGCCCGGCACCAACTCGCTCAGGCGCCTGGCCAGCTGGCTGGTGTGGTACGGGACAGAAACGTATTGCACAAAGGTGGGCCGCCCCTCGTCCAGGTAACGTTTGAGTGCCTGATTCACTTCTGGATGATTGTGTCCGGTGTTCAGGCATCCGTAGCCGGCGACAAAGTCGAGATAGCGGCGGCCATCCTGCTCGGTCAGCCAGCAGCCCTTGCCCTCGACGAACACGCGCTCGATATGGTTGAACCGGTAGAACTCACGCAGCATGGGATTGATGTGCTTGCCGAACAGATGAAGTATCTCGTCGCGCGGCGCCAGCACAGGCTCTCCCACATCGCCGACTGCGGAAGCAACTGCGGTGGCCGGGGAATGGAAACGCCGCAGCGGCTGGAAATCGGCCTGTGCCAGCTTGTGTCCACAGGCGATCATCGTATGGGGCGAGAACCCGTGGCTCTCGGCCAGACGACCAATTTCCAGCACCTTGTCCTCCGGCAGTTCGCGACCGATAGAGAATGCCTCAGCACGGCCTTCCAGGCCCAGGATCACCGTTTCGGCCAGGCACCCATTGAGAAATTTCTTCGGGGACAATCCCAAGCTTTCACCCCCGAACTTGACCCCGTTCCCGGCGGAAATCAATCCGCCGTCGATGATCAGGATGTCGTCGCGGCCGCTGCGGTAGGGCATGACGTCCTTCGGCAGGGCTGCGTCCACTACCACACTGCCTGGAGCCAGACGATAGGGGTCGATGACGCCTCCGCTGGAGGTGGCGGCAACATAGAACTGCGCCTTGTCATAGCAATGTTCGATGCTGTTGGTCGTGACGGCCCGCGATCGCAGGTTTTCCGGCAAGTACCGCAGAGCATCGTTGGCTTGCTTCGCGTCGCCACGGTGTACGAGCACCAGTTCGCAGCCCTGCTGACCGAGCAGCCTCGCCACGGCCAAGGCAATCGAACCCGGATAGCCGACAACAGCCACCCGCTTGCCGGCAGGCGAAACGCCCAGGCGCTCCATCGCATCGAGCATGTTGTGGAATGCCGCATAGGCGGTCAGCGAATTGCCGGTTGTCACCGGAATGCCCGTGTGCTCCAGTGTCTGCAATCCACGATTTCCGACAATGCCGGTGAAACCGCCCAAGCCCACCAGCAAAGCGCCACGCAATTTCAGCTCTTCCACGCCAGCGATTACACGACGAGCGATCTCCCGCGGCTGGGCGAGCATCTCTTCGGCTGTCAAAGGCAGGTAGTGCACCAGCCCTTCGCAAGTTGCCCCCCGGGTACTGACAATGCCCCCAAAATCGATAAACGGCACCAGATTCCTCCGCTGCCAGGCAACCTCACCATGATCGCCGCTCTGTTCCGCGATCATGCGATCAAGCATATCCACAATCTTTACGTGCCGCTTCAGGCCGACCGAGGTCGGATGCGCAATAAATCCGAATTTCACCGTTATTTCCCTTGTTGGTTGTTACTGGCGGCTCCATGCCGACTCGGAGAGCAGGCTCAGTCCGTCGCCATCCGAGTTGTGGGTCAAAGCGACCTCGAAGATCGTGATACGTCCGCGTGCGGTGAGAGCCTGGTTAATCGCCTCCGCATCGAACATGGCCAAGGCCTGGCGCTCGACGGTAACGCCTTCCTCCGTCATCATCCGGCCATCATGTGGCATCGGCAACAGCGTGACCTGCTCCTTGCCATTCAACGAGTAGCGCTTGTCGAGATAGGTCTGGATCAGCGACAGCACGCCATTGTTAAGGTAGAACAGGGTGACGTTGAGCTGGCTGCCAAGCGGATTTCTGGCGAGGCAGCCGGGCAACCGGTGCTCGATGTTGGGAACCAGCGCCCGCGCGC
>JBQMQE010000425.1:0-3068 GCA_052172655.1 Burkholderiales bacterium
CAGGATTCACGACAGTCGGTTTGTCGCACGCGCTCAAAGCCAGCGCCATCAGTATCGCTGAAAACACCATCGAATACTTCATGAGAATTCCTTTTAGACGTTTAACGAAAACCACTCAAAGACGACAACCTCCTAACTATCAATTCGCTCGCGCATTTCCCTACCTGCCTTGAAGTGCGGAACGAATTGCTTCGGCACATGCACCTTCCGCCCGTTCTTCGGATTCCTGCCTGTACGCGCTGTACGCGCGGGGTGGCCTATGATGCCAAAACTGCCGAAGCCGCGGAGTGGCGGGCAGCGTATCCAGTTGGTTCTTTATCCATTTCGGGCGCGCGCGTTCAGGCGAAAGCGCACGCGCCGCAACGCTTCAACCACCGTAGTTCTTCGACACGAAACCCCAGTTCACCAGATTCCAGAACGATTCCACGTACTTGGGACGGGCGTTGCGATAGTCGATGTAATAGGCGTGCTCCCAGACATCGCAGGTCATGAGCGGCTTGTCCCCTCCGGTCAGCGGTGTGGCCGCGTTGCTGGTATTGGCGATGTCGATCGTGCCGTCGGCTTTTTTCACCAGCCAGGTCCAGCCCGAGCCGAAATTGCCCACCGCCGATTTGGAGAAGGCTTCCTTGAACGCCGCGAACGAGCCCCATTTCCTGTCGATGGCAGCACCGAGTACGCCGGTCGGCGCGCCGCCCGCCTTGGGCGCCAGGCAGTTCCAATAGAACGTGTGGTTCCACACCTGGGCGGCGTTGTTGAATATGCCCCCGGACGCCTTCTTGGCTATGTCCTCGAGGCTCGCGTTTTCGAATTCTGTGCCCTTGATGAGATTGTTCAGATTGGTGACGTAGGCCTGATGATGCTTGCCATAGTGGAATTCGAGTGTTTCCTTGGAGATGTGCGGCTGCAACGCGTCCATCGCAAAAGGCAGCGGCGGCAATTTGTGTTCCATTCTCAATACTCCTTGTTTGTTTGTCGCGGATACGGCCACCTGCTTCCGCAAATCACTGCACTGCGACCCAGCGTCGCCATCAGGCGCGACGACCGGGATGGCCCGCGGTGCCCTGATCTCTACCCGTACTCGAGCAACTCTATGCATTTGCTCTGACGACTCCGCCGGTCGCAATTCGGTCGCGGTGTTTGCACGCCTTGGCCCGAAGGACTGAGTGATAATGAAGACTCGCGAGCATGCTCATTATTTGAGCAGACGGCTTACTACGCCTGCGCTCGCGCCGGCATTCTCAGATCTACGACGACACATAAATCTTCACCGAACCGGCCCGCGCCGAGCTTCGTCATCAGGTTCTGCTCATGTTCCGATGAGTCCAATCGCAGAAGGCAAACCGCTTGGCGTTTGCCGGCTTCGATCATGGTAAGTATATCCAGTCGGGAAACGGATCCGTATTCGGAGCAAAGGGTGCGAAGCGCCGATTGCAGGCTTCCGACGTCGCCGCACTGTGTTAGGTCTCTCAACGCGCTGTTCATGACTCTTTCGCCTCCAATTCCGTCAGCTCATGCCACGCGGGCTCAAGGTACCGCCCTATGCGGTGTTACAACCATTTGGTCACGCGCGCCACGCGAACTCGTCCCGCCTAGATCTCGCCGAACCACGCAGGTCGTTAGATGGATTCTGGTTCTGTGGCAGCAATTTGTCCGTACGATACCGTACACAAGAAGAAGTATCGTCGACAGTGCCGGCGGCCGCTGTCTCGGTGTAATGTTTGAATCAAATCGAAAGCCCGTCCATGGCGTAAGTGGATGACCGTCATGCCTTCGCCGCACAACCCAAAGCAAAACCATATTCTCGCGGCCCTGCCTGGGGAAGACTACGCGCGCAAGCTGGGCCGGCGCCTGGCCCTTGCGAATCTCGATCACAGTGGACTCCGTTTGGAAACCTCAGAAACAAGAAATCGCTAGTAACAGACGGAGCGACACTCAGGCGGTTGCCATCGGACGCGGTATGGCGGAGGCCTCGGATGGCGCCAGATTTCCGCCCTCATCCTCCCAGGTGCGCAATTCTTCCTTGTGCTGCTGCTTCTCTATCTGACGCGTGTGGCGGCCAATGGCATAAGCGGCGGCGGTGCATCCGGCCACCGCCAGTGAAAGATAAAAGAATCTGTTGCTGGTCATGGTCTTCCCACTTGACTGAAATTTCGTCATTTTCACGGGATGTCAGAAGCGCGTCAGAACTGGTCCTTAAACCGCTTCCGGCCAACGGTTGGGGCGTCACCGCCTCTTTCCGGAGGGCTGCCGAGCACAAAGGGAATTCTCCCCTTCGAGCTCCATCAGCTCTGTGCGCAGGCGAACATACGTCGCAAATTGTTTGCCGTATCCTTTGCGTCCATAAAAGCCTAAGCGCCACTGAATTCCTGTTCCCATCCACAATGCCACTGGAGGGCTACGATGAGTCAACCGGATATGTTTTCACAATCGCCTGCAAAAGCGTCGGGCATCGTCGACACGGGCGTGGTCGACGCTAAGGGCGACAGCCTCGGAAACGCCAAGGCAATCGTCATCACCGCCCGTACCGGCAGGAAGACGCCATCAGTGCCGAAGATACATTGTTTTGAATTCAATGCACTGCTGCAAGCACATCGTCGGCTGTTGCTTGCAGAAGTGCGCGCAAAAATTGCCGTCTCAGGCGAAAGCACCGGCTTCGCCCACCAGTCGGCGATACTCGAAGATGATCCCCCCGCAGACGCTGCAGCCGAAATGGACCTGGGGAAAGTGATTCGGGAAAACCGGGCATTGCGGGATATCGAGTTTGCGCTCGCGCGTATCCGCGACGGAAGTTACGGCATCTGCTTCGACTGTGGTGGGGAAATCAGCCGGGCGCGGCTGAAAGTCGAGCCGACGGCCAAGCGTTGCTTGTCCTGCCAGGCTCAGGTGTTTCGGGCGTCACCGACGGGAGAGTAATAATGACTTTTTGCATCGCACGACCCAACAAAATGTCGGAATAGGGCTTGGAATGGCGAAAAATAATGTTCCGCGTCACGTCGGTTTCATTCCGGATGGGAATCGCCGCTGGGCCGTGGATCATGGGCTTCCGAAAGAAGCCGGATATGCCCAGG
>JBQMQE010000426.1:0-3065 GCA_052172655.1 Burkholderiales bacterium
CGGCCAGGTCGCGCGCACGCACTCGCACACCTCCAGCACAAAGCGCATGCGCTTTGCCTCGGAGCCGCCGTATTCGTCCGTGCGCTGGTTCGCCAGCGGCGAGAGAAACTCGTGGATCAGAAAACCGTGCGCGCCATGGATCTCCACCACGTCGAAACCGGCAGCGTGCGCGCGCGCCGCGGCCTTGCCCCAGGCCTCTGCGATGGCATGGATCTCCTCGCGCGCGAGCGCGCGCGGCGCGGGTGAGCCCTCGTCCGCGGGAAGCGCGCTCGGGGCCACCAGCTCCCACGCATCCCAGTCGGCTATCCCCGCGTTTTCCGCCTCGGCGCGCGCCAGCGGCCGGCCGCCCTCCCACGGGCGCTGGATGCGCGCCTTGCGCCCCGAGTGGCCGAGCTGGATGCCCGCCGCGGCCCCGCACTGGTGCACGAAATCGGCGAGGCGCGCAAGCTGCGGCACGAAAGCATCGTCCCAGATGCCCAGGTCGCCCACGGTACCGCAGCCGCGGCGCTCGGTCTTGGTCGACTCCAGGATCACCAGCCCGGCGCCGCCCGCCGCGTAGCGTCCCGCGTTCATCACATGCCAGTCGGTGGGAAAACCCTTCACCGCCGAATATTGATGCATGGGCGCGACTACCACGCGGTTCCTGAGTTCGAGCTCGCGCAGGCGCAGCGGAGTGAACAGTAATGGCTGGGTCATGAAATTCTCCTTCGGAATTGTAACGCGGCGCCGCCGGTCGCGTTTGCTGTCTGCTGGCTTTGACAGCGCAAGCCTACCCAAATACGGGGACTACGTCGAGAACAGCTCGCGTCACACGCCTTGCGATGCCTGCAAACCGAAGCCAGGAATATCGGCTCGCCGTCTCTTTACAGCACCGGGCACAGAACGCAGAATGCGGAACTTGCTGCGCAGGGCGGACATTCAGATACACGCTGATGAATCACGCGTCGGCGCGCCCGCAGCGGAGCGGACGCGGTCGGAGACCGGACCGATAAATAGGATCGCATCAACTCAGGAGGAATCGCATGAGCCTTGTTGACACCAAGCAATTCGAGCGCAAGCTGTTCAATGGCCAGTGGGTCAAGGCCGGCGCCGGCGTCCCGGTACGTGAGCCCGCCACCGGAGAGACCTTGTTCGAGGCCGGTGTTGCGGGCAAGGGTGATGTTGCCGCAGCGGCGAAAGTCGCCCGCGCCGCGCAGCGCGCCTGGGCGGCGAAGCCCCACGAGGAGCGCTCGGCGATTTTTCGCAAGGCAGCAGACATGTTCGACCAGCATGCGGAGGCGGTCACCCCGCTCTTGATGCGCGAAACGGGTTCGATACCGCCGAAGATCGGCGTGGAACTGCACATGGCGGCGGGGATCTGCCGCGAAGCCGCGGCGATGCTCACGCAGCCGCGCGGCCTGCTGCTGCCGGCCGATGGCAGCCGCCTGTCGATTGCGCGCCGCGTGCCGCACGGCGTGGTCGGCATCATCTCGCCGTTCAATTTCCCGCTGATCCTGTCGATCCGCGCGGTCGCCCCCGCCCTGGCGGCGGGCAACACGGTGGTGCTCAAGCCCGATCCGCGCACCCCGATCACCGGCGGCTTTCTCATCGCGCGCGTGTTCGAGGAGGCGGGCCTGCCCGCGGGCTGCCTCAGCGTGCTGCCGGGCGGCGTCGAAGCCGGCGAGGCACTGTGCGCCGATCCGAACATCGCCATGGTGTCTTTTACCGGCTCGACCGCGGTGGGCCGCAAGGTGGGCGAACTGGCGGGCCGTCACCTGAAAAAAGTAACGCTCGAGCTCGGCGGCAAGAATTCGCTGGTGGTGCTCGACGATGCCGACGTCGCCATCGCCGCTTCCAACGCGGCCTGGGGCGCGTTCCTGCATCAAGGACAGATATGCATGACCACCGGCCTGGTGTTCGTGCACGAGAAGATCTACGACGCGCTCACCGCGCAACTGATCGAGAAAGCGCGGCATTTGCCGGTGGGCGATCCGTCCAAGAGCCAGGTGGCGCTGGGGCCGATCATCGACGAGCGGCAGATCGCGCGCATAGCGGCTATCGTCGCCGACACGGTCGCGGCGGGCGCGAAACTCGAAGCCGGCGGCACGCACGAAGGACCGTTCTTCAAGCCCACCGTTCTGACCTCGGTCAAGCCCGGCATGCGCAGCTTCGAAGAGGAAGTTTTCGGCCCGGTTGCCTCGGTCGTGAAATTCTCTTCCGAAGACGAGCTGGTTGCTCTGGCCACACACACGGAGTATGGACTGTCCCTGGGCGTGATCACACGCGATGTGAGTCGCGGCCTGGCGCTGGCAGAGCGCATACCCACCGGCATAGTGCACATCAATGACCAGACCGTGGGCGACGACCCGACCATACCGTTCGGCGGCCGCGGCGCCTCGGGCAACGGCGGCCGTCACGGCGGGCCGGCCAACTGGGAAGAATTCGCGCAGTGGCAGTGGGTGACGATAGACGGCGCGGCGCACCCCTATCCGTTCTGACAGCCGGCCGCGGAATCGTGCCATCTGAAATGTGTTCTTGAGAAGTGCCCGCGGCGTTTCGCGTTACGCCAACGCCGAGCGCGCGCTGCGCGAATAAGAGGAAAGCGCATATGAAAATATCAATTCTCGACGACTACCACGACACCGTGCGCACGCTGGCTTGTTTCAGCAAGCTGGCGCGCCATGAAGTCACGATATGGAATGATCATGTCCAGGACGTCGATACGCTGGCTGAGCGGCTGAAAGGCTGCGACGTGCTGGTGCTGATACGCGAGCGCACCAAGATTGGCGCAGCGCTGCTCGATCGATTGCCCGGACTCAAGCTCATCAGCCAGCGCAGCGTGTACCCGCACATCGACATCGGCGCCTGCACGCGGCTGGGCGTGATTGTTTCATCCAGCCAGCATGCAGACACACCGTGCTACGCCGCCGCTGAACTGACATGGGGGCTGGTTCTCGCCGCGATGCGCCAGATTCCGCAGCAAATGAACGCGCTCAGGGCCGGCAAGTGGCAGATCGGCGTCGGCAGCAGCCTGCGCGGAAAAACTCTGGGAATCTACGGTTACGGCAGGATAGGCGTCGTAGTCG
>JBQMQE010000427.1:0-3055 GCA_052172655.1 Burkholderiales bacterium
GTGTTCGGATCCGCGGCGCGCGGGGAGGCGCGCGCCGACAGCGACATCGACGTCGCCGTCAGCTTCGGCAAGCCGATGAGCTCGGACCTGCGCATGGCGATTATTGGAATCGTCGCCGCCGTGTCCGGGCGCAGCGCGGACTTGATCGATTTGGAAGCGTCCGGCGGGCTGGTCCTTGCGCGCGCGCTCGGGGGGCGCGAGATTTACTGCGACGACGTGGCCACGCGGCAGCGCATGATTGCCAAGGTGCAGCGTTCCGAGGACGAGCGTTTGAGTGCCGCGATGGCGGCGCGGGCGGCCCGGGCCGGGCTGTTCGCATGACCGCGCCCGTCGACACCGAGGTCGACTGGAAAATCGTCATGCGCGTGATTCGCACCGATACGCGCGATCTCGCCGCTTTCGGCAAGGCGGTGTTGAAAATGCTGGAGAGTCGTACCCAGCCCGGCTAAAAGCCGTTTTACCTTCGGCCTTGCATGGCGCTCTTACTGCAGCGCCTGCCGCACCCACTCCGCGCATTCGAGGGTGCGCGCGTCGGCGTCGTGATTGCCGACGATTTGAACGCCGAGCGGCAAACCCTGCGGACCGCGGCCGGCCGGTATCGTCACGCACGGCAACTGGAGCACCGTCCAGTTGCGATTGAAAACGGCATTGCCGGTATGGGTGATACCTTTCGGCGCTTCATCCGGGGCGCTCGGGGTGAGCAGCACATCGAGGTCCGCAAAAACCTGCGGCAGCCGCGCGCGGCAGTCGCGTGCGTTGCGCAGCGCGTCGGCGTAGGGTGCTCGCGGCATGGCGCCGTATTCCTCTACGGTCTTGCGCAAGTGCTCGCTGAGGAGATCGGCGTGATTCAGATGCTCCCAGGCGAGCGCTCGCGCCGCTTCGTAGTTCATGATCAGCAGTTGGTCGTCGTAGATGCGCGCGAAGTCCTCCGGCAGCACGACCTCGCGCAGCGTCGCGCCGCGGCGGGCGAGTGCGGCGGCACTGCTTTCGAGTAAGGCCTGGGTGGCGGGCGAAGCTTCGTGCCAGCGCGGGGTGCGGCAGAAACCGATGCGCGGCGCAAGCGGAAGCCTGCTCGCAAAATCGGGAACGCTGCGGCCGGACAGGGTGTGCACCAGCAGGGCGCAGTCTTCGACCGTACGCGCCAGCACACCTATCGTGTCGAGCGATTCGGCGAGGTGCTTCATTCCGGCGCAGTTGATCGTGCCGAAGCTCGGTTTGTAGCCGACGATGCCGCAGTAGGCGGCGGGGCGGATGACCGAACCGCCGGTCTGGGTACCCAAGGCGAACGGCACCATATAGTCTGCGACCGCCGCGCCCGATCCGCTGGAAGAGCCGCCGGGCGAGTATTCGAGATTGTGCGGGTTGCGCGTCGAACCCGGCGAGCGCGAGGCGAACTCGGTCGTCACCGTCTTGCCGAGGATGATGCCGCCCGCGCGGCGCGCGAGCGCCACGCAGGCCGCATCGGCAAGCGGCCGATGGCCTTCGTAGATGCGCGAGTTGCACTGCGTCGGCAGGTCCGCGGTGTCGAGCACGTCCTTTACGCCGAGCGGTATGCCGGCGAGCGGCCGGGGCTCGCGGCGCCGATCGGCTGCGCGCGCTTGGGTGATCGCGCGCTCGGGATCGAATTCGACCCAGGCCTGCACTTCGGCGTCGCGCGACTCGATTCGGTCCAGACAGGCACGCACGAGGTCTTCGGACTTGAGTTGGCCTGCGGCAATGCGTCGCGCGGCTTCGGCGGCGCTCAGGTGATTGAGTTGTTCCATCGTGATGGCGTGATCGCGTTTGGTGTTCTTGTGCTCCGGCAGTGTATCACCGCGCGCACAGCGTGTAGGGATCCGCGATGCGGCGTAAAAACCTCAAGTACGGCATGGTTACTATGTGCGTCGGTACCGGAATGGGGGCTGCCGGAATATTCGAACGCGTGTAAGCTGTAAGGGCGACATCCGATCGCCTATCAGGGGCCATTTCGGCAGTTCTGGAATGGCCTCTTTTCAATCGAATCCTACAGAAGGAAACACGCATGAAACTCTACTATTCACCCGGCGCCTGCTCGATGGCACCGCACATCGTCCTGCGCGAAGCGGGCTTCAAATTCGATCTGGAGAAAGTCGACATTCCGAACAAGAAGACCGCGGGCGGCGACGATTTCTGGAAGATCAATCCTAAGGGCTACGTTCCGGCGCTCAAGCTCGACGACGGCCAGGTGCTCACCGAGGTCGGCGTCATCTGCCAATACCTCGCCGACCAGAAACCCGAATCGGGTCTAGCGCCCAAGTTCGGGACGATGGAACGCTACCATCTCATGGAAATGCTGAACTTCGCCGCGAGCGAGATCCACAAGCAGATCGGCGCGCTGTTCAACCCGAAGATGACGCCGGAAATGAAGGAAGTCCAGCTCGGCGTGGTCGAGCGGCGCTTCAATGCGCTGGAGAAGTTGCTCGCAGGCAAGCAGTATTCGATGGGCGACAAGTTCAGCGTGGCCGACGCCTACCTGTACACCGTGCTCAACTGGACCGGCATGCACAAGATCGATCTGGGCAAGTGGCCGAACATCAAGGGATTCATGGCCAGGGTAGGTGCCCGGCCGGCGGTGCAGGAAACGCTGAAAGCTGAAGGCTTGCACAAGTAAGACCCGCCATCTCGCTCGCCGCGACCATTTCGCGCAGACACTCGCCAATGCGCGGTGGGCGACCCTGACGCCGCCGCGCTGACCGAAGCACTGGCGCGCGCACGCGACACCGGCGAATCGCAGGCGCTGACGGCGGAGCCGCACCTGCAGGGCCGGCGCAACGGTGCCGACTTCCCGCTGGAAATGCAGGTCGCGCCGCTGCCGGGCGGCAACACATTCCAGGCTGTGGTGTCGGTGCAGCTTCCGCAGCATGCTTTTTGGCCGGTGCGGCTCCGCCCCCATCGGGCTTCGGCCCCGGCTCCAGGATCGCAATTGTTTCACCAATTCCCGCGGTCTGTCCTGCCTGTTTGGCGACGGAGATCAGCACGCCGGCCTCCGGCGCGGGAATCTCGAACGTCGCCTTATCCGTTTCGAGTCCCACGAGGT
>JBQMQE010000428.1:0-3043 GCA_052172655.1 Burkholderiales bacterium
CTTTTCATCCGTGCGGAAAACACGGTTGGCGCGCGCAGCGCGCAAAGCCCTTCGGAGCATGCAACGATATCAAAAACGCCGCATGCAGCCGCACCTCACCGTTTCTTCAGCGCCTGCTCCCTCAGCGCATCCAGCGTGGTATTGGGCGTGATCGCCTGCGGATCGATCCTCAACTCGATCAGCGCCGGTTTCCCGCCGGCCTCGGTTGCGGCCAGGGCGCGCTCGAAGGCGGCGGCGAACTGGGACGTTTCCTCGACCAGCTCGCCATGCGCGCCGTAGGCGCGCGCGAGCAGGACGAAGTCGGGGTTGGCTAGCGTCGTCCCGTGCACCCGCGCCGGGTATTCGCGCTCCTGGTGCATGCGTATGGTGCCGTACATGCCGTTATTGACCACGATGAAAATCGCGCTGGCGCCGTATTGCGCCGCGGTCGCGAGCTCCTGCCCGCACATGAGGAAGCAGCCATCCCCATTCCAGGAGACCACCATGCGCCCCGGATGCACGATTTTGGCCGCGACCGCGGCCGGCACACCGTAACCCATGGCGCCGCTGGTCGGGGCGAGCTGGGTACGAAACATGCGGTGCTGGTAGAAGCGGTGCAACCAGCCTGAGTAATTTCCCGCGCCGTTGGTCAGGATCGCGTCGGCGGGCAGGTGCTGCTTGAGGAAATCGACGATGTCCCACAACTGCAGCTTGCCCGGCATAGTCCGCGGCTTGGTCCATTCGCGGTAGTCCGCATGCGCGGATGCCGTCCACTCGCGCCAGGGTCTAGCTTCGACCGGCGCCAAGGCGGCGAGCGCGGCGGCGATCTGGGGCATGCCCGAGTTGATCAGCAGATCGCCCTGGTACACACGACCCAGCTCTTCCGCACCGGCGTGCACGTGTACGAGCTTTTGCGCCGGCCGCGGCACCGACAACAGCGTATAGCCGCCGGTCGTCATCTCGCCCAGACGCGCTCCGATGACCAGCAGCAGGTCGGCGTCCTTCACCCGCTGCGCCAGTTTCGGATTGATGCCGACGCCGATGTCGCCGGCGTAGTTCGCGTGGGTATTGTCGAACAGGTCCTGGAAGCGGAAGGCGCAGCCCGCGGGCAGTCCGTTCGCCTCGACGAACTGACGCAGGTCGGCGCAGGCCTTGGTGTTCCAGCCGCTGCCCCCCAGGATCGCGAGCGGCCGCTCGGCCGCGCCGAGCATGGTGCGCAGTTTGACGATGTCGCCGGCACCGGGATGGGCCACCACCTCCTGGTAGGGATCGGTGTCCGCGGCGACGGCGGTCTGGGTGAGCATGTCCTCGGGCAGCGCCAGCACCACCGGGCCCTTGCGCCCGGACATGGCGCAATGAAACGCGTGGCTCAGGTACTCGGGCACGCGCTCGGCGCGGTCAATGCTCGCCACCCATTTGGCCATCTGGCCGTACATGCGGCGGAAATCGACTTCCTGAAACGCCTCGCGCTCGACGAAGTCGCTGCCCACCTGGCCGATCAGCAGGATCATCGGCGTCGAATCCTGGAACGCAGTGTGCACGCCGATCGCGGCGTTGGCTGCGCCCGGACCGCGCGTCACCAGGCAGACGCCGGGCTTGCCGGTGAGCTTGCCGTAGGCCTCGGCCATGTTGGCCGCGCCGCCTTCCTGGCGGCAGACGATGAGCTTGATCGCCTCGCGCGCGTCGTAGAGCGCATCGAGCACGGCGAGATAGCTCTCGCCCGGCACACAGAATGCGGTATCAACACCGTGCACTTTCAGCGCGTCCACCAGCAGTTGCCCACCGGTGCGGGATTTCAGTTCGTTCTTCATGGTCTGGATGGGGCAGATAAGGAAAAAGATGCCTTAATTTTACGCTACAATTTGGCCACAGTCCGCTCTCAACCGGCCCGCTCATGCCCGACGACATCCAGACCCTGCGCCGCATCCTGCGCGAGAACCGCGTGATCGCCGTGGTCGGCCTGTCGGCCAGCTGGTACCGGCCGAGTTTTTTCGCGGCGAAATACATGTTGGAGCACGGCTATACCATCATCCCGGTCAATCCCGCCTATGCCGAGGTGCTGGGGCAGAAATGTTATGCGAGTCTGCGCGATATCCCTACAAGAGTGGACATCGTCGATTGCTTTCGCAAGACCGAAGAAATCCTGCCCATCGCCGAAGACGCGGTCGCCATCGGCGCCAAGGTGCTGTGGCAGCAGCTAGGCGTTACCAACGAAGCGGCGGCGAAAAAAGCCGAGGCCGCGGGCCTGGACTCGGTAATGAATCGCTGCGTGAAAATCGAGCACGCGCGCCTGTTCGGCGGCCTTAATTGGGCGGGCGTGAATACCAAAATCATTTCCGCAAAGCGTCCGCGATGGCTACCCTACTAAGCTCACGCCCGTCCGATTTGGGGGATAAACAAGGGGGCGTCGCCCCCTTGTTCGAACAGCAGGCCGGCGTCAATACCGGCGTGATCTCCGCCAAGCGGCCGCGCTGGTTGCCTTACTAGGAAATCAATAAGCATGGCAGACAGAGAATTCGGCTTCGGCACCTTGTGTTTGCACGCGGGACAGATCCCGGACGCCGCCACCGGCGCGCGCGCAGTGCCCATCTACCAGACGACTTCCTACGTGTTCGATTCGGCCGAGCACGCGGCGAGCCTGTTCAATCTGCAGACCTTCGGCAACGTGTATACGCGTTTGTCGAATCCGACCACGGCGGTGTTCGAAGAGCGCATGGCGGCGCTCGAGGGCGGACGCGCGGCGCTGGCGCTCGCCACCGGCCAGGCGGCGGAAACGACGGCGCTGCTCACGCTGTGCGAGCAGGGCGACGAGATCGTGTCGGCATCCACCTTGTATGGCGGCACCTACGCCCTGTTCGAGGTGAATTTGCGCAAGCTCGGCATCAACACCACTTTCGTCGATCCCGACGAGCCGGAGAATTTCCGCCGCGCGGTCACCAAGAAGACCAAGGCGCTTTATGCCGAGACCCTGGGCAACCCGCTGATCAACGTGCTCGATATCGAGGCGGTGGCGAACATCGCACACGAAGCCGGCATTCCGCTGATCGTCGACAACACTTTCCCG
>JBQMQE010000429.1:0-3037 GCA_052172655.1 Burkholderiales bacterium
TGGATCAGGAAGAACGCGCGTTCGCGCTTTGCGCATTTGCGCAACGCGCCACCGCCGCGCACAATTCGTCCACCGTATTGGGCTTGTAGATCAACTCGCGTATTCCGGCAGCAGGCGCCTTGGCACGCAGTTCCTCGGTGACGTAGCCCGAAGTCATCACCACCGGCAGATCGGCGCGGATCTCGCGCAGCGCCTGCGCCAGATCGAGACCCGACATATACGGCATGTTGTAGTCGGTCACTGCGAGATCGAATTGATCGGCATCGGCGCGCACCGCCGCAAGCGCCGCGCGCGGGTCGGTGTAGCCGCTCACGCGGTAGCCCTGGCGTTCGAGCAGGCGTTGCATCAGAAGGACGATGCCTTCTTCGTCATCGACGTAAAGTATATGTCGCCCCTTCCCGTCAATCGGTGCGGCGTGCGTTGCCGGTGCCGTGTCGGCCGCGACATATGCTTCGACTGCGGGAAAATAAATGTGGAACGCACTGCCCTCACCGAGGGTACTCTCCACCTCTATTGTTGCGTCATGTGCCTGCACGATGCTGTACACCACGGCCAGGCCCAGGCCGGTGCCTACGCCTACCTGCTTGGTGGTAAAAAACGGCTCGAAAATGCGTGCACGCGTCGCCTCATCCATGCCCGATCCATTGTCCCGCACCGTGAGGCAGGCGTAGCGGCCAGGACACAGACCGCCGCGCGCTTCGCGCTGCGTATGGGCTTTCAGGCGGATTTCGATCGCGCCGGCTCGCTCCTGATCCTGTACCGCATGCAAGGCGTTGCCGCAAAGATTGAGCAGGATCTGGTTGATCTGCATTGCATCGGCCAGCACTGCCGGCGTATCGGCCTTGCAATTCACCTTCATGCTCACCTTCGCCGGAAGGCCGGCGCGCAGCAAACGCGCCGACTCCACCACCACCAGCGCGAGCGAGGTCGCCTCGCGCTCCAATTTCTGGTGCCGGCTAAAGGCAAGGATTTGTTGCACCAGGTCCTTCGCGCGGCGGCTCGCCTTGCCGATTTCTTCCAAGCTCACCAGCGCCGCGTGACCAGGCCCCACGTCCTGGCGCGCCAGCTCCACATTGCCTATTATCATCGCCAGAACGTTATTGAAGTCGTGCGCCACGCCCCCGGCCAGGGTACCCAAGGCTTCCATTTTCTGCGACTCGTTCCATCTCGCCTGGAGCAAAATGTGAGCGACTTCGGCTTGCTTGCGCTCGGTGATATCGCTCAGCACGACGCGCTGTATGGGCGCGCCCTCGGCATCGCGCGCGGCAGTGGCTGTCAGACGCACCCAAATCGGTGTCCCGTCCATTTTCACCATGCGCAGCTCGCACCCGTTCGGTTTGCCGGTCTCAAACAGTTGCTTGCGCATCAGGTAATAGATGTCCTGGTCATTCTTGAGGATGAAACGGCTGATCGGCCGTTTGAGCAGCGCACCCCGGGCCACCCCGAGCAGATGGGCGGCAGTGAGATTGGCCTGCAGGACCAACCCCGGCTCGCTCACGCTGCAATAACCCACGGGCGCCAAATCATAGAGGTCGAAATAGCTCGCCCGCGCCGCCTCCAGCTCCAACTGCGCCCGGCGCAGTTCCTCGTTCTGCAGCTCGAGCTCGATCTGATGCACGCGCAGTTCGTGCAGCATCAATTGTGTTTCGTCGGGCGAGGGGGCATCGAGCCGCACCGGCGACTTGGCCGCCCTTTCCCTGAATATCTCTTCGGCCCGCCGGCGCCGCCCCGGCCCTGAATCTGCCGGCGCGGCATCACCTGCGGCGCGCATGTTCCGTTTGCTCACAGAGTACCTCCATCATTCAATCTTTCGTGATTGGCGTCACCCGCTCCGTGGTCGCGATCGCATACATGTGCCCGGCTTGGTTCAGCAATGCGGTGGACACCATCGAAATATCGAGCACGGTTCCGTCCTTGGCAATTCGTTGCGTGCGATAGGGCTCCAGGATTTCAGCCCGGCCAAGCTCCTGCGCCTTGGCCAGCGCTTCCTCTCTCAAGGCCTCCGGGATCAGCTCGCGCTCGTTCATCTTCAGCGCCTCGGCTTCGCTCCAGCCGTAGAGCCTCGTCGCACCACGGTTCCAGGCGAGGATGCGGCCCTGCAGATCGCGCACGATGATGGCGTCTTTCGCATCGCGCGCGACCACGGCCAGGCCGAGCTGCTGATTGGCCAGGCGCAGGTCCTCGCGAATGTGCACGGTCTCGGTGATGTCGACAAAGGTGATCACCGCGCCCTCGATCACGTTGTCGAGCGTGCGGTAGGGCTGGATGTGCAGCGTGTACCACTTGCCCTCGGTGGTCTGCACCTCCACCGCCTTGGTCACCAGCGTGTCGAGCACCGCCTGCGTGTCGGCCAGCAGGCTGTCGTAGCCCACCAGTTTCGACACGATGTGGCCCACCGGCCGCCCCACGTCGGTTTCGATCAGGTTGATGATGCGGGCTGTGGCCGGGGTGAAGCGCAGGATGCGCAGTTGATGATCGACGAACACGGTGCCGATGCCGGTGCCGGCGAGGAGGTTGTTCATGTCGTTGTTGGCGCGCGACAGATCCGCCACCTTGGTTTGCAGTTCGGCATTGACCGTGGCCAGCTCCTCGTTGACCGATTGCATTTCCTCCTTCGAGGTTTCCAGTTCCTCGTTGGTGGACTGCAATTCCTCGTTCACCGACTGCATCTCCTCGTTCGAGGACTTGAGCTCTTCGGTGGAGGTCTCGAGTTCCTCGATGGTGCTCTGCAGGTATTCCTCCTTCGCCCGCAACTCCTGCTTGAGCGCGGCGATGCTCGCGTCGGCGGCCGGCTCCTTGCCGTTCGCGCCTTTGCCGGCACGCGCGGCAGCCCGCCCGGAGCGTTCCGGGGCCGGCGCTTCCTCCAGGACGACCAGGTAGAGCGGCACCTCCAGCGTGGAGGAGCCCGAGGCCACCGGACGGATGGCGAGCCTGACCGTGGTGTAGCCGCCGTTGGTCTTGACGCGCAGGCCCGGGGCATGCACGGTCTCGTTCGTAGCCGCGGCTTTGTGCAAGGCAGTGGCCAGCTCGCGCCGCA
>JBQMQE010000430.1:0-3035 GCA_052172655.1 Burkholderiales bacterium
CCAGGCTGGTGCCGCGCGGCTGCCAGCCGAAGGCGGCTTTGATTCTTGCGTTGGCGGCGACGAGCCTTGCCGGGTCGCCTGCGCGCCGTTTGCCGATGCGCACCGCGAAATCCACGCCCGAGACCTGTTTGACCGCCTCTACCACTTCGCGCACGCTGTAGCCGCGGCCGTAGCCGAAATTGAGCACGGCGGAGTCGCTGCCGCGTCTGAGGCAGGCAAGGGCCTGGAGATGCGCCTCGGCGAGATCTTCGACGTGGACGTAGTCGCGGATGCAGGTGCCGTCAGGTGTTGCGTAATCGTCGCCGAAAATCGTCATCTCCGGCCGCATTCCGAGCGCAGCCTGGCAGGCGACGCGGATCAGGTGCGTCGCCATGCCGCCGGACTGCCCCAGGCGCCCGCCGCTTTCCGCGCCCGCCACGTTGAAGTAGCGCAGGATCACGTATTTCAGCGGGTGCGCGGCCGCCACGTCGGCGATCATGCGCTCGCTCATCATCTTGGATGCGCCGTAGGGATTGATCGGCGCCAGCGGGTCGTCTTCCGACACCAGCGCCTGGTCGGCCATGCCGTAGACCGCGGCGGTGGACGAGAAGATGAAGCGCTCGACGCCGTGCCTGACACAGGCGCCGAGCAGCTGCAGCGTATTGCCGGTGTTGTTGGCGTAGTACTTGAGCGGATCGGTGACGGATTCGGGCACGACGATGGAGCCGGCAAAATGCATCACCGCGTCGAACTGCCCCTGGCCGAGCACGCGATCGAGCAGCGCGTTATCGTCGAGATCGCCGACCACCAGCTCACCGCTCAGGACCGCCTCGCGCCGGCCGGTGGAGAGGTTGTCGAGGACCGTGACTTCGTGCCCGGCTTCGCCGAGTTGCTTGACCACGTGGCTGCCGATGTAGCCGGCGCCGCCGGTGACGAGAACTCGAGCATGAGAGCTAGGTCTGTTTTCGTTCATTTGGAGTTTTCAGCAGTCATTGGCGCGCAATACGCATTCCCCCGGCCGCTTCATGGCATCCAGCAGCCTCAGCGCACAAGTGCGCTCGGCATGCTCGCCGTCGAGAAATAGCCAGCACGGCGTCACCGATGCGTCGAAGGCGAAGGTCACGCGCGGCCTTCCTCGACGAGTTCTTTGACGTCTATGACAGCGCGCACCGGGTTTTCGCGCATGAACGCCCTGAACTTTTCCACTGCAGTCGACTTGCCTTTCGTCGTTACGCTCTCGCTCGGAACAAGATCGGCGATCGCCTGTCCCCGGATTGTAATCGTGAACCGCCTGCCCGCCTTCACTTGTCGCAATAGCTCGGGGAGCTTGGTCTTGGCCTCGTAGGCTCCGATTTCGGTTTTCATGGTTGTGCACCCGCGCAATTCGCATAGACGAGTCGGAAAGGGGGGCAAACAGCACCAAATCCCGAGTTAAGCGGCCTGAAGCGTCTTTATCTTGTCGTACTCACGGCGTTGGGCCAGACTCCAAAGATCAAGCGTTTGTTGCATTCGCAGCCAGATCTCGGGCCCGTTGCCCAGTGCTTTGCCCAGACGCATCGCCATGTCCGGGGTTATCGTTCGTTTCTCGTTCAGGATTTCAGAAACAGTCAAGCGGGAAACCCCTATCCAATCGGCGAATTCCTTCTGAGTCATCTTTAGAGCAGGCAGCACGTCTTCGCGAAGTATTGCCCCGGGATGAGTCGGCGGCCGCTTCGGATCACGCAGCGAGTTGATAGCCATCAGTGATAGTCCTCAAGATTCACAATTACTGCGTCCTCGCCATCGAAGGCGAAGGTGATTCGCCAGTTTCCAGATACAGACACGGCCCATTGGCCTTTCCTGGCCCCTTTGAGGGGATGTAGATACATGCCCGGCATATTCAACTGCTGTGGGCCACTCGCCGCATCCAACGCGTCTAGAATGCGGCCGATTCGCCCAGCATGCTGAGCCTGAATACCCCTGGCATCCCCTTTTCGGAAAAACCGCTCAAGACCTCTATGCTGGAAGCTCTTGATCACGGTTTGCAGTGTAATGCATAGGATGCGTTCGTGCAATGCATGGCATTGCATCCGATGCAGGCTGTCGCTGCCACGCCCCTCACCTACAAGGCCGGTGGCGACAGATCCCAACGCGGTTTGACGGTGAAGACGTAGGCTGGATTCGCGAGCGAGCTCCCACAACACCGTTCGCTCCTACAGGACCAGCGCCTAAGCGCAAAGCGCCCGCCAAGGCAATCATCGCCCCGTTGTCGGTGTAGAACTCGAACTCCGGGTAGTACACGGCAAAACCCTCCTTTGCCGCCGCGCTGTCGAGCCGCTCGCGCAGGCGCCGGTTGGCGCCGACGACCACGAATGAAAAATTGTATCAACAATGTTGACACACATGAGCGTACGCGGTAGGCTCGGCCATTCATCGGAAGGGGTATTCGCATGAAAGTTTTGCTCAAGAAATGGGGAAATAGCGCCGCAGTGCGTATCCCAGCGTCGGTCATGGAGGCCGCGCATTTGAATCTCGACCAAGCCGTCGACGTCAAGGAAGAAGACGGCCGCATCGTGATCGAGCCGAACCGGCCCAAGGTTTACTTGCTTGAAGATCTCGTGGGCGGAATCACCCGCGCGAATCTGCATGATTCGATCGACACCGGTCCGGCCGCTGGACGAGAAGTCTGGTAATGGCACGCCCCTACGTCCCGGAGGCGGGCGACGTGGTGTGGCTGGAATTCTCTCCCCAGGCAGGTCATGAACAGGCGGGGCATCGCCCGGCGCTGGTTCTCAGCCCGGCGAGCTACAACGGCAAGACCGGCATGATGATCTGCTGTCCCATGACTTCGCAGATCAAGGGTTATCCATTCGAAGTTATTGTCGGCAAGAATCCCCCGAGCGCGATCCTGTCCGATCAGGTCAAGAGTCTCGACTGGCGCGTACGGCGTGCCAAGCGAAAAGACTCGGTGACGGCGGATACGATGGTCGAGGTTCGAGGAAAGCTCAAAACGCTGATCGGTGCCTGACCCGATTTGCGTCACCTTCGGATGCCTTCATTTCGCGGCGATCCCCCTC
>JBQMQE010000431.1:0-3028 GCA_052172655.1 Burkholderiales bacterium
GGCGATGCCGCTGACATCGTCGGTAGAAGTGTCCTCGCGCACCAGGATGACTGCTTTCTTGGCCGCCGCGCGCCGGCGCACCGTCTCCGGGTCGAGCGCGATTTCACCCACCGCCACACCGACGCCGGCGGGAATTGCGCGCGCCAGCGGCGCCTGTCCGTCTTTGGCACGGATGGACTCGGTATGAATCGCCTTCAGCTTGCAGCCCTGCAGCCGCTCGAGCGCGGCCGCCGGCTCGAGCAGACCCTCTGCCACCATTTCGACCGCAATGCGCAGCGCCGCCAGCGGCGTGCGCTTGCCATTGCGCGTCTGCAGCATGTAGAGCTGCCCGTTCTGCACCGTGAATTCGAACTCCTGCAGGTCGCCGAACTCGGTTTCCAGGCGCTGGCGCAGCACTTCTATTTGCTGCGTCACTTCGGGCAGCAGCGAGCCGAGTTGCCCCCTGTCGCCGAGCTCGTGCCGGCCCGACACCACGTCGTCGCCCTGGGCATTGAACAGGAAATCCATGTACAGGGCGTTCTCGCCGGTAGCCGGATCGCGGGTAAACGCGACCCCGGAACCGGAGGTGCCGCCGCTGTTACCGTACACCATGGTCTGCACGCAGACCGCGGTGCCGGAAACGCCGCGCAGGCGGTGGATGCGGCGATATTCCAGCGCCTTCTTGCCGGACCAGGAGCGCAACACCGCCTCCGCCGCCGCCGCCAATTGGTCCAGCGGCGACTGCGGGAAGCCCTCGCCGCTGAGCTCGCGGTAAATCTCCAGGTACTCGGTGGCGAGTTCGCGCAGCGCGATGAAATCGAGTTCGCTCGCATCGGCCAGGCGCGCCGTCTTGAGCTGCCGCGCGCGCGCCGCGTCGAAGGCATCCGGCTTGGCGCCATGCACCACCTCGGCGTATGACTGTATCAGCCTGCGGTACGAATCCCAGGCCAGACGCGGATTGCCGGTCATGCGCACCAGGCCGGCCACGGTGGCGTCGTTCAAGCCGACGTTGAGCACGGTATCGAGCATGCCGGGCATGGACACCGCCGCGCCGGAGCGCACCGACACCAGCAGCGGCCGGCGCTCGCCGCCGAAGGCGAGACCCGACAGGCGCTCCAGCTCGCGCAGGTTGCCGCGCAACAGATCGCGAAAACCCTCGGGCAGCGCGCCCCTGGCGGCGTAGTAGTCGCGGCAGAAGGCGGTGGACAGGACGAATGCAGCCGGCACCGGCATGCCGGCGTTCGCCATGCGCGCAAGATTGTAGGCCTTGAAGCCCATTTCCTCGGGCGAGGCGCCGGCTGCAAGCGCGGCGCCCGGGCCGATCAGATACACCCGCCGCTCACTGCCGTCGCCCTCGCGCCTTTTCTTGCCCGCGCCCATGTTCAACTCGCCGCCACCGTGCCCATAACGTGGTCGCGCAGCACCAGGCCGCTGTGCATCAGGGCGTCGGCAGCTTCCTCCAGGTTGCGCGCGATTTCGGCCACCACGAACAGGCCGCGCGCGTCGCTCTCGGCCGCGAGCAGCGCCGATTTGATCGAGCGCTGCGCCTGGTCGCTTTCGTGCTCGACCGTAGTGATGCGGTGCACCGCCTCGAGAAAATCGCGCATGTCGTCGCGATCGGCGCCGCGGCGCACATAGCGCGCCGTAGTCAGCGCCTTCAGGTATTCCTGCGCCCCGTCCACCAGCAGGTCGGCCAGGGCGCGCAGGCGCGCATGCGCTTCCTCGGGTGCGGTGTGCGGCGGGAACAGGGTGAAATGAAATGCCGCTTCCTCCAGGCTGTCGGCGACGTCGTCGGCTGCCTCGAGCAGCAGCTTGAAAAACACCGCGCCGGCGGAATGATCGACCGCCGCGCGCACCTGGTTGAGCAGGCTGTCAGCGGCGGTTTCCCAGGCTTTGGCGCGCTCGGCGATGCGCGCAAGCGCCGCGTTCGCGCCGGCAAGCTGCAGTTGCAGCACGCCATCGCGCACGCCCGAGGCCAACTCGACCAGCAGCGCCGCGTGCTCGCAGGCAAGTTCGTACAGGTCGCGCTCGGCGCTGTGGAAGTAATTGGCGAGCTCGGCCCGCACCTCGTCGCGGATCAGCGAATCGGGCTTGGCGCTGAGTACGCCCTCGGCGCAGGTGCGTACGACGAATTTCAGGAACGCCAGCGCGCGCTCGCGGCCCAGCATGTCGCGCAAATCCTCGCCGAAGCGCGGCGCGCCCTTGATCGCGAACTGCATCGCGTCGTAGATCAGCACGTCGCCGCCGACCTTGAGGAAGGCCATGTGGCCGTAGCCGTTGTCCGCAGCCCACTTGAGCACCGCGATGCCGTTGCGCTTGCGCACGAACGGCCGCAGGCGCTTGCGCGCCCGGTTCCAGTCGATCAGGAATACCAGGCGCGAGCCGAGGAACTCAAGGTATTGCGCCAACTGCTCGCGCTCGCGCGCCTTGTAGCTGCCGACGCACAAATGGTAGATGCCGCCCTGGTTCAGGCCGCTTTCGCGGCGCGAGCGGGTTTCCTCCCAATGCACCGCGAATTTTTCGAACAGGCTCTGGAAGAACAACAGCCGTTCCAGATGCACATCGGAATAGGTGAGGGTGGCGAGCATACCGTCCACGTGCACCACCAGCACATGGGCGTCGGTGGTGCCGATGTCGTTTTGCAGCACCAGTTGCCTGCCGCTCAGGGCGGCCGTGGTGCCCAACCCCGGATGATCGAGCTTGAGCGCCTGGGTCGAGTTCAGGCCGCGCATGAAGGCGCGCACCAGTTCCTTGTCCTGGGCGCGCAGGCCGTAGACGCGCGCGCCATCCACGCTCTCGCGCGACAAGTCCCCCTGCAGCCGGTTCAGGGCTTTGTGCAGGTCCATCACCAGCAGGTGCGCCGTGTCGCCGCGCTTGCGCTCGCCCGAAGTCAGGGCCGAAATAAGCGCCGCCGGCACGATATCCTTGCGCGCGCCGCGCACGAGCTTGGCTACGGCTGCGACGCGCTTGCGGTATGCGTCCGCGCCGCTCTCCAGGTCCAGCTCTTCGGCCAACTCGACCGGGGCCAGCATCTCCTTCAGGCAGCCCA
>JBQMQE010000432.1:0-3023 GCA_052172655.1 Burkholderiales bacterium
ATACCCGCGAGTGCACTGGAGCCATCGAAGATGGAAGCCAAGCGCTTACTGGAGGAGGGGCAAGCGCACAAGCAGCAGCTGCCCAAGCACCAGCTCTGCCGGTGCTTGTCCCGCAGGTCGAACGTTGAGGCTGTGCGGATAGGCCCGATCGGCAAAAACGGCGAGGGCACCTGAAGCACTGGCCGAAAACCGGGATGATGCGAATCAACGCAAACAGCGCAGGCACGATGATGACGAACCAACCCCGCTCCTTGAGCGTAACATGGGTTCTTGCACAAGCTCGTCAGGCCTGGTTGAGAACTCGCGCATGAAGCCCCGGATAACTGTTGTCACGCTCGGCGTCGGCGATCTGGAAAGATCCCTCAAGTTCTACCGTGACGGACTCGGCCTGAAAACGGAAGGCATCGTGGGCAGGGAATTCGAACACGGAGCGGTCGCCTTCTTCGATTTGCAACACGGACTCAAGCTCGCGCTCTGGCCACGCAAAAGTCTTGCTCACGATTCCGCTCTTCCTCTGGGTGCGCCAAGCGCTACCGAACTTTCCATCGGGCACAACGTTTCTTCCAAGGCCGAAGTTGACACGGTGATGGCACAGGCGCAACGCGCCGGCGCAACTATCGCAAAATCTGCCCAGGACACGTTTTGGGGAGGTTATGCGGGTTACTTCCAGGATCCTGATCAACATCTGTGGGAGGTGGTTTGGAATCCACACTGGCCTTTGGCAGAATGAGGAATGACCCGCCGCGCAACCGGGCGCAGCTTGCGCCACACCGGCTCGCAGCAGCTCGGGCCACTCGGAGAACCGTAGATGCGCCTCTGGTCTTTGCACCCGCAGTATCTTGACTCCAAGGCTCTGGTGGCCTTGCGGCGCGAGGGCTTGCTTGCTCAGGCCGTGCTCGCCGGTCTGACCCGCGGCGACCCGAGTTCGCGGCAGCGTTTCATGCAGACAGCAGATATCACGACGCCGGACAATCCCTCGATCCAGCATCGACGTTCGCGATATTCCCGCCCTGCTATGCAGACGAAAGGACTCAAACATGCCGGCCTGGCTTATTCCCGCGCTTAAAGCGGTGCTTCCGCATATCGGAACCATCGTTTCCACGGCGGCACCGGTATTTACCAAAAAAAGCTCCGATGCCGCCCCCAATCAGACGGCGCTGCTGCAACAGCAGATAACGGAACTACAGGCCGCGGCGTCCGGGAACAATGCACACATCAAGGAACTGGCGGCGCAGATTCAGAAAGCGGTCGAGGTGCTGGAGATGGGCGCGTCACTCGCGGAAACAAGGCATCGACGGATTGCGCTCCTGTGTTTTGCGGCAACGGCCTTGTCGGTGATTTCCCTGTGCGTCGCGCTGTTCATTCTGGCTGCGCCATGAGCCCCGGCGCCGGTTGCCGCGGACGCGCCGCCGGCGCCGCGTCTGTCGTGCTGAATCGACGGGAGGAATAGTGTCATTCGCTCACCGACTCGCCGCAAGCGAGGATCTCGCCCGGATCGTGGAGATCTACAACGCAACGATCCCGTCGCGGCAGTCGACCGCGGACACCGAGCCGGTAACGGTCGAGAGCCGGGTAAGATGGTTCGAGGATCACACTGCGGATTCTCGGCCTCTTTGGGTGGTCGAAGTTGAAGGGCGCATCGCCGCCTGGCTGAGCTTTTCCTCGTTCTACGGGCGGCCCGCCTACAACAAGACCGCCGAGATCAGCGTTTATGTTGACGCTTCCTGCCGCAGCCGGGGATTGGGTTCGTATCTATTGACGCAGGCGCTGGCGCATGCGCCTTCGCTCAAACTGGATACGCTGCTCGGCTTCATCTTCGGCCACAACGAACCGAGTCTGAGATTGTTCGAAAAATACGGCTTTGGCAGATGGGGCGAGCTGCCGCGCGTTGCGTCCCTGGACGGCGTCGAGCGCGACCTCGTCATCGTCGGCCGCCGCGTATGAAGCGTACCCGTTTTCCGGCTGGCTCCCGTTGTCAAACCATTCCGCCGCAAGAGGATCACATGCAATCATTGTCGAAATCGCGCAACGGCGCATTGGCGCTGGATAAGCTGCTCATCGCGGCACTCGTGGCTGTCGCCGCATTCGGGTACGCGCAGGCGCAGGACCGGGGCGGCCTTGCGCAATGGCTCGCGGCGCCGCAGCGCACGCCCGCCAACGCGGCACGCGACCGCTACCGCCATCCGCGGGAGGTGCTCGCGTTCTTCGGCGTCAAGGACGACAGCACCGTGGTGGAGATTCTGCCGGGCAGCGGCGGCTACTACATGGAAATTCTCGCGCCCTATCTGAAGGACAGAGGACTTTACATCGCCGCAAGCCGCGACGCGGCCGCGCCGCCGCAGTATCTTGCCGACCAGCAGAAGCTGCTGGCGCGGCTCAAGGCCGAGCCCGCCCTATTCGAAAAAGTCCTCGTCACCCAATTCAACGCCGATCTGCACCAGATCGCGCCGCCGGGCAGCGCCGATTTCGTGCTCACTTTCCGCAACCTGCACAACTGGATAGAGCGCAATGAGGCCGACGCGGCGCTGCGTGCCTTCCACAAGGCGCTGAAGCCGGGCGGCGTGCTCGGCGTCGTCGATCATCGCGGACGCGCCGATTTGCCCCAGGATGAGCAGACGAAGAAGGGTTACGTGCGCCAGGACGTCGCCGTCGCGCTGATCGAAAATGCCGGATTCAAACTGGCCGGCGCAGCGGAAGTCAATGCCAATCCGAACGACACTAAAGATCATCCGGCAGGAGTGTGGACGCTGCCGCCGACGTATCGCCTGAAGGACAAGGATCGCGCGAGATACGAGGCGATCGGCGAAAGCGACCGTTTCACCCTTAAATTCGTGAAACAGTGAGCAGCGGAACAGGTGCGCAAGGCGAAGGAAAGAGCCCGGCGTTGGTCTGGCGCAAATCGAGCGGCGCGCCATGCGTGACGCCGGAGTTCTGCAACACATTCTTTTGTCTTACAATAGCCTTAACCGGAATGGCACTTACTTAAGATTCTACGCATGACCATGGATGGCTATCTGCCGGCG
>JBQMQE010000433.1:0-2999 GCA_052172655.1 Burkholderiales bacterium
TTTTGGTCGGCGCCGCAATGGCTTCGTGGGCCAGGCCGGCTTCGTGCAGCACGATATGGGGGGACATCGAGCAGGCGCCGGGGGAGTAGTAGAGCTTCATTGAAATCCTTGGTGGAAACCGAGCATGCTATGGCGTGCGAGACTTTTTTGCTGTGTGGGGGCAAGAGGGAGGCGAAGTGGCCGGGCGGGCAGGCGGGTGAGGGCTTGTCTCGGAACGGAGGTGGGCTGTGGGTTCTGAGCGGCATTTCTTGTGTGGTGGCCGCAGTGTTGGATGTGGGGTCCGCTGGAATTGCCGGCGTGCCTCTGCCAAGGGCGGGTGCCGGGATATGCGCCCGGCGGCGCAGTAACTTGTCTTTCGTGTCGCCGAAAGAAAGTCACCAAAGAAAGGGCGACCCCGCTGTCCGTGTCCCCTTCGCTGCGCTGCGGGGCAACCTGCGGTGCTCGCTTCAGGCGGGGTCCGCGCAAACTCGCTGCGCTCAAACAGCGCGCGGCCCTGATCCGCCTGAAGCTGTGCTCCTCGGCACGGCCAGAGGGGAAGGGGAGCCAACAGCTCTTCGGGCCATCGCTGCGCTCGACCCGGCCCAGGCGCTGGAACAAGCACAGCGCAGGCATTGGGGTCGGATCACGATTTCGCGCAGCGAAACTCGTGCTCAGACCCCAATCCCGGAACGGTGGGCGCAGCGCGGGTTCTTGGCCATTCATGTCTGAGGCAGCGATTCAGTTCGAGACGACGAGTGGTTGTTGTCGGCCACAGGCGCTCATGCAATCTCATTTGAGATGAGCTCCTCGACCGCTACTGACGTTTGATCGAATGCGAGCGCGAGGCCCTCGGAAAGATTGGCGACTCCCAGTCGCCATTGACTAACATGTCGGCATGAGCCTACCTCGCAACCTTCTTGAAACTACTGAAGCGGATATCCGGAGTCTGATTGCGGACCACACGCAGGAAGGACCGCACCTGGACTTTAAGCGCGACTTGCCTAAGGTGTGGGACGCGAGCGCCAAGCATGAGCTACTTGCGGACGCGACCGCATTCGCCAACTCCGGTGGAGGTGACATCTTCTACGGCATCGACGAAAATGACGCGGCAGAAGCGTCAGCCGTTCGTCCTTTGGAACTCGATGGCGTCGACAAAGAGATTCGCCGACTGCAGGATTTCCTTCTTAATCTTGCCGAGCCAAGGCTCCCTGGAATACAAATTCATGCCGTCGAAGTCAGCGAAGGCTTGCTGACCGGGCACGTCTTAGTTATACGAATTCCGCAAAGTTGGGCAGCGCCTCATCGAGTAAAGACGAATCAGCATGTCTACGTGCGGGAGGGTCTTCGAAAGAGGCCACTTGACGTTCCAGAACTGCGTGCGCTGTTTGTCCGGACCGAGGGTCAGTCACAACGCGTCCGGGACTTTCGGACGGCCCGACTTGCAAGTTTGCTCTCTGGGGATACGCCCACACCACTGAAGGTTGGCCCCCAGCTCGTGGTTCACGCGATTCCGACACAGGCCGCCCTTGGGCTTGTGCAGCTTGACCCCGTGCCGTATTCGCGCGGAACAGCGTACCTGCCAATGATTGGCAATCGCTCTGGTACTGCTGCCACGCTTAACTTCGACGGTGCCTACACGGTCATTTCGACAAAGGACAACCGGGCTACCGGCTACACCCAACTGTTTCGGCAGGGGTACTTCGAAGCTGTGTGGGTTTTGAGCCCCCTCGATGGTGGCGCTGCCCCTGTTTTGCCTAGTCGCGCTTATGAGCGGCATATCAATGAATTCTTAGAGCGGGTGCGCGCTGAACTGAACCGGCTTGATCTCCGCCAAGACATGGCAGTTTTCTTGTCTCTCCTTGGCGCCGACGATGTCGTGTTTGACGGGCCGTCTGACTTTGGAGAGGTCTCCGAGCACTACCGGTTTGACCGATGGTCACTGCTCCTGCCGGACGTTCTGATTCCGGCCGAGGTGTCACCAGGTCGTGGTATGCGGCCCGCCTACGACCTAATGTGCCAGTCCGCTGGACTGGAAGGGTCCGCCAACTATGGTCACGATGGCGAATGGATAGATAGGGTAGGCAGTAGCTGGACAACCAGTTCTTAACAACTGCCAAACGCTAGATTTCTAGCTCTGATCGTACCCCCAACTCGCGAGGATGGGCGTCTGCCAGGGGTCGACAACAGCCCCCCGCGTGTGGAGCGTCGGGTTTTATCCCTCCAACCCAAGCTGCGCAAGCAACCGGTCCAGCGCCGCCGTCACCTGCTTCCCCCGTCGCAGCACACAAAAGCACTGGCGCTGAATTGCCGGTAGCGGGGTGATCAGCTCCACCAGTCGCCCCTCGCGCAGAAAGTCCTGCACCACCCAGCGCGAGAGGCAGGCAATGCCCAGGCCGGCAGTGGCCGCGCGCTGGATGGCTTCGGAGCTGCCGAGTTCGATTACGCGGCGGTAGGCGTGCACCATGGGCAGGATGGCGGCGTCGCCGGTCTCGCGGGTGCCCGAGCCACTCTCGCGCAGCAGCCAGACCGCTGCGCGTAGCTGCTCCAGGCTGGTGGGTTCGCGCGGGTCCAGCCCTTGGGCGCCGCTGGGCGCGGCGACCAGCACCAGTTCGTCGTGCAGCCAGGGGCGCGCCAGTAGCTGTGGGTGGTGGCAGTGGCCTTCGACTAGGCCGATGTCGAGCGCAAAGTCGGCCACTTGCGCGCAGATGTCTTCGGTGTTGCCAATGGCCACGCTGGACTGCCAGTGCGGTGCGGTCGCCGGGCTGCTGCCGAAAAATCGGGCCAGCAGGGTGGGCAGCACGTGGTTTCCCAAGGTGGTGCTGGCTCCGATGCGCAGCGACTGGAGCTGCTGGTCGGCATCGCACGCCATACGCTCGATGTCGGATGCGTCTTCGAGCATGCGCAGCGCGCGCGGCAGCAGGGCGCGGCCGTTGTCGTTGAGCAGCAGGCGCCGGCCGGCGCGGTCAAAGAGCTGCAGCGAGAGCATGCGTTCGAGCTCGTTGACCGCTGCACTGGTGGCA
>JBQMQE010000434.1:0-2997 GCA_052172655.1 Burkholderiales bacterium
AATTGCCGCGCGAGATGGAGCGCCTCGACCTGCGCATCCGCTACCGCGGGCATTCGCTCGATCTGCGGCTGACGCGCGACGCGCTCAGGGTCCGCGGGCGCGATGGCGCGGCGGCGCCGATTTCCCTGTGCGTCGGCGGCAAGGTCTACGAATTCGCGAGCGGCACTACCCGCGTGTTTCGATTGGACGACGAGGCCACTGTCCAAACGGAGATATGAACAGCGTGAAACCAAGCGTCGATGCCGACCTGGAAAAACTGCAGCGCGAAACATTCGGATATTTCTTGCATGAGACGAATCCGGCCAACGGCCTCGTGATCGACAAGACCGCGGCGAATTGGCCCGCGAGCATCGCCGCCACCGGCCTTGCGCTTGCGGCGTATCCGGTCGGGGTAGAGCGCGGCTTCATGTCGCGGGCCGCCGCGGTGGAGCGAACGCTTGCGACGCTGCGTTTCTTCTGGAACAGCCCGCAAGGCCCCGAGCCCGACGCCACCGGCTACCACGGGTTTTACTATCATTTTCTCGACATGCAGACCGGCCGTCGCGCCTGGCAATGCGAACTGTCGACGGTGGATAGCGCTTTTTTGCTGGCCGGCGCATTGACGGCGGGCGCGTATTTCGACGCCAGTACAGCCGACGAGAGTGAAATCCGCGCCCTTGGCGATGCGCTCTATCGCCGCGCCGATTGGCCGTGGGCGCAAAACCAGGGTGCAACCGTGACGCACGGCTGGAAGCCGGAAAGCGGCTTCCTCGACTACCGGTGGGAAGGCTACGACGAGGCGCTGCTGTTGTATATGCTGGGGCTGGGCTCGCCGACGCATCCGCTGCCCGAGCAGAGCTATGCAGCCTGGGCCTCCACTTACCGGTGGGAACGCTGTTACGGCCAGGAGTATCTGTACGCCGGCCCGCTATTCACCCATCAGCTCTCGCATGTCTGGATCGACTTTCGCGGTATTCAGGACGCCTTCATGCGCGATAAAGGCATCGACTATTTCGAGAACAGCCGCCGCGCAACGTATGTGCAGCAACAGTATGCGATCGACAACCCACTCAAGTTTGAGGGCTATGCCAGCCATTGCTGGGGTATCACCGCAAGCGAAGGCCCGGGCCCCGAGACCATCAAAGTGAATGGCATCGAGCGCCAATTCTTCGGTTACCTGGGACGTGGCGTGCCGTACGGGCCCGACGACGGCACCCTCGCGCCCTGGGCATTGGTGGCGTCGCTGCCTTTTGCACCCGAAATCGTGCTGCCAGCGCTGCACCATTGCATTCATCAGAAGAAATTGACCGAGTTCAACTCCTACGGTTTCAAAGCATCTTTCAACCCCTCCCACCCGGGAGAGCCGGGCAACCCTTATGGTTGGTGGGTCTCGCCGTGGCATTACGGGCTCAATCAGGGGCCGATCATTTTGATGATCGAGAACTATCGCAGCGGCTTGTTATGGCGATTGATGCGGAATTGTCCATATATTGTCAGCGGCCTGCAACGAGCGGGTTTCACGGGAGGTTGGCTATGAAGGCCTCGGTGACACCCATGGATGCGATCGAGCGGTAGCTGATAGGTAAGCCGCCATCACAGCGACCCGGAAAACCTGGGCCGGATCAATAGGTGCGAATCCCCGGTCTTTGAAAACGATCAGGCTATGTGCGGCAACGTACGGAACGATCCCCCCCCGGGGTATATGGTGTCATGCACATGGCAGTTGGAGATTTTTGACACCGGTGTAATATGATAAAGACGTTTTCAGCAGCGCGAAGTGTCCCCGAGGTGGCAAAGGCCGGGCGGCCAGGGGGGCGGCGCGGTTTCGCGCGCAGGGCATTGGTGCTGACTTGGATAATATTCTGGATCAACACGGCATTATTTCCGTGCTACGAGGCGGCTGCCGCCGCTTTGGGCGGCCACTCTGATGATGTTTCGCAATCATTCTCTGCCGAACAGCCGGCGCATCGCTCTGTCGAAACGAATTCCGAACACCTACGCCATAGCCCCGACTCGTCTTGCGGCCATACCCTTAACGCAGGACCAGTAACTGATGGCGCGTATGCAGGACTGCCACCAGATCGCGTTCACCCGGAATGGTTCGCGATTGATGTCTCTGTTGCTGCTGGTCTGACAGCAGTAAACCAATCCGCAAAGCTCGCGCCCCGCGAGCACCATCCCCCCCCACCGTTCCGCCTCTACCTCCGCACGCAGCGTCTGCTGATTTAGCCCTGCTTCGCATTGGCGCTTTCGACTGGTGCGTCGAGCGCCGTCTGCCGGTCGCAGCCGCTGAGTTGCGCCTTGCGCTTCACCGGCAGTCCTTTCCATCAGCAGTCGCCAATAACGGCAATTTGAATTCATTCAACCTTGGAGGAAAGACCACTATGAAAACCTCAATACTGATCTCCGCAATCGTTGCGTGCACCCTGTCGGCGCCTATCGTATCAGCGCAGGAAAAATCAGTGCCCGCCAAGCCGGGGATGAGCATGGACATGGACAAGCCAATGCCCCAGATGCAGGAGAACACGAAAACAATGCAGCAGCAGATGGAAAAACTCCGCGCGACGACCGATCCGCAGGAACGCCAGAAACTGATGCAGGAGCACATGCAGGCCATGCAGGAAAACATGAAGACGATGCGCGGCATGGGCGGCCCGATGATGGGCATGACGGGTGGCAATGATGGCGGCATGAGCCCCGGCATGCTGGGCGGCGATCCCAAACAGAGACAGGAAATGGTGGAAAAACGCATGGACATGATGCAGATGATGATGGAGCAGATGATGCAGCACCATCAGGCAATGGAGTCGATGCCGGCCAAATAACTGCGAACTTCGATTCTGCGTTTGATTAAGGAGCGAATACGATGCGCAGCAAGGGGCATGACCGCCTCTTGACAGCGCAGGCGTTACGGGCGCGCCAATATCGCCCGACTTCAACTAAAGGAAACATAACATGAGTCATCATCTGGACCAGAAAGCCAAGGACTGCATCGCCGCCTGCAACGACTGCGCGACC
>JBQMQE010000435.1:0-164 GCA_052172655.1 Burkholderiales bacterium
GCGATGCGCTGGGCCTCGAAGCTACCGTCGGCATAAATGCCGTTGACGATGGGCAAGCGCTCGCCCACGGCATCGAGCGCCAACGACAGTACTTGTCGCTGCTCGTCGAAAGTGCAGGACGACACCTCGGTCGAATGCGCGTTGAGCGTGAGCGCGGTGACGCC
>JBQMQE010000435.1:174-2986 GCA_052172655.1 Burkholderiales bacterium
GTCCTTGAACGGCAGGAGAACGGCGGGAATGACACCTTGCGGCACGAAGTTCGCGAATCGGGGCATACTCTAGCTCCTGCTTGATTAATCCGGATCACGACAGGTCGGTAACTTTTTTCCACCCGTTCCGCGCTGGCTGAAGTCGCATTCTCTGCCACTTCAGCGCATGTCGTCAACGAGCAGCCCGGTGCCGTGCGCGGTCAGAACGCCGTCGCACTTCAGGCTTGCATCGGCCGTCACAAGCAGCGGAGTTGACATTACAGATTCAGGTAGATGTCTTCCATTTTCCTGCGCGAAAGTTTGCGCATTACCGCGCCCAGCACGATTACCGCGATGAATACCGTTCCGGTTTGCAGCACTGCGATGGTTGCAGTGAGCTCGGTGCCCGAACTCGACCACGAATTGACGATCGCCGGACCAATAACCTTGGAATCGGGCCCCATCAGATAAATGGAAACGCCCAACTCGCGAACGCTGGCGATGAACAAGAGCAGCCAAGCTGCCAGGATTCCAGGCTTGAGTAGAGGCAGCGTGATAGTCCGGAGCTGATAGCCCCAGGATGCGCCGCAAACACGCGCACATTCCTCGAGGCTCTTGTCGACCTGCAATACCACGCCGGCAAGGGTACGGACCCCCAGTGGAAGCAATACCGTGAAATAGGCCAGTCCCAATAACCAAAGGGTGCCGTACAGTGGAATCGGAATATGCAGCCACGCCCATAGCAATGCGAGACCGAACACCATTCGTGGCACGGACTGCGGGAACATCACGATATATTCGGCTACACCGCGACCCGTGGCGTTAGAGCGATATATGATCCATACCAGCAAAGTCATAATGAAAACACCGATCGTCGCCACGGACAGACCGAGCGTAATACTGTTGCCAATAGCCGAAGTGACCGACGCCAGGCTGAACGCAGCAAGGTAGTTGGCGAGAGTAAATTCGGCCTGCGGCAACAGCGCCGTAGAGAAACGTTGAAACGATGTTAACACCAACGCCGCCATGGGCAGGACTACGGAAACTGTCACGTAAAGCCAGCATAAACCAACTAAAACGTAGGTGCCGCGCCCCATGTCTATCGTTCGCGGACGAAAACCCTTGCCGGTAATAGTCGCATAACTGCCGCGCCGAATAATCCACCGATACACAGCTAACATGATGAACATAATGGCAAACAAAGAAATGCCCAGCGCTGCAGCGCGGCCGTAGTCGGGTGGATAGGATAAGGTCATCTCCCAAATGGCCGTGGTGATGACGTAGAAATGCGCCGGCATGCCGAGGACCAATGCGGCCGCGAACGAACCGAGCATCTCGGCGAACACAAAGACGGCCGCACCCAGGACGCCCGGCATGACCAAAGGCAGCGTAATCTTCAGCATAGTGCGCAGCTTACCTGCGCCTAGCACCCGCGACCCCTCCTCAAGTGCTGGGTCCATTGCCTTCATCGCTGCAGAAATCATGACATAAGCGACACTGCCCTCAAAAATCGCCATCACCCACGCGATGCCCTCGGGGCTGTATATATTGACCAGCGCTCCATTGCCCCCAACTGCACGCCACACTTGATTGATGAACCCGCTTTTGGGCGACGCCAAAATACTCCATGCCAGTGCTCCCACCAATGGCGTTACATAAAAGGGTACTTCCAGCAAACGCTCCAGCACCGCTCGACCCGGAACCTTGGTGCGCGTCAACACCCACGCCAGAAGAAACCCGATAACCACCGCCGCGATCGTCGCCAGGATCGCAACCTTCAAGGTGTTGCCGATGATTTTTGCGTCCAAGGCCATCGCGGTATAGTTCCCAAACCCAAACTCCTGAACCGGGAAATCCTGCGCGTCGCCGATATTGAAGGATTCGGCTAACAAGAACAGGGCAGGCACCACCACCAGCGTCGCGCAAGTCACAATAATAATGAACATGACTACGCCTTGGATCCCGGGAAATCGCTTCTCCCCGGCTATTTCTCCAACATGAGAACTTTCGGGATTTGCGGATGAGTTCATTGGCTATTCCTGTGCGATAAACATGGCGCGGACGCGATATAAGTCTGCCAGCGCCACTTGGGGACGCGAGCGCGCCGCACTTAGTCGGCACACATTCATACGATCGATTCCCCGCCATCGACAAACAATGTCTGTCCGGTTATGTGACGAGCAGAATCCGAAAGAAAAAACAAGATCGAACTGGCCAGATCGTGTGATTCCGCAATCTGGCGCAGTGGAATTCCTGAGCGGAACCGTGCCGCCGAACCGTAGACTCGGTCACGCAAGATTTTTTCGCCGTCCTGCAGGAGGGCTTTCTGAAACATGGCCGTATTGACGGTGCCTGGGCAAATGGTGTTTACACGAATCTTGTGCTGCGCGAGTTCTAGCGCCATGGCGCGGCTGAGTTGAATTACCCCTGCCTTGCTGGCGCAGTATGCACTTTGGTCCAGGCGCGCCACCTGGCCTGAAATTGACGCTATCGTGACGATAGATCCTGTTTTGGCGGCGATCATATGCGGCGCTGCCGCTCGGCAGGTTACGAACACGCCGCGAAGATTGACCCGTATGACCTGATCCCAAATGTCTTCGTCGAGTTCTGTAAACGGCACCGAACGCATGCGTATGCCCGCATTGGCGACGATGCCGTCCAGGCGGCCATATTTCTCAACGACCTGGTCGGTTGCTAGAATCATCGAAGGTAAGTCGGCCGAGTCGGCAACTGCAGCCAAGACTCTGTCCCCATATTGAGTCAAGCCCGCCTGAGCCCGGCCGAGTGCCTGTGCGTCCAGATCGAATATCGCAGCCGAACCGCCGTATTCCAA
>JBQMQE010000436.1:0-2973 GCA_052172655.1 Burkholderiales bacterium
GTCAGAAACTGACAAACTCGCTTTTTTTTCCGAATACATTTCCTGTCATCTCAACCAATTTGGTGGGGCGCGCAGTTCATCTGTCCACCGCGCCAGTTGCCGGCGCTTAAGATGACGGCGGTGCTCATCCGGTTACAATCATTAATAATAAGTGGCCATCGAATGGCCTCTGTTTCGGGATCGGCAGGCCGCCCGATCGGAGGTGCGGGACTAGAATGGCTATGTGTAAACCGCGCGAGGCCCACGCGCGCGACCTGAAGGTAGATGAGGAATTGCGCAAAGCCCATGCCGCCATTGCGGTGCCGGTCCACGGCCGGACACTGCACCATCGATAGACTACCAATGAGGAACCGATGAAAATAACTGACGTAACCCTTACCCTGTTTAGCTGGGACGGTATCCCTCCCACCAGCTACGCGGCACACACGGGGAAATTCGCTGGTTCGAGCCAACTCGGGTTGCTCGCCATTGCGACGGACGAAGGCGCGACTGGCCACGCCTTCCTGGGATCCGCCTACTACGGCGCGGACCTCGATGGTCAGGGCCTGTTGAAATACCTGAAACCCATCCTGATGGGCCAGAACCCCCTGGATCGCGAGCGGCTCTACCAAGCCCTCTGGAGACGCGCACGCACGACGACCGTTCGCACCATTGGCGCCTGCGATGTGGCCCTGTGGGACATCTGCGGCAAGGTCGCAGGCTTGCCGATCCACCGAATGCTCGGGTCCTACCGCGACCGGATCAAGGCCTATGCGAGTTCGATGATCCTGGATACTCCGCAGGCGTATGCGGAGGAGGCGCTGTACTACAAGTCGAAGAACTGGGCAGCCTACAAAATCCATCCATTTCACCCCTGGCAGCAAGACATCAAGGTGTGCGAGGCAGTGCGCAAGGCCGTGGGCGACGAATACCGGCTGATGCTGGATGCGCTGTGGAACTACCAGTACCCGGAGGCCGTCCGTGTCGGCAAGGCAATCCAGGAGCTGGACTACTACTGGTACGAGGATCCGCTGCACGACGCGGACATCTACAATTACGTGAAGCTGAAGCAGAAGCTCGACATTCCGATTCTTGCCACCGAATTTCCCGCGGCAGGACTCGATTCCTACGCTCCATGGGTATTGCAGAGCGCTACGGATTTTCTGCGTGGCGATGTGGCGCTCAAGGGCGGCATTACCAACATGATGAAGACCGCCCATCTCGCGGAATCATTCCGCATGAACTACGAGGTGCATCACGGCGGCAACTCGCTCAACAACATCGCGGGACTCCATGTGATCATGGCCATCAAGAATACGGAATTTTTCGAGGTTCTCCTGCCGGATGGCGCCCAGAAATATGGCCTGGCAACGGACATCGAGGCAGACGCAGACGGCTGGGTTTACGCCCCGACCGAACCCGGGCTAGGTGCGGCCATCGATTTCGACTTGATCGAAAGAAAGACCGTCGCGGTGCTCGAGTAAGCCGCGAGGCTGCGACCACCTTTTCTTTGGGGAAACTCAAGTGATGAAATGCGTCTCGCGCGTCGTCTTCGTCATCATCATCAACGCGTATTCCAACATTGATTGCCGCTAGCTGGTCCGCTCTGTGGCGATATAATTCGCAATCGGGCGAAAAGCTTTGCCCTCGCACTGGCAGGCGCCGTCGTGTTTGATGGCATGGGCGGCTCTTGACAGACGCGCCCCTCTCATATGACCGGGGCGACCGCTCGCACTTTCCGGTCAGGCATTGGAAGGCGGTTCCAACAACACGCAATGGTTGGACGAAAACGAGAGCGTAATGTTCGCGCCTTCGTCAAACATTTCGGTCGGCGAACGCCGTACCACCAATTCACCGCCTACCCACTGAACAATGTACTGAATGAAGTCCCCATGAAACATTTGCCGCCTGATCGTGCCTCGAAACTGATTCTCGCCAGCCGTAGCAGACTCTTCTGACAAATGCACGTATGCAGTCCGGATCGCCACCTCGAATTCTTTGCCCGTGACGGGATATGGCGCGGTGCCGCGCAATAGCTGTCCGTCCTTGGCTTCAAAAAGAAATTTTCCCTCGGCATCAAACTGGCGTAGCGTTCCTTCCAGAATATTCGCGGAACCTATGAAATCGGCCACAAACCGATTTCTTGGTCGATTATAAATATCGTCCGGCGTGCCAAATTGCTCGATCTTCCCGCCGTTCATGATAATGACGCGATCAGAAATCGCCAAAGCCTCTTCCTGATCATGCGTCACATATATCGACGTGATCTGCAATCGCGCCTGCAAGTCACGAAGTTCCACGCGCATTTGACCGCGCAACTTGGCGTCGAGGTTGGACAGCGGTTCGTCAAACAAAACCACGCTGGGCGAAAAAGCGATCGCCCGCGCCAGCGCAACACGCTGCTGTTGGCCGCCCGATAACATCGAAGCCGGTCTGTGGGTCACGTTTGTCATTTGTACCAACTCAAGCGCGCGGTTTACCGACTCGGAAATCTTATGTTCATCAATGCGGCGCACGCGCAGGCCATATGCAACGTTTTCAAATACAGACATGTGCGGCCAGATGGCGTAGGACTGAAAAACCATTGAAACACCGCGCTTTTCAGTAGGCACATTGATCCGACGGACAGATGAGAACAAGGGCTGTCCAGACAGTTCAATTTCTCCCGAACTGGGTTGCTCAAGCCCGGCAATAGCGCGCAGGGTAGTCGTCTTGCCACAGCCCGACGGTCCCAGCAAAGTCAGGTGCTCGCCTGCTTCCGCGCTAAAACTGATTCCCTGCACCGCTGGATGAGTCCCATAAAGGATCACCAAATCGGATACGCGGATTAGGGGTGTATCAGTGGACACCGTTACCGTCATACAAAACTCCTGCTTTCAATATGGTTGGCCGGGCGATAGAGGACCTACCGAATAGACAATGATAGCAATAAACCATCTGCGAACACCTAGAGAGGCGCGCCGGACAGGGCTGTAACTCCCAATTGCCGGCTCG
>JBQMQE010000437.1:0-2970 GCA_052172655.1 Burkholderiales bacterium
GACGAGCCTGCGGCCGTCCTTGGCGACGATCTGCAGGCCGAACAGAGAGGTCGATGTCAGATAGATGTTGGGAGTGCGCTTGGCGGTGTCGCTGTCGAGCGTCACGCCGAATACTTGACCGACGTCTCCCGCAGTGACCTGAAACGTCGATGGCGCATTGGCCAGCATGCCGGTGGGCGGTCCGCCAAGTTTGTCGAGATCGAATATGCGGAGCACGGCGCCGGTCGGGTCGATGTAGGTGACATCGGTCGGTGACACGTCTGCGGGAACTTTCCCCCACACCTTGGCGCCGGAAAAGCCGGTGACCGCGGCGTCGCCGCGGTTGATGATGACCTCTGCGCCGAATGCTGGAAGCGCGAGCGCGATGCATGCCGCGAGGGAAAGCAGAGCTGTTTTAAGGTGTGGTCTGCCGAAACACTGACGAGGAATAGACATACTTTGAATCCAGTTCGCTCCGGAGAGCCAGGACCAAAAGCAGTAGCCTATCGTCATTTGCCACGGTGTTCCCGAAGGAACAGTTCATTTGAGATGTGCGATGGCACATCGTCGGCGCAAGATCGCTATCCCTCCCGCCGCATACCATCAGCTCGCCCAGCAACTCCCGGGTCGGCGGCACCGGCGGAACCAACCCTGGGGCCCCACAGTTGGCCGACATGAAGACATCTGCAAAGCACATAGGCGAGCACCTCCGCCGCATATTCGCGACGGTCACCCAGCGCCCCTTGCAATGGTCGCAGATCGACGCCCTGGCGACGCTCGAGGAAAAAGAAGATGCGCAGCGGCGCGAGTCGGCCGAGAAGTCGGAACGCGAGATCAAGCGGCAAAGTGGAGGCGACGCTGACTTAGATAGCTAGCGCTGGAAGAAGTTGGCTGATTTGCGAGGCCGTCGACGGTAGCCAGTGAAGACCTACTGCACAGCCTGAGCCACCTGTGGCGCGGTGGCAGTGGACGGTGCTCGATCAGCAATCCAATGGGCGGACAACAAGCTCAGGCAGGCGAGCACGAAAACCGCGCCCGGCACAATAAGTACCCGCATTGCAATACCCCTTCCCCGCGTTTCGCACTGCGCAGAACGCTATGCAGACGCCCAAAGGCTTGTCCATCAATTCGGAATGACAATCCCCTACCAAAACACAATCTGTGGATACCCTTTGGCAGTGTACCGTTGTCTACGCTCCGGTGATCTTCCATCCATGCGGCGTGCGCCGCGTACTGGTACAGATGGCGCGGCGAAAACATGATGGTGCCGCCGGACTACCATGCGGCGCAGGCGAGCTAAAAAGTTTCGGCTTGGTTCGTGCAAGCGCTGTTAAGCGAATATGCTTCGCTGTGGTTGACGCGATGCGTTTGAAACTTCGCGTGCCGTCTTCGAAATGTACGTGACAAAGGTATTGCGGGAGTAATTCCGTGGCGACGCCTGAGCCCGCCCTCCACTTGGCGCCCGTAGATCCGGCGGACCTTACCGAGGTCGGCCTGCCCCTCACCGCTCCAGATTTGGCAGCAACGCCTCCAATTCGGCGAGACGGTGCATCGTCGTGCGCAGCATGCACAGCGCCGCCGCGGCATCGCCGTTCGCGGCACCATCGAACGATAAAACGCGCCGGTGAAACTTGCAGTTCTTCTCCTGGAAGGTCAGCCACGATCGCTGCGCCTCGATGAGCGCTTTCTTGTTGTCCGGCGTCTGCAGCTCCACCACTTTCCGATAGGCTTCGGCCAGCTCTTTGCCGTAGTCCTTCTCCTCCGCCTTGAGACACTTGGTGAGGGCGAAGGGATCGGCATACTCGGCGCCGCACTGGCGGTTCACGTCCTCGAAGGTATCCTCGGCAACGGCGCCATGCCTCGCAGCAATCGCGACTATAAAAGCAGCCAGAGTTTTTGGCCTCAGTAACCGCATCGTGGAATACCCCTCCCAAAAGAGGCATCTTATCGGTTCTTTGCCGATGATCGACACCTCGTCTAAAGGGGACGGGTTTCGTAGTCTATCGCTTGGCCCCCTGGAGCCCTCTTTGCGACCGCGGAGATTCACATGCGTTGGCTTGCTCGCATTGCGCTCGTTGCCACGTTTGCGCTATCGGCAACGGGCAGTGCCTGGGCGGAGGAACCCGCTTACATCGAGGCAAGCCCCGACGAGCTGACCGAAGCCTATGGCGAGCAGGTCGCCAAGCGCGTCTTCTCCGACGAGCTCACGGACATGCGCAAGCAGCTCATCAAAGCTGGCGGCCTGGACCAAAGTTGCGCGGCCGATCCCGAATTCGTGCTGCCTGAGATTTACCCGGTCAAGGGCACGGAGGCCGACGCCGCTTGGATTGAACGCTACGACGTCTCCTGCGACGAGACGCTCCGTCGTTCCGCCTTCCTGCAGATGAAGGACGACAAGTTCTATCCCATGGCGCTGTTGCCCGGAGCGACAATCGCCGACTACATGCTGCAGGCCGACGCGCTCAACATCGTCTCCACCGCCGCCCTGACGCGCATCGACAAGGAGTGCAACGAACCGTCGGTCACCGACACGGCGGTCTCGCAACCGCCAGAAGGCGCGGGACAGCCATGGAAAGAACGATGGTCTGTAGACGCCTGTGGCGAGCTGCAGGAGATCGATGTCGACTTCACCCCGTCTCCGCAAGGCGGCACAAACATCTCCGTGACCAACGAGCCCAGGTAGGGTTACGACGTGCACGAACTTGTGCATCACGTCGCCACCTTCGAGGCCGAGGGCGTGTACTGACGCAGCAAAGCCGCTAAAGTGACGCCGGACAGTAGCTTGTGGAGGGCGTAATGGCAGCCGAGGTCGAGGCGGTGATAGCGGCGCTGCGGGTGACACTCGATGCAGCGCAGAAGAGCGATGAGCCTTTCTGGCAGGTGGCAGCCGTCAATCGCTGGGTCGATCAGCTACCCGGCGCATGGATGGGGCGCTGGCGCGATATGAAGCTGGCGGGCGACAGCGCCGGCGACGCCGACCGAGAACAGTTT
>JBQMQE010000438.1:0-2961 GCA_052172655.1 Burkholderiales bacterium
TTTTCGCTGGCGGCCCTGGGTGGCGTGCCTGTGCGCATCAACGGCCCACAATGTGTCAACAAGACTTTTCCGGAATATTTCGAGGTGCTATCGCAGATCGCACGTTGATTTGATCGGGTCCGGGCAGTCATCTTCTGGCTGGAAAGAACGCGCCTCGCCCCAAGGGCCCCTCCGGTAGCCTCTCTGCGGCATTCTGCCTGCGATTGCGGAGTGGTCATGGGACGCCTCCGCAGGCAGGCCGCCAGGTGCTTGCGCGATGCGGTGCACGCCTATCCGGCCTCGCGCGTTAGCAGCGGAACTGCGATGGAAACCCGCCTGACATCGCGCCCCGGCATGCCGGGTACCAAGAAACTCGCCGCCCGTTACGGCGAACGGCTTGTGTGCGCTCGATACCTGTATGACCAAACGCGCGGCCGGCGCTATACCCCTTACGTCTTCACCGAGCCGGGCGCGCCCGGCACCGCAAAACAATCGGGAACAGACCATAGTCGCACAGCACAATCGTCCGCAAAGCCAATTCCCGTGCGGCTTCCAGGTCATTCTGCTCACATAATCGGCGCCTGAAAAGGCCAGGCGAACTCAGGCTCCGCTCCCTACCGTCAACCGACGCTTATGTCGCTGCGCGCTCCATTGGATGACCCGACGACAGCCCTCAGAGCTTCTGACCTTTGGCAGCTTGGCCCGCGAGCAAGAAGGTCTTCGGGTATTTTCCTTTGCCACAGACTTTGAACGAGCCGAAGTCCTTGTACCAGAGGCCGTCTGGGGCAACGGGATCGGATTCTCGCCAGGTCTTGAGCTGGTAAAGGTCTTCAGCGGTGATCTTGCGTTCGCGCAGCCGGTCAAACAGATGGTTACGGAGCGCGGGAGGCAGTCCGGTCCACTGGATCCTGGGCATTACTCGCCAAAGGTCATGCGGGCCAGCTCCGCCTTGAGACGTTCGTGCTCTTTCGCATCGCTGGACCGGGCCAGGCGGTCGGTCAACTCGAAGAAGCGTTTCCTTTCCTGCTCCCGGGCTTCGATACCGGACTCGATGAGATCAACAATGATGCGGTTGGCGCTCTTGCTGCTGGACTTCGCCAGGGATTTCACCTGGCGAGCGACGCGCGCGGGGAGACTTACGCTTTGACGGACGGACTTTTCGGCGATCGACATGAGATCAGAATACACCAGCTTGCACCAGAATGCACCAGAAATGCATTCCTTACACGACGTGACACTGGTCACCTGCCCGTTGATGTCCCGATCCATGCGGATCGTCGGGCATCTGCCGCGCTGATTGAGCGCGATAGTCGTCAATCTCCGCCTGGATTTCTTCAGACGTCATGGGGGGCAAGGGGTTGGCGGCCAGCGTTTCACGTACCGCGATCAAGCGTTCGACGCGCCAGGCGCGCAAGGCCTCGCGCAACAGCCGTTCCAGTCGAGGAGTTCACGGCAGGGATGTCCGGCGCGTCGTTCGCAGGTAACCCGACTTAGCGGATTCGCTTTACTTCTCGGATTAGTCAGACCAAGGACGTTTCTTTTTTCGCCACGGCGACGTCCGCGAGCAATCCGGCCGCAACCAGCGCCTGGCGGATGCGCTCGATTTCCGCCGTGGAAAGCTTCATCAAGGGCGGCCGCACCACCGCGCGCGGCAGCCGGCCGAGCAGCACCAGCGCTTCCTTCATGCGGTTGTGCATGTCGACCCAGGGCTCGGTGTAGAACACCTCGGCCGTCGGCCAGATGCGGTCGTTCAGCCTGCGTGCCGTGGCGAGATCGTTCGCCTGCACCGCGCGAAATAGCTGCGCCTGCAGATCGGCGATGACCGAGCCGCTGCCTGAGAGCAGACCATTGCAACCGAGGACCAGCGAACTCAGCAGCCAGGCGCTATGCGTCGTCAGCACCGCGACCGGCGGCGTGCGCGACTGCAGCACGCGAATCTGCCGCTCGTGCAGTTGCGGGTTCGCGCTCCAGTCCTTGATCGCGCGCACCGTGGGCACGCCGTCCATGATGCGGATGAGGGTGGCAAGCGGATAGCCCTGGCCGCCGGCAAGCGGGTACTGGAACAGGATCAGCGGCAGGTCGGTCGCGTCGGCGATGCGCTTGAAGTAATCGACCGCCATCTCGGGACGCTGGCCGAAGGTGTAGACGCCGCTCGGAAACACGAGCAGGGCGGAGGCGCCGCCCGCGTGCGCCATGCGCGCGAGGCGCGCGGCTTCGAACGGGCCTTCGCTGTAGATGCCGTTGACGATGGGCAGGCGTTCGCCGATTTCGTCCTGCGTGAGTGCAAGCACGCGCTGCTGCTCGTCGAAGCTGCAGGAAGCCACTTCCGAAGCGTGCGCGTTGACGGTGATGGCGGAGATTCCCGCAACCGATGCGATGTCGCGCAAATGCGAGCGGAAGGATGCCTCGTCTATCGACAGGTCCTCGTTGAACGGCAGCAGGGCGGCGGGGATGACGCCGTGCGGGAGGTAACTCTTGTGTCTAGGCATGTCGTGCTCCTTGCGTGTAGTCGCCGAAGGTGTTGTGCACCTGCGAGTCGATCAGCCCTGCAATCGCGGTGGCGCCATGGGCGCCGATCGCGACGTCGCAGCCGGCCAGCGCCGCGGCCGGGACCGATCCGACTTCGATGATCGTGCCGGCCTGCATCAGGATGGCATCGCCGCTGGCGTACCGGGCGCGCCAGTCGCCGCTGAGGATGGGGCCGAGGTTGCCGATTGCGGTTTTCATGGATCAGACCAGGCCGTTCTCGCCCTTCAACTGGTCGTGGCGCAGCCCGCCGACGCGCGCATTCAGCCGGCCGCGATTGGCGAGGCACAGGATTACCGCGATTTCGTCGGGCATGGGCGCATCGGGCAGCACCAGGGTCATGCCGTCGTAATGTGAGCGCACGTAGAGTGCATCCTTGCAGTTCATCGGCACATCGATGGCCGTTCCGGCCATGGCGACCTTGGTCATCGAGGAAATCCAGGCCTTGCCGCCGCC
>JBQMQE010000439.1:0-495 GCA_052172655.1 Burkholderiales bacterium
CGGGAAGATGGCGCCTTTGTCGAAATAGCGCCGCGCGCCACTTTTTGCGGCCGGTGTGAACCACCAGCCGGTGCGCGGGCACGGTTGGCCGGCCGCTACGCTGCGAGGAATGTTCTCCGGCTCGGATGCATCAACGTCGGCTACCTCAGCACGCCAGTTCGGAGGCCAGTCGATGGGGCCGGTATATTGATCGTCCAAGATCCAATCGTCGGTTCCCTCGTATTCCCAAAGCTTATCCACCGTCTGGCGGATGTTGAGACAAATCCGGGACATCTTTCCCCAGAGCGGCATGGCGGCATCGAGTTCGGCCTCGGTCATCCATTCCCAGTAATTGGGATACATGATCTGTCCATATTCAGCGATTCGACGTGCATAACCAGCACTGGCGCCCGGCTCCCACTTTTTAGGATCCAGCTGTCCGGGCTTACCAACTTTGTCAAAAATCGGAAAGTAATTTTCGTGAAATCCCCTGTAAAGATCCGGATAATCTCGCCG
>JBQMQE010000439.1:505-2944 GCA_052172655.1 Burkholderiales bacterium
CTTCTGGCCGCTCCAAAGCTTGCCGCACCAAGGCATACCATTGGGCATGTAAATGAAGCAGCTTCTCGTGATAGTCGAACGAGGTAAACCGGCGTCTCAACCACGCCTTGCGCAGCTCCTTGTCAGGGGAGAGAGTCAGATCGTTCATGGGGTATTTCCTGGCTTCGGGTGTGGCAACGCCTGATCGAGTGGCACGACCTCGAAATGCGGTCCTTTCTTCGGCACGATATTGTTCACGTTGGGATCGTAGTCCAGGAAATTGGTCGGCTTGCGCTGAGAAATGAATCCGTGCTGCTTCAGCACCTGTAATTCCTGATAGTCGAACTGCTGTTGTTGCTTGCCGCCAGACAACGCCCATTCATCCGCAACCTTGCCGCCACTATCCATTGTGACTTCATATTTCTGGGATGCCACCGGCCCTTCCCAAAATTTCAGTTCTTCCGAGTAGCGCGAATCAGTACCCACGCGTTGTTCGCGCATGGCATGGATCTCCTGCCAGGCCGGATGCCCTTTGGGGGGCACGCGCAGCTCGATGTATTCGCCGTCGTTGTTCCACTCCTCCTTGACTGCAGAATTGGTGCGCAGATCTTGTCCATCGGCCGGCAGCTCTCGATTGTAGTAGGTGCCATTGTCCATCTCGGGCCTGCCCTTGCCCACAACCCGTTTGAAGGTCGTCTTGCTTCCTGCCACAACCAAGTTTGGTGCCATTGAACTGAAGTTGACGAAGTCTTCTCGTCCACCGGCGGCGAGGTTGGGATAGCCCTCCTTGACTTTGGGCGAGTACAAATCGTCCCAGTCTTCAACACGAACCGGCGGATTATCCAATGGGTCACCCGCCTTGTAAGGTTTAGCCCCCACCGGTCTGCCATGCTCGTCAACAATCCCGTACTCGCGCTTACCTGACAGCGCCATGACCCGCCGCTCGGGGATACGTCGTGTGTTACCGGGCTCCGGGTCGCCAGCATTACGCGCCACGCGATGCTCGGCATCGTCGACAGCCCGCTCCACTTTAGGCGCTGCGGCTCCCGTGCTGATGGCGTGAGTGGTCTGCGTAGCCACCTTGATGTTGCCGGCCAGCAACGCGTGCAGACGTTGGTCCATCTCGATCAGCGCTTTGGGAATCATGTCGTGTGCATGCTGGCCCAGTTCGGTCAGCGCAGTGGTCCAGTGGCGAACCTTCTCAGGCACAGAAAGCATGGCATCGCGACCAAGCCAGCTCGGCCAATGCTCCGGGTGGAGGCGAGCCACTCGCTCACTGAGGCTGGCCAGTAGTGCTTGCAGTTTTTCTATCTGCCGCGCCAGCTCCTTGGTCAGCGCGGCCTCATACTTGGCGAATTTGATTTCGCGCAGCGCCTTGATCGCCGAGCCATAACCATGGGCATGTAGAAAGTCCACCAGCACTTTGAGGCCGACGCCGCCCTTCTTGACCAGAAAGAGCGCCACCGCACGCAGGAATCCGCCCGCTTCCGCTCCCACCAGTGCGCCGACACCGGCCGCAGCCAGACCCAGCACGGTAATGATCAGTGGCACCAGCATGGCGACCAACAAAATCCATTCGTCGACTTCCTTGCGCTTTTCCGGATATTTGGCGAGGCGGAAGATAACGGCAATCAGATCGCGAAGCGTGACGATCGATCCTAGCCCGGGCACGAAGCCGACTACTGCATCGGCCACGACCTGGCTCAGCGAACGATTGTCGTCCCATTCACCCAGAATGACGCCGCGAATCCATTTGTAGTCCTCGGTGACCCCATCCCAAATTTTATCGAGGAAGCGGTTGACGGTAGCGGAGTAGTCAGTCATCGGTTAGCCCTTCATCCATTCGGCCAGATCGTCCTCGGGACACAGCGGTAGCTTGAACTTTTGGAACGGCCGCACATCTTCGCCTACTGTCATCTCCACGCTACCGGCCTTGACGCCGCCTATGTGGGCATAGCCTTGATCATCCAGCGTGCCGGTCTTGATGGAGCCGTCTGCAAGCTTTGCCCAGTACGGCGCGCCATGGACGGGCTCACCGTCGTGATAGGCGTAACGGAAGACCAAATCTTCCGGATTGACGCTTGTTGAATTGGCCGGGGCACTCGGCATCATCAGACTAGGCGGCAGATGTAATTGTTTGGCGAGTTTGCTGCCGCTGGCTGCCGCGCCGCTCTGAGAGCCATCGCCGCCGGCGGTAAGCGATTGGGACAACTGCGCCGCACTTGCCGCCAACGGCAACAACGATGCGGCCTGACTTTCACCGCCCAGCCACTCATGCGTCGCACTCTTGACCGTGAACGTGCCCGGGCAGGCGATGGTGATGTTGGCGCCGTCCAACGTGATCTGGCTTTGCCCCGCTTGCAGCACGATCTTGCTTTTGGCCAATACGTCGATGCGCGCGGTGGTGCTGGTCACGGTGACGCTCTGGTCGGCCAGGATTTCCATCTGATCGGTGTGCGC
>JBQMQE010000440.1:0-1364 GCA_052172655.1 Burkholderiales bacterium
CCCGTTAATAAGTGGCGCGGCCGCCGGAGATGTCGAACACGCCCCCGGTGGAAAATGAGCAGTCCTCCGATGCGAGCCAGCACGCGAGCGCGGCCACTTCCTCGACCTGCACGAAGCGGCCCATGGGAATCTTGGACAGCATGTAGTTGATGTGCTGCTCGGTCATCTGGTCGAAGATCGCTGTTTTTGCCGCGGCAGGGGTGATGCAGTTCACGCTCACGCCGTCCTTGGCCAGTTCCTTGCCCAGCGACTTGGTCAGCGAGATCACGCCCGCTTTCGAGGCGGAATAGGCGACCGCGTTGGGGTTGCCTTCCTTGCCTGCTACCGAAGCAATGTTGACGATACGGCCGTATTTCTGCTTCACCATGTGCGGCGCTACCGCGCGGCAGCACAGAAACTGGCCGGTGAGATTGACTTTGAGCACCCGCTCCCACTCGTCCACCGGGTAGTCCACGGTGGGTGCGTTGGCACCGGCGATGCCGGCGTTGTTTACCAGGATATCGATCTTGCCCAGTGCTGCGACCGCCGCCGCCGTGCCCTGCGCTACCGACTTCTCGTCGGCCACGTCTACGGCATCGCCACTCACCGGCCCGGACAGGCCGGACAGCGTCTGCTGCAGCAATTTCTGGTCGCGGTCCCAGATGTGCACACTGGCGCCCGAGGCGAGCATGCGTTTGACGATCGCAAGTCCTATGCCCTGCGCGCCGCCGGTGACAATGGCGGAGCGCTGGTTCAAATCGATTTTGTTCATTGCCTGGATCTCCAAGAAAGACTGCTCAGTGCTGCCGCAGCGGCTGCCTATTCCTTTACTGCGCCGGTCATGCCGGCGACGTAATACTCGACGAAGAAGGAGTAGACCACGGCGACCGGCAGCGAACCGAGCAGGGCGCCCGCCATCAGCGCTCCCCAGTGATAGACGTCCCCCTCCACCAGTTCGGTAATCACGCCTATCGGCACCGTCTTGTTCTCCGAGGAGGAGATGAAGGTGAGGGCATAGATGAATTCGTTCCACGACAGCGTAAACGCGAATATCCCGGCCGAAATCAGGCCCGGCACCGCCAGCGGCAGCACGATCTTGGTCAGGATCTGCAGCCGGCTCGCGCCGTCGATCAGCGCGCACTCCTCGAGCTCGAACGGAATGGAGCGGAAATAGCCCATCAGCAGCCAGGTGCAGAATGGGATGAGAAAGGTCGGATAGGTCAGCATCAACGCCCAGCGCGTATCGAACAGCCCCAACTGGAACACGATGTAGGCGAGCGGAATGAACAGGATCGACGGCGGCACCAGGTAGGCGAGAAATATGGACAGGCCGACCTGGCGCGAGCCGGAAAAGCGCAGGCGCTCGATGGCGTAGGCGGCGAGCA
>JBQMQE010000440.1:1374-2944 GCA_052172655.1 Burkholderiales bacterium
GCCAGGCGCCGGGGGCGCGGGTGCATGCCTCGGGCACTCCCTTCACCGATCCCTAGCGGCCCGCGTCGGCCCAGGCGGCGAGCACGCTCGCGGCAAGCGAGAAGAAGGTCGACACCGTGGATATCAGGATGGTGTTCCACATCCAGCTCGGATAGGCGGTTTCAAACAGCAGGTGTTTGAAGTGGTCCAGCGTCGGCGCGATCACCCAGAATGGATTTCCCTCGCGCGACAGCAACTCGGCATTCGGCTTGAACCCGGTAATCGCCATCCAGTAGAACGGGAACAGCAGCACAAATAGGAAAATGAGCAAGGGGATATAGACGATCACCACCCGCCGCGGCAGCGACTCCAGATAGTTCATGCCTTGCGTGTCTTGGGTTTCTTCGCTCATTTGTCGCCGCCGCCTTGCTGCCACGCGCGCCGCTGCAGGCCAAAATAACTAAACAATATCGCCGCCAGCAGGAATGGGATCATCGCTGTCGCCAGAGCCGCCCCTTCGCCCAGCCCGCCGCCGGAGATGGCGCGCTGGAACGACAGCGTGGCCATCAGGTGGGTGGCATTGAGCGGCCCGCCGCGGGTGAGCACGTAGATCAGCTGGAAATCGGTGAAGGTGAACAGCACCGAGAAAGTCATCACCACCGCGATGATCGGTGTCAGCAGCGGTAGCGTGACATACCAGAACTGCTGCGACGGTTTGGCGCCGTCGATCGAGGCCGCCTCGTACAGCGAGGGCGAGATGGTCTGCAGCCCGGCGAGCAGGCAAATCGCGACGAAAGGCACGCCGCGCCAGATGTTGGCGGCGATGGTCGACAGGCGCGCGGCCCAGGGCTGGCCGAGGAAATCGATGTAGGTGTCGATCCAGCCGAGTTTGACCAGCGTCCAACTGATGATGGAGAACTGCGCGTCGTAAATCCACCAGAAGGCGATCGCCGACAGCGCCGTGGGCACGATAAAAGGCAGCAGCACCACCGCGCGCACGAAGGACTTGAACGGTAGGTTCTGGTTCAGCAGGATCGCCAGCCACAGGCCGAGCGCAAACTTGATCACACTGGCTACGACCGTGTAGAAAAACGTGTTGAACACCGACAGCCGCGCCACCGCGTCGCCGTAGAGGTATATGTAGTTGTCCAGCCCGACCCATTCGCCCGAACGGCCGACCTTGGCGTCGGTAAAGCCGAGCCAGGTCCCCAGTCCCAGCGGATAGGTGAGAAACAGGAGCAGCAGCACGCCCGCCGGCAGCATGAAGACAATGCCGAGAAAATTGCGGTTTTCGAGCAGACGGTGCATCGCTAGGTTCTTCGATAGTGGGCCGCCGGATTGAACGGCACCAGCTTGCGCTGGTGTCCGTTCCAAGCCGGCGATCTAATCCGGCGCGCGCTGCGTGTCCGGGATCAGGCTTTGTAGTAACGCTGGGCGCGCTTCTCGGCGCGCTCTGCGGCTTCTTTCGGCGTCTTCGAGCCCGAAGCGGCTTCGGCCACCATGTTGACCACGATGAAGTCGGCCATCGCTGCCGCTGATGCATAGCCCATTTCGCCGGCGTAACCGTTCGGGATCATGATCTTCATCGCGT
>JBQMQE010000441.1:0-2924 GCA_052172655.1 Burkholderiales bacterium
CTGCTCGTCTGCTGCCGAAAACGGATGGGCGACAACATAGGTATCCCACACCTCATCCGAAATTCCGCGACCGCTGGTGGCTTTGGCCGGCACGTGACAGAACATGCACACTATCGCATCCGTATCTTTCGAGAAGGTGCGCGAGCCGCCATGCCCTTCGAAGAACTCGTGGCAGTTGGAACACTTGGCCGCGTCGACGACTTTGCGGCGCTCGGTGTCGCCGGTGACCGCTTTGACCGCCGACAGCGTGTGGCGGCCAACGCTCTCGCTATCCCCTTTGCGGTTGGTGTATGTCTGCGACCAGTAACCCTGCAGGGCGACCGCACGCATTTTAGCACCGACCGGGAAGGCATCGGCGCTAGCATAGACGTAGGTGAAATAGCCGTCTGCATCGGGACCGGACTTGGTCGCATCTGCAAATGAAGCGCCTTTCGCTTCGCCTTTAGACTCGCCAAGATTGTTGTAATCGACAGGCGTCGTGATCCCGTCCTGGGTTTGCGCCCAGGCCAGCAGGAAGCTCGGTCCGCCGCCAGTGAAGGTTCCAACAGAGGCGCTTGGCGGGATGGCGGACAGTGCAGTACCGTCGGCGCTGATCTTGAATATCACCGTCAACGCATTGGTCGTCGCATCCACGGCCGCGGACTTGATTTCATAGGTGAAGTTCACCAGCCCTGTGGGGGTAGTCTGATTGTGCTCGGTCTTGTTGACGGACAGGTGATAGAGCTTGTTGTTTGCCACTGTATGGCAAACGATGCAGTCTTTATCGTCCGCTCGCGGACCGGGCAAACCGTTTCCGTGGCTGGTTGCGCTACCCGTACCCAGACCTTTCCCCGTTCCTGCCGCAAAATCTATGCCGTCGTGGCAGGCGCCGCAGGCGAGCCGGCTCGGCACGGCGTTCCAGTTGTCGGCCTGCGCCGCCTTGGTGTTGTCATGGCACTTCGCGCAAAGTTTCGGGCCGTTACCGAGATCGGGAAAGACCAAGTTGTTTACCGCGATACCGGCGATGTTGTAATTTTGCTTGATGAGCTCTTCACCCATATGGATCTTGTGGATCATGACCGGGAAGTCAAGGGTGGTCACGCCATCGGCGACAAGGGTCGGGTCGGTCCCGGTCGGGTGGTAACGGCTCGAGGTCGTGGTCGTGTTCTTCGAATAGAGATAACTCTTGAAGCCGGTCGTCGCATCTGTAACGACTTTTTCCACCAGCGCGGGGAATGCATACGAAGTGGACGCAACGTTCTCACGGCCAAACTTCTGCTGGTCGGTATGGCAGACGACGCAGAATTGCGTATCGATCCGGTTGCTACCGTGCAGCGCAAGCTTCTCGTGGCACTGGTTGCAGCTGTCTATCGAAACCACCTGGCGCTGCGTGTCGGTCGAGGTGACTTTTTCCCCGGTCGCGGGGATGAAGTCGTAGATCGCGTTCACCGGGTTGGTGAGGCCACCGCCGGAAAGCTGTATCGCCAGGCGGTGGGTCAGGGTCGGCTCATAGGTCAGATCGCCCAGGTCCGCCGCGACTTCGGGAGCAGTCAGGGTCATGGCCGCAACCGTGTCTTTGACCGTGGTGATGTCGTTGGCGAAGGTATAAGTGTAAGTGCCGTCGCCATTGTCCACCAGCGTGCCGTTGCTCTCCGTGCTGGGCGTTGACGCGGCGCCGCTGGAGTTGATCACGCCATAGCTGACCCATTTGCTCGGGGAGCCATTCGTGCCCGGAACCAGCTTCGCCAAGGCAAAGCGCAGGTTGCTCGTCCCCATCGCGAGGATAGGATTGTCCGTCGTGGCGCCGTCCGAAATCGCGAAACTGACTGCTGGCGGGCTGGCGATGGTGACGGCGCCAACGGTGACCGCGGGAGTAAGAGCGGCAATCTGGTCAGCCGTCAGGCTGCTGAACGTCACGGGCGCGGTGCCGGCCGGCGGGGTAACGGTACCAGAAGACGGCGGAGGTGACCCCGGAGGAGGAGTAGATTCGCCGCTACCTCCTCCACCGCAAGCTGCCAATGTACCTACCACCAGGGCGGCAGCGCCCCATCTAACAAGTGCGGATATCTTCATTTTTTTCCCCCAAGATTAAAAACCACCAGCGCAACTCCGAAATTACTCTTGATAAACCGTCTCGTCAACGCCAGGAGCTTGCCGCTTGATGTCCTCCCCCCAGCGCCGGGTCAACGCCAACTTCCGCCTGAAATAAAGGACTAAACGGACGACCCCTTGGCAGCAGGTTACGCGCGGCCCGGCTGTTGCATTTTGATCTATGTCAAACCGCGTACGGTTTCGCACAGAACAAATGGAACCATTTACCCCCTGCGCAATCGCGCATGTCAGCGCAACCTCATGCATGCCGCTCATGTTTGAGTATTCGGCGCTGTACCGGCCGATCGCGCTTGAAGAACTGCTTTTCTGCAGCCGCAGTGAACCCAACCGCCCAGCCCAAGGCGCTGCTTCACTTGGTCGAGCGTAGCGGTGCGGCCGCGGTGTTTCCGCGATGCGAGCACAGCCTGATAGTCATCGGCATCCTGTACATACCGCGCCACGGCGTCGAGCACCAATGTGGCCTTGGATTTGCGCACACGCCGGGCTTCCCGCGACAGGGCGGTATCCAGTTCCGGGGCGCGCCTCACTTCCAGCATGGCGGTCCGATCCAGCAAGGTTGAGGTGTGTCCATTTTATCGCGAGCGCCTGCTCAGGGATAAAGCCCTCTCAAATGCCGCGCCTCGAGGATGCGCCTGCGGCCAAGGCAGAACGCCGCGCTATCCGGGCGCCTTCGATTCAAGCGCGATCTGCCGGCGCAATTCGCGATAGCGCACGTCGGGGTCCTCGCCGAACAGCGGATCGGCGCCGGGCGCAATTGCCGCCACGACCTCCTCCCAGTCCTGCGATGTCAGCAACTGTTCCGTGCGCGGCACGATGTCGCGGTCTTCCAGCGC
>JBQMQE010000442.1:0-483 GCA_052172655.1 Burkholderiales bacterium
CTGACGCACCGCGCAGGCCTTGAGCGGCCAAGCGTTTGCATCGAAGCGCGTCACGCTGCGCGTGTAGTAGTTGACGCCCAGGAAATCGATCGGTTGTTGGATGAGGGCGAAGTCGTCAGATGGCCAGTCGGGCCAAGCCTCACCAAATATTTCGACCATCTCTTTGGGGTAATGGCCGAAGAAGACAGGATCAAGATACTGCCGGTTCATATAGGCTTCGGCGCGGGCGGTCGCCGCGATGTCGGCCGGATCGTCGGAGGCTTGATACTTCGGCTCGATGTTGACCACTAGCCCGATCTCATGGCGTCCCACCGCGCGGTAAGCCTGAACCGCCGCCCCGTGCGCGCGCAGCAAGTTATGTGACGCGATCGGCGCTTCGAAGCGGTTGCGGTGACCGGGTGCCAGAGCTCCATGGAGATAGCCGCCATCGGTGACGACCCATGGCTCATTCAGCGTCGCCCATTTTTTCACACGGCCATCGAG
>JBQMQE010000442.1:493-2913 GCA_052172655.1 Burkholderiales bacterium
GACCTCCGCGTACTCGGCGAACCAATTCGATATCTCGCGATTGAGCCAACCGCCACGGTCATCGAGCGCTGCGGGCAGATCCCAATGATAGAGTGTGACGAGCGGCTCTATTCCGTTCTCGAGCAACGCGTCGACGAGGCGATCGTAGAAGTCGAGCCCGGCGTTATTCACGCGACCTGCACCTGCCGGTAGGATTCGGCTCCACGAGACACTAAAGCGGTACGCCTGCAGTCCGAGGCGTCGCATTATCGCGACGTCTTCCTTCCAGCGGCGATAGTGATCGCAAGCGACATCACCAGTATCGCCGTCGCGGACTAATCCCGGTGTGTGCACAAAGCGGTGCCAAATGCTCGGCCCCGCACCATCCGCTAGTGGTGATCCTTCGATCTGATAGGCAGCTGTTGCACTGCCCCACAAGAATCCATCGGGGAATTGTGCGGCGCACATTGCTTGCCTCTGAAGATGATGTTGCGTTGCGGTTCGAGTTACGCACGGTTTGAATACATGCGGCCGGCGTCAGTAGCACGCAAGTCACTCTGCGTCGCAACAACGTGCCGGTCTTAACCGCGAGCATGTAAAGCTCAGCGTAAGGAGTTGCTCAATCCTCCCCATGACAGTAGCGTTCTACATAGGGAGAGCGGGGGGAAATGATCTCCAGCTTGCATGCCAAGGAGCGGGTCAACCGTTCACACCAAATTTGCGGCGACGACGTTTCGTCGACGCAAATCGATTCGGCATGTTTCATTCGTGTAGCCAAACGCGAACAGCACAGCATCACGATCACGGCGCTGATCTCGTTCTCGCCTCAAACGCCGCTTAGACGACCCGCGTTCGAGGCAGTGCTGCGGCGCACAGTCCTCTTCAACATCAACCACAAATCCCTGGAGGCGTGACGCCGGCGATCGGCTCGCGAAATTTTTTCGCAGCCCACGAAATGCCCGGCCGAAGAATAGCGGGAGGCACATACCTTGGCGAAACGGACAACGACTGAGAGGGGCCGCAGGTTCCCAGCAAATCTCCGCAGTGCAAGCCGGCGCACTGTGCTCCTCGGTGGACTGGGCCTACTAGCCACGGGAACGCTGCCCTTTCTAGCGTCCTCCAGCGCGCTACCACGCCCTTCAAGATCAGACCAGCCCATGCTCGACCCATTCATCGCTGACGTCCAAGAGCGAACGTTTCGCTTTTTTTGGGAAACCACAAATCCGAAAAACGGACTGGCACGCGATCGCTTCCCGTCATCCTCTCCTTCAAGCATCGCGGCCGTAGGATTTGCGCTTACCGCTTATCCCATCGGCGTCGAACGCGGCTACATCACGCGCCGCGCGGCAAAGGAGCGGGTGCTTACAACGTTGCGGTTCCTATTTGAGGCGCCGCAGGGGCCAGACCGTCTTGGGATGACGGGCCACCACGGCTTCTTTTATCACTTCCTGGATATGAAGACCGGCCACCGCGCGGGAGACTCCGAGCTGTCGACGGTCGACACGGCGCTCTTTCTTGCAGGGGCGCTCTTTTGCCAATCCTATTTCGACGACCCCATTGACGACCACGAGGCGCAGATCCGCGAGCTGGCAGAGAAGATTTATGCTCGCGTCGATTGGCGCTGGGCGCAGGTTCGCCCGCCGGCGATCAGCCACGGTTGGTCACCCGAATGCGGATTCCTCGAATACGATTGGCGCGGCTACAACGAGGCGATGATCGTCTACCTTCTGGCACTTGGCTCGCCAACATACCCGGTTGAAGACGCCGCATGGTCGGAATGGACGAGCACCTACGACAACTCGTGGCAGACCGAATTCGGTCAACCGCATCTCGCCTTCGCACCGCTGTTCGGCCACCAGTATTCCCAGACTTGGATTGATTTCCGCGGCCTGGGCGACACCTACATGAGCAGTCGCGGCATAGACTACTTCGAGAACAACAGGCGTGCGATCTATGCACAGCAGGCCTATGCGATCGCCAATCCGCATGGCTGGAAGGACTATGGTAGCGACGTCTGGGGCGTTACCGCTTCCGATGGCCCGGCGGATGTCGAGCGCGAGTATGCCGGCAAGCTGCGGATGTTTCGCAGCTATGCGGGGCGCGGCGCCGTGGGTCCGGACGGCTACGATGACGGCACTCTCGCACCGACCGCCGTTCTCGGCTCCATCCCATTCGCACCCGATATCGTGGTCCCCACCATTCGCGAACTGCATCGGCGATACGGAGAGCACATATATTCCGACTATGGTTTCCTCGACGCGTTCAACCCGAGCTTCGACTTCGACGTTCCGCTCGTCCACGGACGCTGCATTCCGGGATTCGGTTGGGTCGCTAGCGACTATCTCGGCATCGACCAGGGTCCGATCGTCGCCATGATTGAGAACGCGAACTCCGGGCTCGTTTGGCGCGTGATGCGCAAGAACCCGCACTTGCGCCGTGGG
>JBQMQE010000443.1:0-2886 GCA_052172655.1 Burkholderiales bacterium
TCCAGGGCTATGGCGACGATTACGGAACCATGGCGCAGGTCGATGCGATTGCGCGTCAGGCGGGCGCTGCGGTCGAGGTGCTGAAACTCGAGCAGTGCGGGCATTCCCCGCATCGGGACCAGCCGGAGAAAGCCGCAGAGGCCATTGTCCGGTTCGTGCGGCGCTGCGCCGGCAACTAGCTCAGCGCGCCTGGGTTTTCGGTCCGAGTTTCCACACCTGCGGCTGGGTGGGCCAGGTGCCGCGCGCAAGCATGCGCGCGCCTTCGAACACGAGATAGCTCTCGCGCCCGTAGTGCGGCAGCGGGCGCGAGAGCGCGGCCAGCGACTGCGCATCCCGCGCCGACACCAGCAGCACGATGCGCCCGTCGCCGGCGCGCGTGGTCCACACCTGCGCGCTGCCGCGTGTGGCGGCAAGCATGGCGGGCCGCGCAGGCAGTCCCTCCCCGGCGAGCCAGGCATCGATGTCGGCGTGCAGCCCGGCGACGAGCAGTGTGGACGCGCTCGTGCGCTGCGCGTCGGCGCGCTCGAGCAGCCGGGCGGCAAGCGCGCGCGCCGCCACCTGCACCGCGGCGTCCGCGCTCGGCGCAACCAGTACGGGATGCTGCGCCAGCATCGCGTCGTGCAGGATCGGCGGCGCTTCGGCCGCGCCGAGCCGGCGCATCAAGCGCAGCTCCGGATCGAGCGCGACTTCCAGCGGTTCGGCCGGCAGTTCGAGCACCGCGGTGGCGCGCTCGCGCGAGAGTTCGACGCGCCGCGTGATTTCGCCGCCGGCGGTGCGCACGGCAAGAGGCACCGAGAGCGCGTAGGCGGGCGCGCCTTGTTCCAGCGTCACCTGCAGTCGCCAGCCGCCGGCGACAGGCTCGGCCTTTGCGTCGGCGATGCGCAAGTCAGGCGCCCCGGTGCGCTGCAGCCATTGATCGAAGAAGGCGCCGAGCTTCCTCCCCGAGGCGCGCTCGAACGCGCCGCGCAGATCGTCCCAGGAGGCGACGTGAAAGCGATATGCGCTCCAGAATCCGCGCAGGCCCCGATCGAACGCGGCATCCCCGACAGAATCGCGCAGCATGAAGAACAGCATCGCCGACTTGTCGTAGCCGACGATCTGCGACGCGCCGTGGGTGCGCGAGGTGAAGCGCACGAGCGGCGTGTCGTCCCCGGGCGGCATCGCCGCATAGTCACGCAGCCAGGCGAGGCGCATGGCGCGCGCGGCCTCGCCGCTGTCGCGCTCGCGGTAGGCGTAGTCGGCCATGAAGTTGGTGAGACCCTCGGACCAGTTGCCGTGCGCATAGTCGGGGTAGACGCCGTTGCCCCACCAGTTGTGCAGCACTTCATGCCCGAGCGAAGTCGCACGGATGAAAGGCAGGCGCAGGACATCGATGCCCAGATAGGTGAGGGTGGGCATGCCGAAGCCGGTGGGGGTGGGGCTGGACACCACGCTGAACTCGGAGAACGGATAGGCCCCGATCCAGCGCTCGTACAAGTCAAGATAGCCTGCGACCGAATCGAGATAGCCGGGCGCGAGCGCGGCGATTTCGGAATGGAAGTAAGTGCGCAGGCGCACTTTGCTGCCGGCCGCGGTGCGCAGGCGCCGCTCCTCGATGCGGTAGGGGCCGGCAATCAGCGAAATGCCCTCGGCGGGGTGCTTGAATTCGAAGCGCGCGCGATAGCGTCCCTGCGCCTGGCCCTCCTCGATCAGCCGTCCCGGCACCAAGCCGCGCTGCTCCGCCGGCAGATCGAGTTCGACGTCGTAGCGCTCCAGCGATTCGTCCACCATCGGATACCAGCCCGAGCCGGAGGGAAGGAAGGTGCCGTCCTTGCCGCTCGCCGGTTCGTCATAAGTGAGCGTGTCGCGATGATCGAGGCTGCGATCGAGCGCGGCGAGGGTGCCGTGCCAGCGCAGCTCGACGCGGCGCGATGCCGGCAGTGCAATGCGTTGAAATCTTCCGGCGAGCTTGGGTGCTGCGTCGATGCGCCGGCCGTCGACGGCGAGGGCATCGACGCGAAAGCGCGCCGACAATACCAGAGTCGCCGCGCGCGGGGCGGCGAAGCGTATGCTGTCGCGTCCTTCGAGATCGTGCGTCTCCGGCTCGATGCGCACACGCATGCGATGGGCGGCGGGCACGGCGGCGATCGCGCTTGTCGCGAGCAAGAGCGCGCAACACAGGGCGGCAAAGAGCCCGACCGGCTTGATCATTTTTTCGGGGGAAATTTGGCCGTGAGTTCGATCAGCTCGCCCCCGCGTCTTGCCTTCAGCGGAAGCCAGGTTCCCGGCGCCATGCGGCTTACGCTGGCTTTGAGTTCCCCTATCGTCTTGACGGCCGTGCCCGCCGCTTCGATAAGCACGTCTTCGGCTTTCAGTCCGCTCGCCGCGGCAACGCTGTCCGGACTCACGGCGACCACGCGGATGCCGTCGGGGACCTCTTCAATCCGTATGCCCAGCAGCGGCGGCGGCGGTGCGGGCGGCGCAGGTGGAACGTAGGGCAAGCCGTATACGGCGCTCGCCAGGCCCGCGCTGAAGTCGTCGCAGCCGGCTTCGTGATCCCAGGGCAGGAGCGAGACCACGCGTTGGATTCCCAGGCTTTCGAGCTGGTGCGGCACACCGTCGCCATGCGCGATGTGCCGCGCGCCCATCACGCCGACCACCAGTGTGTCCGGGTTGCGCGCTGCGGCATCCGCGAGCGCCTGTGCCATCGCCCGATCCCAGAGCAGTTGCGCTTCGACGAAACGGGCGAATTCCGGGTCGGTACGCGCGGGAGCGGCAGCCTTGTTTTCCGGGTGCTGCGCGTACGCCTCGAACAAGCGCACCAGGTATGCTTCGCTTGCCGCCGCCGGCGCGGAAACGCCTTCGCGTCGTTCGATTGGCACCGCCGCGAGGCCTTTCGCGCGGACC
>JBQMQE010000444.1:0-2881 GCA_052172655.1 Burkholderiales bacterium
CGTGGACCTGCTCAAGTTGCAGCCACTACAGGAAATTTGATGCTCCAGCCCTGGGGTGTCCACCGTTCGTGGGTAAGATTGCTCTGATCTTGCCCACGTTTAGCGGACACCTTGTCCCGGCCGGCCTGGCCTCACCATCGCCGGGCTTTTCCTGAGCAAGAATTTTCGCCGCCTGCCGGTGGTGGAAGACGGGCGCATCGTCGGCGCCATCACCCAGTTCGACATTCTGCGCGCGGTGCAGCGCGGCCTCGCGGGGATGACGAAGCGCCCGGCCAGAGAGCCGGCCGGCGCGGCCTAGCAGCCCGTTGCCGCAGACGCTCTGGCGCCGGTGCGACCCCGGGGCCTGACGGCCAACGCACAGAGCAGTGCCATCTGCGCGAACGTGGCCTGCCCCATTTGTTCGACCCCCGTGCTACATTGCCCCTGTGCAGCACGCGTCGAGGAAGTTGAACCATGGCCGACCTGAGCATCGCCGTACCCGATGCAATTCCGAAAGATGACCGCCGACGGGCGACGGAGCCGGGGACCTTTGTGAACGCGCTGCTGCGCGACGGCCTCGCCCGGTTCGCCGATAGGGAATCGGCGCAGGCGGATTGACATGTTCGACCTCACGCTGAGCTTCGACAATGGCCCCGAGCCCGAGGTCACGCCGGGCGTGCTGGATCTGCTTGCGCGCGAGGACGTGCGCTGCACGTTTTTCGTCATCGGCGACAAGATCGCCGATCCCGCGCGCCGGCAGCTTGCCGAGCGTGCGCGCGCTGAAGGGCACTGGATCGGCAATCACTCGATGCACCACACGGTGCCGCTGGGCGTAGCGGCGGATCCGGCCGCGGCGGGCGAAGAGATCGACGGTGCGCAGGCCCTGCTCGGCGACCTGGCCCATCCGGACCGCCTGTTCCGTCCCTTCGGACGCGGCGGGGCGATCGGGCCGCACCTGCTCTCGCCTGCGGCGCTCACATGCCTTACCGCGGGCGGCTATACCATGGTGCTGTGGAATGCCATCCCGCGCGACTGGGCCGAGCCCGACGCCTGGGTCGACACCGCCCTCGCCCAGTGCCGCCTGCAAACGTGGACGCTCATGGTGCTGCATGACCTGCCCACGGGCGCGATGCGCCACCTCGAACGCTTCATCGGCCTCGCGCGCGAGGCCGGCGCGCGCTTCCGCCAGGATTTTTCGCCCGAGTGCGTGCCGATCGTGCGCGGCGCGCCGGTGCCAGCGTTGGGCGGCTTGGTGAACGAAGCGCAGCCGCCGGCGCCGTCAAACTGAGGGCGGCACGCGCTTGCTGCGCTCGGCGACGGGGAGCGGACCGAAGCAGGCTCAGGATATCTCGCGGCGCACGATCGCGGCGCCCGCCGCAAGCGCCTTGAGCTTGCCGAAGGCGATCTCGCGCGGCAAGTACTTCATGCCGCAATCCGGCGCCGCAATCAGGTTTTCCCGAGCGACGAATTTCAGGCCGGCGCGCAGCCTCGCCGCCACCTGCTCCGGGGTCTCGATGGCGCTGTCGCCCAGGTCGAGGACGCCGAGCATGATCTTCTTGCCCGCGAGGTCTTTCAGCACGCCGAGGTCGAGCTTGGGCTGCGCCGCTTCGATGGAAATTTGCTGTGCGATGCTGTCCGCGAGACCCGGCAGGAAAGAATAGCCGGTCGGCTTGGAGGAGCCCGGCACCACCCCGGCATAGCCGAAGCACAGATGCACCACCGTCCAGAACGTGTTCGAGGTGCTGGTGGACGCAGTGCGGTGTTGCTCGCTCGGGCAGATTACCAATGCGCTGTTCGAGGTGGGGGGCAGTATGGGAGGAGTATGTAGCGTGGCGGCTCTGCCTGTGGACACACGGGAGATATGAGCCGAGGAAAAGACTGCTAGTCTTCCAGCCCTAGGTTCGAGCCCCGATCGAGGAGCCAATTGAAAAAGGGTTACGTCAAAACGCAACCCCTTCTTCTTTGTCCGTGTAGCATTGGCGGGACACTAAGGGACAAATATTGCCACCGGGAACATTTGCACGCGTTGTGTTCGGTCCTTCCAAAAAGTCCACCCAATTGGACCAATCTTCACATCCTCCCCGAGGTCCTTCTCGGCGATGTGACGGCATAATCAAATTATTCAGATGTGACAGAGACGTCAACTCCCGGTAATCAGTTAGGGCCGTTGATTACCCTCTTGAAATCCTCATCGTTCTTAAAACTCTCGAGGTCGTTGTCTTCGGCCGCTGTGCCACGTGCTGCTGGATCGAGCATGCCCTGAAGCAAAATGCGCGTCGAACTCTTGGGATCCGGCGCCAGCTCAACAACCTTCTTCGCTTCGGCCAAGGCGCGCGCCCGAGCCGCCTGCTTGTCTGCTTCGGCGCCATTGTTTTGCGAGAGCCAATAGTATTTCTGGCCCTCGGCGGCGGCTGTCCACACATGCACGAAGGGATCTCGTGCGCCATCCGGCCGCGCCAGAAGCTTTTGCGCGATCGGAAGCGCGGTCTGAAAGCTTTCTGGCGAACCGAGATAGAGCGCCTTGAGAAGATCGCGCTTGAGCAGAGCGAGATCGTCGCCGCCCTTCTGCTGCGCTTCGATAATGAGTGCTTTTGCGGCATCGGGACTGCCCTGGCGTTCGAGCACGTCCGCAAGCCTTACGAGAAAGTCCTTTTTTTCCGGTTCCTTGGCGATGGCAGCCCTCAGCGCCTGATTTGCGGCTTGCAGATTACCGGCTCGCGCCTGGGCTGAAGCCCAGGCCGCAAGCTGATCGCCGGTCTGTAGAGCTTCATAGGGAATCTTGAGGAGTTGCGCATCCTCGGATGACGACGGTCCCAAGGTCTGACCGCCACCGTCGATCGGCGCCTGGAGTGCTGTCCGGATCGTCGGCTCGTCCAGAGCGTAGTCGGGAGCGATCGCATCT
>JBQMQE010000445.1:0-2876 GCA_052172655.1 Burkholderiales bacterium
CCGTAACACAGCGCGCGGCGTGCTGGCAACGGTAGCGGCCGGCGCGCGCGCCGGGCGCAACTCACACGCGAAGAGCCCGGCGTTCGCGGCGGAAATGTGCGACCGCCAGCAGCAGCGCCACCGCCTGCAGCAGGCCGCAGAAGTAGAGCGGCGCGCCGATACGCCAGTCGCCCGGCTCCAGGTGTGAAACCATCACCAGCAGCGGCGCGGCGAGCATGGGCGCGATCACCGCCATCAGGCTGTTCAGGCCGCTCACCGCGCCTAGCGTTTTGCCCTGGCTGCGCGCGTCGGCCGCGCCCGAAATAATGCTCTGGATCGAAGCCGAGACCGTGGCGCCGAGAAAATTCAGGAAGATAATCGCAAACATCATCCAGCCCTCGGTGGCGGCGCCCCAGGCGACGTAGGCGAGCGTGGACGACACCAGCCCAAGCACGGCCAGCCGCTGCGGACTGAAGCGCTTGAGCAGACGCCCCAGCAGCAGGCCCTGCGCGATTGCCGAGACGACACCGACCGCGGCGAGCGACCAGCCGTTCTCCAGCGGCCCCCAGCCGAACTTGAACGTCGCGTACAGCACCCAGGAGGTGTACAAAGTGAACTGCGCCAGACCGCTGCACGCGACCACCGCCACCAGCCGTCCCGCGCCCCTGAGTTGCGCCAGCCCGCGCAGCGCAGCGACCGGATTCGCCGCCCGCCATTGAACCGCGTGCCGGCGCTCCGCGGGCAGCGACTCCGGCAGCACGAAGTAGCCGTATAGCAAATTGAGCAGCGCCAGAGCGCCGGCGACGAAGAATGGCAGGCGAAGGCTGATCGCACCCAGGAGCCCGCCCATCACCGGGCCGAGGATGAAACCCACGCCGAACATCGCCCCGAGCATGCCGAAGCGCTTCGCCCGCCCCTCAGGCGGGGTGATATCGGCGACGTAGGCGTTGGCGATGGCGAGGTTGGACTGCATTGCGCCGCTCACCAGCCGCACGACGATCAACATCCACACCGCGGTCGCCAGCGCGGTGGCAAAAAAGCTCAGCGCGAGGCCGCAAAATCCGAGCAGCAGCACCGGCCGGCGGCCGTGCTTGTCCGACAGCGCGCCCAGGATCGGCGAAGCGAAAAAATTCGCCAGACTGAAAGTGAACGTCACCACCCCATACCAGAAGGCCTGGTCCGCCTGCGAACCGGTGAAGCTGCCGACCAATGCCGGCAACACGGGGATCATCAGGCCGATCGCCACCATGTCGATCAGCGCGGTCAGCATGATGAAGGGCATCGCCGCCTCGCGCTCGCTGCGCGCGGAAAAGAGTTTGAACGGCGGTTTGGACGGGTTCATGGCGCAACGGTACCAGAATCGAATTGCCGCCGGCCGAAGCCGACGCGCCTGCGCGAAAGCCGGTGGTATCCTGACGGGAAATGGCGAAGTCTATACGTTGCAGGCTGCGCCCCGAGAAAAAACCGACACCACATTTCAGCGAGAAGAGCGAAATTCAGGATGAATCAGACGGACTGCATTTTCTGCAACCCGAAGCGCGAGATTCTGGCCGAGAACAGGCACGGGCTCGCGTTCTTCGACTCCTACCCGGTCTCGCGCGGGCACGCGCTGGTCGTGCCCAGGCGCCATGTGGTCAGCGTATTCGATCTGCCCGACGAGGAATACGCCGACTGCTTCCGCCTCGTGCTCCCGCTCAAGGATCTGCTGCTTGCGCGATACGCGCCGGACGGCTTCAACGTCGGCGCGAACTGCGGCGAAGCCGCGGGGCAGTCCGTATGGCACGCGCACATACACGTGATCCCGAGGTACAAAGGCGACGTGCCCAACCCGCGCGGCGGCGTGCGCGGCGTGATTCCGTACAAGGCGGGCTACTGAGGCGCGGCAGCGCGGCAGCGCGGCGCCGCGGCCCGAGCCCCACTAGTCGGACAAATGTTAAAGTTCACACCCTCGGACCTCTGCCGAGACTGAATTTTTCCGGCGGCGGCGCGTGACATTCGCGCACGCAGCCTGGATAAACGCCCAAAGGAGCCGCCATGCCTGATTTGATCCTGCATCATTACCCCACTTCGCCGTTTGCCGAAAAAATCCGCAAGGTTCTCGGCTACAAGAAACTGGCGTGGAAATCGGTCATCATCCCGCGCATCATGCCCAAGCCCGATGTGGTGGCGCTCACCGGCGGCTACCGGCGCACGCCGCTGCTGCAGATCGGCGCCGACATCTATTGCGACACCGCGCTCATTTGCGACGTGCTCGAGCATCGCCAGCCCGCGCCCAGCCTCTACCCGCAGGGGAGCACCGGCGCGGTCAGGGTCATCGCGCAGTGGGCCGACTCCACGCTGTTCTGGGCGGCGATGGGCTACAGCTTCAGCCCGGTGGGCGCGGCGTACATGTTCAAGGACCAGGCGCCCGAGGCGGCCAAGGCATTCGCCGAAGACCGCGCCAAAATGCGCGCCGGCGGCAGCCGCATGCCCGCTGCCGATGCCACCTCGGCGTACAAGTCGTACCTGCGCCGGATTGCGAGCATGGTGGACAACCAGCCCTATGTGATGGGCCAGCAGCCCAGCCTGGCGGATTTTTCCTGCTACCACGCGCTCTGGTTTACCCAGCGCATCCCGCCGCTCGCCGGCATTTTCGATGCCACGCCCAGCATCAAAGCCTGGATGCGCCGCATGGACGCTTTCGGGCAGGGCAGCGCGGAACAATCCGATTCGGCGATTGCGCTCGCCGTGGCGCAGCAGTCCACGCCGGCGAGCGTGGCCAAGGACGTGTTCCAGGACGATCACGGCATTGCGCTCGGCAGCAAGGTTAGCGTCACCGCAGAGAGCTTCGGCCTGGAGCCGACCGAGGGCGAACTCATCGCCGCCACCCGCACGCGCTACAGCCTGCGCCGCAGCGA
>JBQMQE010000446.1:0-325 GCA_052172655.1 Burkholderiales bacterium
GGTCATGACACCTAAAATTTTGGCGTCCGGCGCGGAGCAGGCGCATTCTCGCCGCAAGTTCTTCGACCGGCACGCGGCCGATGGCTCGCCCTTTCGCCAGGAATCCAAGTCAGAGCTGTCAGCAGCCACCAACGCTGCACTCTTAGTTAACCATACTCTCTCTATGTAGGAATGTGCGGTCCTGAAAGATCGCCGTCAAACCGCATTTTCAGGAAGCAGAATGCTTCGACGGTTCATAGAAAGTCAGCGCGGCGCGACGGCGTTCAAAATTCTTCCGCCCCTTGGCGGCGGTCTCCCAGGCGAAGCGGTTCATCGCCAGGACGAA
>JBQMQE010000446.1:335-1749 GCA_052172655.1 Burkholderiales bacterium
GTTCCTCGTGATCATGCTCGCTTCAGTGGAATTGGGCATAAAGGCGTTCATCCAGGCCGATCTGGACCGGGTGCTGACTGAAGTCGCCACCAATCTCTCCGTGTCGGAGAGCGATGCCGAGAACTCGCGGGACTATGTAAACGCCCAGATCTGTGCAATGGCGGGCCCGCTGATCGACTGCCACGAGTTGAGCATTGGCGCAAAAGTGGTGTCGGGACGACTATTCGATTACCGCAATCAATCCCTGTCCGAACAGTGGAACGTGGGCTGCGCTGCGGACGTCGTCATTGTCGAACTTACCTACAGCTACTTCGATATCATCCTGCCGTTCGCCATCGCGGACATAGTCGAAGTCAACGGTATCAAGCGCTATAGAAGTCGCGCCGTGCTGCGGCGCGAACCCATTCTGGCAGGGTCACACGCATGCGCTGCCCGATGAGGCGTCTGGTCCGGGATGAAAGGGCGGTTGCTGCGACCGAATTCGCACTGCTGGTCCCGATTTTGATCATTATCTTGGTTGCGGTGATAGAGCTCTCCAACTTTGCCATGCAGAGCCGTCGCGCCCACCAGGCGGTGGTGCTGGCTGCCGATTTTCTAAGCAGAGATGGCGACAACTCTCTAAGCATATCCGAGCGCCAGATCGTCGAAGATATCTGGATGATCGTCAACCCGACGGCCCATCTGGCAACCACCCCGCGAGACGATATCTGGGCAAATGGCTATAGCCGGGCGCTTTCGTCGGTGACGTTCGAGAAAGCCATCGATTGCCACCTGTCAGACTGCCCGCTGCTCCCAAATGTCCAGTGGAGCTTTCTGTTCCAGGACATTATTCGCAATCCGGTTTTTACCCACTGCGACCTTGATGTCGTTTCGAACGATACCGCGCTTGATGGGACCAATATTCGGCAGGGCGTCGTGGGCAACGCGCCAGTTGTGATCGTGGACTTTACCTATCCTTACATTCCCTTGTTTCAGGGCTGGCTCTTTCCAACGCTGGAGCTTCACGTGAACGCGGTCCGCAAGACGCGCAATGCCGTCCCCCTTGGCAAGCAACTCGATCAATGGGTGACTCAGTGCTGAAGGTTCTTTCCAGATTTCTGGGTGACGGGTCAGGCAATTTTGCCATTATGACGGCGCTGCTGATGCCAGTCGTATTGGTCGCGGCGGGCGCTGCGGTGGATTTTGGTCTCGCGTTGAGCTCCAGCCAGCGGTTGACGGCAGCGGCGAATGGCGCCGTTCTGGCGGCACTCAGCGAAGTTCAGGCGCGAAACGATGTCGACGAGGAAATTACCGAGGAAGACATCAACGCACTCATCCGGGATTTCTTCCTTGCTACATCGGCAAATATTCCGTTTACCAGCCTGAAATCCGCAACGCCGGTTTCCAGTATCGACAGAAATGAAATACGGGCCAG
>JBQMQE010000446.1:1759-2867 GCA_052172655.1 Burkholderiales bacterium
CGAGGCTGATTACGACACGTCCGTCATGTCCCTGTTTGGCCGGGACACAGTTTTGATCTCCAATCAGGCCCGGGCAGCGGTTACGCTGCGGTCCTATATAAATATCAACATCTTGGTGGATACCTCCCAGTCGATGGGCATCGGCGCCACTGACCGGGACCAGCAATTGGTTGCGCAGGCAACCGGCTGCGCGTTTGCCTGCCATATCAATCAAACACGGGGCAACTCGAGCTACGATAGCGCGAGACGCAATGGCGCCAATATGCGTATCGATGTTGCCAGAACCGCTGTCGTGTCAGCGATTGACGCAATGGCCGAGGCCCAGGAGTTTGCGGGCCAGATTACCGTTGGTCTCTACCGGTTTAGCAACCAGCTCACCGAGATTCTGTCTTCTGGCAATTTGCGCGCAGGCGATCTTGGCTACGCCAAGTCAGTTGCAGCCAGCCAGATTGCTCTGGACATGACCTATGGCGGGACCAATCAGGAAGAAGCACTCCGACAGGTCAACTCGCGCATATCTGCGAGCGGCACCGGAAAGTCCGCAGATGACCGATTGCAGTACGTTATCGTGGTCACGGATGGCGTCGAGAGTGGGCAAGCTTGGCTGGCGAGCAAAAATTGGTACTTGCATGAGCAAGCTCGACCAAACGCACCCAGCAAATCTTATGCTGCGCACGAGGTAAACTACGCCTTGCGATCGACCATCTGCCAGTCCATGACGCAGCGGGGTGTGAAAATTTATTTCATCTACACCGAGTACCTTGAACCTCGTTACGGGAATATCAGCACCAGTGACCATAACCGGTTCAATTTTGTAACGAACAGCCTGTTTCCGATTATTCCCAAGCGGATGGCAGATTGTACCGGGGCCCCCGAACAGGTGCTCAAGGCAAGCACGCCGGCAGAAATCCACGAGGCTTTCGTGGAATTGGCAAGCCGCTTGTCCTCGCCACTTCGCTTGTATTGATCGATAGCCTTGGCGAGCCGACGGCAGGGGCCACGTCAGGCAAAGGTGCGCTTGACCAGCCGACGGCCCGGCGCAGTTAACGCAGCGCGGTGAAACTCGACGTAAAACCGCACCTCTCCTGCCGGCTCGACTTCATGCAAA
>JBQMQE010000447.1:0-2866 GCA_052172655.1 Burkholderiales bacterium
ATATGGAATACCGCAAATGGATGGGCACGGTGCAGGACGGCACGCCGGACGGTCCTAAGCTGCATTCGATCATCGTCGATCCGCGCGATCCCGCGCACCTGTATTTCGCCATGTCCGGCGGCGGCGTGCACGAATCGGTGGACGCGGGGCGCAGCTTCAAGCCCATCCTGCAGGGACTGGAAGTCGTCGAGGGCTTCGACGCCGCCGACCCGAGCTTCCACGATCCGCATTGCGTGCGCCTGTGCCCGAGCAATCCGGACCGGCTGTATCAACAGAACCACTGCGGCATCTACCGCATGGATGCGCCCTCGCGCGAGTGGGTGCGCATCGGCCGCAGCATGCCCCGCCGCGTGGGCGACATCGGCTTTCCGCTGGTGGTGCATCCGCGCGACGATAAGCGCGCCTGGGTGTTCCCGATGGACGGCACCACGGTGTGGCCGCGCACCAGCCCGGAGGGCAAGCCCGCGGTGTATGCGACGCGCAATGGCGGCAAGACCTGGCAGCGCTTGGCCACCGGCCTGCCCGCGAAGCAGGCGTGGTGGACGGTGAAGCGCCAGGCGATGACGGCGGACGCGCGCGACCCGGTGGGCCTTTACTTCGGCACCACCAGCGGCGAGCTGTGGATGAGCCGCGACGAAGGCCGGCGCTGGAGCTGCATCGCGCGCCACCTGCCCGAGATCTACGCCGTCGAAGCGGCGGAGTTCGCTTAGATCCCATTGAAAAAATGAAAGTGCTGATCCCAGGCGGGCTGCGCTCCTACACCGAGCGCAGCGAGATCGAAGTGCGCGGCGCCACCCTGGGCGCGGTCCTGGCCGAGCTGGAGCGCCTGTATCCCGGGATTCGTTTCCGCATGATCGACGAGCAGGACCGGATACGCCGGCATATCCGCATTTTCGTCAACGGCGGACAAGTGCGCGACTTGGCGCAGGCGCTCAAAGCTGGCGATGAACTGGTGATCGTGCAGGCCTTGAGCGGTGGTTGAGGTTGCGCGCTTCAGGGAATGCCCGCTTGATTGCGCGCTTTCGCCCGACGCGCCGGCGCCGCCGAGGCTCGCTCGCCAAACAGCGCTCGGTATGCGGCCTGGCGTGACTCGGCGTCTCGTCCGAGGGCGCAGTAATGCGCGTGAGGCGTAAGCAGTGCGTCGTCCCGACCCAGCGCGTTCGAGTGGAAACTCGACCACCGATATTGTCCCGGCTGCGCGACCACGCGGGCGCGCACCGGATTGAGTTCGATGTAACACATGCACGACAGCAGGTAACGCCCGACATGCACCGGGACCGCCTCGTAGCGATCCTCCCATAGCGTGCCGTCACGATGGTAGGTCGCATCGACGTAAGCCGCGTGACGCGCGCTTAGCGAGCGCATCAGGACCGCGACACCGCCCGCGCGCGAGGGCGTGAGCAGCAGGTGCACATGGTTGCCCATCAGCACGTAGGCATGCACGGAGCAGCCGGAGCTGGCGGCGTACTGGCCGAGCCAGCCGAGATATTCGATGCAGTCCTCCTCGCCGAAGAAGCACGCCGAGCGCAGATGGCCGCGCTGGATCAGATGCAGCGGGTGGCCGGGCGTTTCGAAACGAACATGGTTCAGCATCCGGACGGGCTCCCGGGTTCACCGGGGGAACAACGGGGCAGGTGGCAGGGGAGTTGACTTGGCGATGCTTACGCGCGCTAGACTATCGGCCTGAAAGACAATAGCAGCAAGGGCTTCCGGGCTGCTACCTCGCTTCAAATGCCAATTCCTGACCAGTCTCTGGGCTAACCGAAAAGCCGTTCGGCCAATGATCGCGGGGAGTGGATTGTTACTCCAGCGAACGACTTGCCGTAGCCCGGACCAAAGTGCGTGCGGTCGCCCGTGACCAGCGTATCGCAGCGCAAACGCATTGCGGCGGCCAACACGGTGCGGTCCTTTTCCGGGAGCCAATTCACTAACTTCAGTTCCGGACCCGGCGCTTGCGCGGGGCTGATGTGCAGGCGTTCGAGTAAAGCCTCGAACGCGACCAATGCGTTTCGCGCCTTGGCAGTGAGATTTCGGCGTGCCTCGATTACGACGTAGTCGTCAACCCAGCATTCGTGTCCACTGTCGAGAAGCAGACGCAGAAATTCGCGCACCGCGCCATCGGATTTCGCCGCGGAGAACAGGATGTTTGCGTCCAGAAACACCCGCATGGCATGGGTGCGCCGAGCTCAACGGGGAGATTTGCGTTTGGGCCGGGCAGCGCGCTTGACCGTCGTAGCTTTGGCGCCAAGGTAGGCAGCGAGTTCCTGCTCGGCCGCGTCGAACTCGCGCACGCGCTCGGGCGTGTACATCTCCACCGGCAATGTGATTGCAGGACGCAGCAGCAAACCCTCGGGCGTGGTTTCGGCAATAAGATGGTCTTCGGCCTTCAGGCCAAGTGCCTGACGCAGTTTGGCCGGAAGCGTGATCACGCCGCGGCTGGTGATGGTGACATTGGCTTTCATGCATTGCAGTATAGCAGAATTACTGCAAAATGCAGCGGCGATCGAAGATCAGCGAAAGTCCCGCGACCGATCCATAAACTTCTAGTAATAGCCGCGCGCCCAGCGGTACGCGCCGCTGACCCTGACGGCTCATATCAGCGCACCTTGAATACCAGCTTGCCGCGCAGGTGGCGCCCCTCGCTGACCTTGTGCGCTGCTGCGGCGTCGGCTAAGGCGTAGCTTGTGATTTCGGGCACGCGGACGGCGCCGCCGGTGACCAGCGCAACGATGCGATCGAGATGCGCGCGATCCCGCGCGACTTTTGGACGCAGCGATGCGACGTCGGCACGCGGCGAGACCGGCGCAGTATTCCCCGAGGCGATGAACGCGGCGCGTCCGCCCGGCCGCAGCACGGCGAAAGCGCG
>JBQMQE010000448.1:0-1302 GCA_052172655.1 Burkholderiales bacterium
GCGTGGCTCTATCCTGTTTTTCGGGCGCACCCAGACCTGGATCCGGGCGTACTAGGAACAAAACGCCGCCCTCGCCCTGGCCCCGTCCCGGTTCCGCGGCCAGACTATCGCAGAGATTTTCGGCTCCTTTGCGGCTGCCGCCGCGGGACCGGCTTGCTCCTGCGTCCAGAGGAGGCTCTGCACCGCCGCGGGGTCGCGCGGCGCGCGGGCGTGCCCGCCAGCATCGCGCGGTGCTCCATCGCGCACCATTCAGCGGCATACATCTTCTGCGACGCACCACAGTATCGCCGAGGAGCATCGATCGTCTTCCGTAGTCCCCTGGAAACTAAGCAAAGGTAATCTGGCATGCAGGTTGCTTAAGAACCTGTAGCTTGGAACCTAAAATTTCGGGGGAAGCTCACTATGCGTCACCGTACTCAGGCCGGGGCCGCGAAACAGATTCCGCTGGCATTCAATTCGATGGCCGATCTTGACAGCACATCGGTCCTGCGCAGGGCATACACGCGATTGGAGCTCTCGCGGCGCCTTAGCTTCGAGCAGGTGATGTCCAACCGCGCTTACGCCATCGGGGTGCGCAATCTGGCCGACGCCATGGCGCGTCGGGGGGCTTGCGGAAATTCAACAAAAAATCGATTCAACCGTTAGCGCAACTGTACAAAACATCGACGCCTTGTCAGTTCTCCGACACGGGCTCACCCAATCTGACGCTGAACAAGGAGACCGCTGATGGTTCGCCGACTTTATTTCGCCTGGCGCTTGCATACCGACCTGCATTATTCCTGGCGTCTTGCCTGGTATAAGGCGGCGCACAGTTAGGCCGCGCAATGCGTCCGGCGCCGATGCGCAGGGGCTGAACGGGCGCGAGACCAAGCCCAAGGTCTACTCGCTGAAGAAGTGGACAGCCAGGCACGCCGCGCGCCCCTGCTCGCACAGCTATCTGTCACGACATATTCGTCTGCTGGTAATTCTGCAGACCGACTTTCTCAATTAGCGCGAGCTGGGTTTCCAGCCAGTCGATGTGCCCCTCCTCGGATTCGATGATCGACTCGAACAGGTCGCGGCTGACGAAGTCGCCGCTCTTCTCGCAATAAACGATCGCCTGCTTCAAATCGGGATGGCCGGCCAACTCCAGCTTCAGGTCGCACGCCAGTATCGATTGGGTGGAATCGCCGACCAGCAACTTCTTCAATCTGACGGAGGGCTGGCCCTCCAGGAACAGGATCCTTTCCATGAGCTGGTCGGCATGCGTCATTTCATCGATCGATTCCTGGTACTCGTGCGCCGCAAGCTTTTCCAGACCCC
>JBQMQE010000448.1:1312-2852 GCA_052172655.1 Burkholderiales bacterium
TCGCCCTTCAGCGAATGGTTCAGCGCGTCGATGACTTTCTTATCGCCCTTCATGTTTCCTCCGCTAGCAAATGCGCGAAGCTAGCTTAGCAGGAAATCCTCGCGCCTAGATTGCCGGCCCTTCGGTTTCGATCTCTCCGCGCAAGTATTCGACCACATATCCCGCCAGCAGCGCGCGCTCGCCATTGAGCTCGCACAGCAAATCACCGCCGCGCGCAGACACCTGCTTTGCAGTCAGCTTGTTCCTCCCCAGGCGCGCGGCCCAGTAGGGCACGAGCGTGCAATGCGAAGAGCCGGTGACCGCGTCCTCGGGAACGCCGGCGCCGGGAGCAAAGAAGCGCGACACGAAGTCTACCGTGTCGCCGGGCGCGGAAACGATGACGGCGAACGCATCGAGGGCCGCAACGCGCGCAAAATCCGGGCGCAGGGCGCGAACCTCGGACTCGGAATCGAAGATCGCCAGGAGATCGCGCGCCAGGAACGCTGCTCGCGGCCGCGCCCCAAGCGCGGCCGCGAGCGCATCCGTCACCGCGACCGGCTCGCCGGGGCGGGCGGGAAAATCCATTTTCAGCAGCGCGCCCTCGCGCGTCACGGCCAGTTCGCCGCTGTTCGTGCTGAAAGCGAGCCGGGCTAGCGACGGAAACCGGTACCTGAAGAGGATGTCCGCCGCCGCCAGCGTCGCATGACCGCAGAGGTCCACTTCAACCGCAGGCGTGAACCAGCGCAGCGGCGAGGCGTCCGCTCGCGGAATGACAAACGCAGTCTCGGCGAGATTGTTCTCCGCGGCGATGGCCGCGAGCACGCCGTCCGGCAGCCATGCGTCGAGCAGAACGACCGCGGCCGGGTTTCCGCCGAACAGGCGTTGCGTAAAAGCGTCTACTTGATACACAGGCAATTTCATCAGCCAGGCTCCGCCGCGTCAGCGCTTGATGCCGGACAACTCTTCGTAGAGCAATCCCATCGCGGCGTTATCCATGCCTTCGCGGCCGGTATTGCACAGCGCCGTGAGGAGTTGCCCGGCCAATGCCGCGATCGGCGCAAAACTGCCGGCGTCCTGTGTGGCAGCGGCGGCCAGACGCAGGTCCTTCAGCAACAGGGCGGTGCGAAAGCCGGGGGCGAGCTGGCCATCGAGGAATCGCTTGGCGTGATTCTGCATGACAAAGCTTTGCGCCGAGCCGCCGATCGCGGCCAGCTCATCGACGGCGGCGCGGCTGCGGTTGTGCATCACGACCTGAAAGCCCGCCTTGATCAGGTTGCGCGCCATAGCCTTGCCCATAACGCCCAGGCCGATAAAACCTATGGTCGTCGCGCTGGATATTTCGGTCATTTTCGTGCCCTCCATTGATTTCGGTTCGCCATCATAGATTGACTGACCGCTTTTTGCGCCATGTAGGCAGCGTATGTTGCTGCCGGCGACACGCCGGGAGAACGCGTCGCCAGTTTTCGATTTGCTGCAGGAAAGCGGAAACACCTCAAGCGGCTCGATCGCCTTGGCGTAGAACTTGTCGAGGGTGGAGTCGTCGATGACCAGGACGCCGTCG
>JBQMQE010000449.1:0-2842 GCA_052172655.1 Burkholderiales bacterium
GCGCAGGGAAGGAATGATGCAGAACGTGCAGCGGTGATTGCAGCCTTCCGAAATTTTCAGATAGGCGTAATGCGCGGGCGTGAGGCGCACACCCTGCGGCGGCACCAGGTCGGTATAGGGATCGTGCGGCCGCGGCAGATGCGCGTGCACCGCCTGCATCACCTCGTCTGCGGCATGCGGCCCGGTCACCGCCAGCACCTTGGGATGGGTCTTGCGCACGATGTCGCCCTTGGCGCCGAGACAGCCGGTGACGATCACGCGGCCGTTCTGCGCCAGCGCCTCGCCGATGGCGGCCAGGGATTCCTCCACCGCGGCATCGATGAAACCGCAGGTGTTGACCACCACCAGGTCGGCCGCTTCATAGGAGGGCGAAATGGCGTAACCCTCGGCGCGCAACTGCGACAGGATGCGCTCCGAATCGACCAGCGCCTTGGGGCAGCCGAGCGAAACGAATCCGACCTTGGGGTCAGCGGTGAGTTTTGATCGGGTCAAAAGCAGGGCAACGCTTCAGGACTTGTCGCCTTCGTCCTTTTTCGGCGGCGCAGGCTGCCCGGGAAAGCCGGGAAAAGGAAAGCCGGTGAACATGTTCTTGGTCTGATCCTGCAAGCGCTCCTGCATCTGCATGAACACATTCTTGCTCTGGTCCATGTAGGCCGACATCATGCCTTGCATGGCCGAGCCCTGGAAATTCATGAACTGGGCCCACAAATCCTTGTTGATCTTGCCGTTGTCGCCGTACATTGCGCGCGATTGTTCCTGCAACTGCTTCTGCACCTGGACGAAGGTCTGCATATTCTTCTCCAGGTAATTGCCGACCATGCCCTGCATTGCATTGCCGTAGAAGCGGATCAGTTGCGACAGCAGATCGGAGGTGAACATCGGCATCCCGCCCGCTTCCTCCTCGAGGATGATCTGCAGCAGGATGGAGCGCGTCAGATCCTCGCTGGTCTTGGCGTCTACGACCTGGAATTGCTCGTGCTTGAGCACAAGATCCTTGACGTCGGCCAGAGTGATATAGCTCGAAGTACGCGTGTCGTAGAGCCGCCGGTTCGGATATTTCTTGATCAGTCGTAACGCATCGGCCGCTGCGCTCGTGGTGCTATCCGATTGATTTACCGTAGTTTCCTTCTTATGTTGCATCGCAGCATTCCTCTTGACTTTTTTGCTCAGCAGAGTACAATGATCTCATGCTGCACCGCAGCATAGGAAGTTTTCGTATCCATCACACCACACTCTTTTACCGAGGAGCCCAAGATGGCCAACCCCCAAGAACAGCTTGCAGCCTGGCAAAAAGCCGCGCTGGAATCCACGCTCAGCTACGCGCAAGCGAGCATCACCAGCGCCGAGCAACTGCTGAAACTCAATCTTGAAGCCGCCCGCAATTCGCTCGAGCAAGCCGGTAAAAATACGCGCGATCTGCTCTCCATCAGCGACCCGCAGGAACTGGTGCAGCTACGCGCCAAAATCGCCCAGGTGAATATGCAGCAGACCGCCAGCTACGCCCAGAACATCTATGAAGTCGTCAGCCAAACCCAAGCCCTTCTGACCAAACTCGCCGAGGAGCAGTTTTCGCGCCTCAACAAGGAAGCCGCCGCCGGCGCCGAGCAACTAACCAAGGGCGCGCCGGGCGCCGACACGGTCAAATCGACCTTGGCCGCGACCAACGCGATGATGGAGAACCTTAACCGCGCCACCAAGCAGTTCGCCGAATTGTCCGAGGCAAGCATCAAGGCCGCCACCGCGGGCATGTTCAATAGCACCGGCAAAAAGTAGCTCCCCGCCCCAAAACGCAAGCCCCGCCTGTTGTTGGCGGGGCTTTCTTGTTGCTTTCAGCGTAGCACAAATTCCCCGGCCGCGCCCCGCCTTACTCTCATCCCGGTCCTGTCCCGCCCTAGCGGGGGCGAGCATGTCGCATGTTCACTGCATGTGCTGGCCGCCGTTGATGGCGATGTTGGCGCCGGTCACGAAAGCCGCCTCTTCCGAACTCAGGTAGATGATCAGCCCGGCCACTTCCTCCGGTTTGCCCAGGCGCCCCACCGGAATCTGCGGAATGATCTTGCTGTCTAGAATCTCTTTCGGAATCGCCGTCACCATCTTGGTGCCAATGTAGCCCGGCGAGATGGTGTTCACGGTGACGCCCTTTTTCGCCACCTCCAGCGCCAGCGCCTTGGTGAAGCCGTGCATGCCGGCCTTGGCCGCCGAATAGTTGGTCTGGCCGAACGCGCCCTTCGAGCCGTTCACCGAAGACACGTTGATGATGCGCCCCCAGCCGCGGTCGACCATGCCGTCGCACACCGGCTTGGTCATGTTGAACACGCTGTCGAGGTTGGTGCGCATCACCGCGTCCCAGTCGGGCTTGCCCATCTTCTTGAACGTCATGTCGCGCGTAATGCCGGCGTTGTTGACCAGGATATCCACCGGTCCGACGTCGGCTTGTATCTTGGCCACACACGCCTGGCAGGAATCGTAGTCGGCCACGTCCACCGCCACGGTGTGGAAATCGTAGCCGCGCGACTTCATGTCCGCGCTCCAGGCCGCGACGTTCTTGTTTCCCTGCGAGTGCGTCACCACGACGCGAAAGCCGGCGTCGTGCATCTTGGTGCTGATCGACTCCCCCAGTCCGCCCATGCCGCCGGTGATCAGCGCAATTCTTTTCTGGACAATAGTCACAATCGTTCCTCCTCTGTTGATGCGGTCTGACACCGCCTTCCGCCATTTTACAAAGCGATTATGGCATCAAATTGACGTGCATCATAAGCACCTGCGGCCGGCTCCGATCGAACACGTTATTCCAGCCATCATATTCCAGCCATCAGTTTGTCGCCGGCATTCCCTTCTGCGG
>JBQMQE010000450.1:0-2830 GCA_052172655.1 Burkholderiales bacterium
GGGTTGCCGATGCGGCTGGTTGCGCAGTCTCAGCGGGCTTCACCGGCTCTTGCGCCGCCTGGGCCTGCTGTACCTGGGCGGTTTGGCTGTGGCTGGTCGGGATCAGGCCGGTGATGGCGCCTATGCCGACCAGGCTGAACAGGGTGACTGAGACCGCGGCGATCGCCGTCAGCGGATGCATGCTCTTTTTCGTGGTGGTTTCCATGTCTGTCTCCATCTCCATTGGGAATGCGCATGGTCGAAAGCGCATCTACGGAGACTATGGTGAGGGCAAACCACTGCCGCAATTGTGAGCAATTGTGACTATTTGTAACCGGCGCGGCTACTCCGGCCGCAGGTGCGGGAACAGGATGACGTCGCGGATGCTGGCGCTGTTGGTGAACAGCATGACCAGCCGGTCTATGCCGATGCCCTCGCCCGCGGTGGGCGGGAGGCCGTACTCCAGCGCGCGGATGTAATCGGCGTCGTAATACATGGCCTCTTCGTCGCCCGCTTCCTTCTGCTGCGCCTGCTCGGCGAAGCGCGCGGCCTGGTCCTCGGGGTCGTTCAGCTCGGAAAAGCCGTTGGCCATCTCGCGTCCGGTGATGTACAGCTCGAAGCGGTCGGTGACCTCCGGGTCGCTGTCGTTGCGCCGCGCCAGCGGCGACACCTCGGTCGGATAGTCGACGATGAAGGTGGGTTGGATCAGCAGGGCTTCGGTGGTCTCCTCGAACAGCATGAGCTGGAGCGAACCCAGGCCGTGCGCGCGCGACACGTCGGCGCCCAGTTTTTTCAGGGCGTGCGTAAGGTATTCGCGGTCCGCCAGCTCAGCCGCGCTGATCTGCGGCTGGTATTTGCAGATTGCCTGGACCACGCTCAGCCGCTCGAACGGCTGGCCCAGCTCGACCGTGTGCTCGCCGTAGGGGAGGGCGGTGGTGCCCAGCACCTCCAGCGCCACGGTGCGCAACAACTCCTCCGTGTAGTCCATGAGGTAGCGGTAATCGCGATAAGCCTCGTAGAACTCGATCATGGTGAATTCCGGGTTGTGCCGGGTGGAGATGCCCTCGTTCCTGAAGTTGCGGTTGATCTCGAACACTTTCTCGTAGCCGCCCACCACCAGACGCTTCAGGTACAGCTCGGGCGCGATGCGCAGGAACAATTGCATGTCCAGGGCATTGTGGTGCGTGGCGAAGGGCTTGGCCGCGGCGCCGCCCGGAATCGGGTGCATCATCGGCGTTTCGACCTCGAGGTAGCCTTTGCCCACCATGAAGGCGCGGATCGCCTGGATCATCCGGCTGCGCGTGCTGAACACCTTGCGCGCTTCGGGGTTGGTGATCAGGTCGACATAACGCTGGCGGTAGCGCTGCTCCTGGTCGGTGAGGCCGTGGAATTTCTCCGGCAGCGGCCGCAGCGATTTGGTCAGCAGGCGCAGGCGCGTTACGTGCACCGTCAGTTCGCCGGTCTTGGTCTTGAACAAGGGTCCCTCGGCGGCGAGGATATCACCCAGGTCCCAGTGCTTGAACGCGTCGTGCACTGCCGCGCCGGTGCGGTCGTTGCTGATGTAGAGCTGGATGCGTCCGCTCATGTCCTGGATGCTGGCGAAGCTTGCCTTGCCCATCACGCGCTTGAACAGCATGCGCCCTGCGATCGCCACGTTGACCTCGTTGGCTTCCAGCTCTTCGTTCGATTTGACGTCGTGCGCCGCGTGCAGCTCGGCGGCCAGGTCCTTGCGCGCGAAGTCGTTGGGAAAGGCATTGCCGAGCTTGCGCAGTTCCCCCAGCTTGGCGCGGCGTTCGGCAATAATCTGATTCTCGTCCAACGGGACCTGATTGGGTTGCTGCTCAGCCATATAGGACTTCCTTTCTCTTGTGCGCCATTCTTGTGCGCCATCCCTGCCCTGTCATTCCCAGCACAGCAAGAAATGACATTTCTTTCGTTGATTGCTTATACGCCTTTCTTCAGGCTGGCCTCGATGAACATATCCAGATCGCCGTCCAGCACGGCCTGGGTGTTGCCGGTCTCGACGTTGGTGCGCAAATCCTTGATGCGCGACTGATCGAGCACGTAGGAGCGGATCTGGTGGCCCCAGCCGATGTCGGTTTTCGAATCCTCGAGCTTCTGCTGCTCGTCCCGGCGCTTGCGCAGCTCCTGTTCGTACAGGCGCGATTTCAGCATGGCCATGGCTTCGGCGCGGTTCCTGTGCTGCGAGCGGTCGCTCTGGCACTGCACCACGATGTTCGTCGGCAGGTGGGTGATGCGCACGGCCGAGTCGGTCTTGTTGATGTGCTGGCCGCCGGCGCCTGAAGCGCGGTAGGTGTCGATGCGCAGGTCCGCGGGGTTGATCTCGACCTCGATGGTGTCGTCCACCTCGGGGTAGGCGAATACGCTGGCGAACGAGGTGTGGCGCCGGTTGCCGGAATCGAACGGCGACTTGCGCACCAGGCGGTGAATGCCGGTCTCGGTGCGCAGCCGCCCGTAGGCGTATTCGCCCGAAACCTTGAGGGTCGCGCTTTTGATTCCCGCGACCTCGCCTTCGGACTCCTCCAGCACTTCGATGTTGAAACCGCTCTTCTCGCAGTACTTGAGGTACATGCGCTCGAGCATCGCCGCCCAGTCCTGCGCCTCGGTGCCGCCCGAGCCCGACTGGATGTCGACGAAGCAGTTGTTCGGATCGAGCGCGCCGGAGAACATGCGGCGGAACTCCATCTGCGCGACCAGCTTCTCCGCTGCCGCAAGATCCTTGGCCACGCTCAACAGCGTGGCATCGTCGGCCTCGGCGCGCGCCATCTCGAACAACTCGCCCGCATCGCGCAACTGGCTGTCCAGCAGCAACAGGGTGCCGACGATGCCG
>JBQMQE010000451.1:0-2825 GCA_052172655.1 Burkholderiales bacterium
GCCGGGCTGGCTGCGCCGCACTTCCTGTTCTACGGTTTCCTGCCGGCCAAGGCCGCGGCGCGGCGCGCGGCGCTGGAAGCGCTGCGCGAGCTGCCTTATGCCCTGGTATTCTACGAGGCGCCGCACCGGGTGACGGAGTGCATCGCCGCGCTCGCCGCGATCCTGGGCGGGGAGCGCGAGATCGTGATCGCGCGCGAGCTGACCAAGCTGTTCGAGGCTATCCACCGCTGCCCGCTGGATCAGGCCGGAGCCTGGCTCGCGGCCGACGCCAACCGCCAGCGCGGCGAGTTCGTGTTGATCGTCTCCGGCGCAAAAGCCGAGGCGCAGGAAGGCTTGCCGGCCGAGGCCGAGCGGGTGCTGCGCCTGCTGCTGGCGGAACTGCCGCTGAAACAGGCGGCGGCGCTCGCTGCCGCGATCACCGGGGCGCGCAAGAACGAGCTGTATGCGCGCGCGCTGGCCCTGCGTGACGCCGAGGCGTTGCCGCGCAAATAGGCGCCGCCGGCCGCTGCCGACGACGCGGCGCAGCCTTGATCTCGCGCACGCCCGAAGGCAAAAAACGCGTTAGCGTGTAGACTGAGACACCGACTCAGAAACTGGCAGCGAATCCAGCAGGGTATTGCCTTTCGATTATCAAGTCCCGTTCAAATTCCGAGTGCCGCCTGTCGTGATGGAATTTCTGCTGTCGATCCAGTCCTTGTCGATTGCCATTCTGCTGGCGGGAATTGGGCTCGCTTTTTTCAACGTCCGCCTGTCGGGCTGGATCCTGGGCTGGACGCTTCTGACCGGCGCGCTGCTGCTGCAGGGGTTCCGCAGCATGCTGAGTTATTTCATCGAGCACGGCGGCGTGGATGCGGCGACCTACACTGTCGCCAATGACTGGATGGGCTTGGGGTTCTCGCTGCTCATCGTCGGCTCCATGCACCTGATGCGCGAAGTGTTCGCGCGGCACAGACTGGCGGAAGAGAGGCTGGGCGTCATCGGCGCCGCCGCCCAGGATGCCATCATCATGATGGACAACAGGGGCAGGATCGCCTTCTGGAACGAGGCGGCACAGAGAATTTTCGGCTACACCGAGCATGAGGCGCAGGGAAAGAAGCTGCACGAACTGATTGTGCCGGAGCCGTACCGCATCGATTTTGAAAAAAGGATGGATGTTGCCGGAGGCGCGGCCCGCGGAAGCGTCATCGGCAAGACGCTGGAACTGGCGGGGCTGCGCAAGGACGGGACCGAGATCGTCACCGAGCACTCCATTTCCGGGGTAAGCATAGACCGGAAATGGCACACCATCTGCATCGTCAGGGACATCACCGAGCGCAAACAGTTCGAGGAGCGCATCCGGCACCTGGCGAATTACGACAACCTCACCGGCTTGCCGAACCGGACGCTTTTTTACGATCGCCTGAGCCAGTCGATCAATCTGGCGCAGCGCAATCGCCATGAAATGGCGCTGCTCTATCTCGATCTCGATCGATTCAAATCCGTGAACGATACGCGCGGGCACGATGCCGGCGACATGGTTCTGCAAGGCGCGGCCGACCGGATCCAGGCGCAGGTGCGCGAGTCCGATACGGTCGCCCGCATCGGCGGCGACGAATTCGCCGTGATCCTGCCCAAGATCGCAAGTCCGCAGGATGCGGCGGTCGTAGCCGAAAAAATCATCGAAGCCCTGTGCGCGAGTTTTCCGGCTGGCGACGAGGAGCACGGAAACATCGAGATCGGGGCGAGCATCGGCATCGCGATTTTCCCCGGGCACGGAGCGGACATGGATGCCCTGTTCAAGGCGGCGGATTCAGCCATGTACAAGGCGAAGCAATCGGGAAACAGTTTCAGCTTCTGCGCCGCCTGAGCGCAGCCGGTTTCGCGCGCCGCGATGCGAGGCTGGCTAATAGGCGGCGGCGACTGCGTCTTCCACCAGGGTCTTCAACTGTTCGAAGCCGAAGCTGGGCAGGGGCTTGCCGTTGACGAAAAACTCCGGCGTCGCCTTCACGTTCAGTTTCTTCCCGTCCGCAAGGTCTTGCACGATCATTTTTTCGATCTCGGGCGAGTTCATGTCGTGCCTGAGCCGTCTGATGTCCAAACCCACGCCGCCGATATAGTTCCAGACCAGCTCCGGTTGCGGCCGGTGCTGCGGTGCCCAGAGGGCCTGGGCCGCAAACAAGGCGTTCAGGGTTTCCCAGAACTTCCCCTGCATATGGGCCGCCGCGAGCATTTTCACCACGTAGTCCGAGCCGGGGTGAAACGGGGCATAGCGGGCGAACAGGCGAATCTTGTCGGGGTGGGCATCCATCAATTTCTTCACCAAGGGCGAGAATTCCTTGCAGGTATCGCAGGCCGGGTCGAAAAATTCGACTATCTCGACCTTTGCCGCGGGATTGCCGTGCGTGGGGGAATATTCGCGCACGAAGGTCGACTTGTCGCGCTGGTACGCCTGGACTGCCTCGTCCGATTTTTGGCTGCGATACAGCATCGCGCCGGCGACAAAAGCTATCAGCAGGAAGAACGCGGAAAAGATGATCAAATGTTTCTGTTTCACTTTGAACTCCTCCTATGGACCAGAATCAGCAGCGCTGTGATCACCAAAAAAGACAATCCCGAAAGCAGGGGAATCGTCACAAACCCGAACCATTCGATCTGCACCTCGGTGCAGGGCACGCCCTGGACACAGGGCTTGATGCTCTCGGGTATATATCCGGCGATAAGAAGCAGATGGAATAGGGCGATCAGCGCGCCGAGCAGCGACAACGGAAGCGCGTAGCGCACAATGTTTCGATCGAACGGAAACAGCGCCGCCGGCAGGATGAGTACCAGCGGATACATGCAAATGC
>JBQMQE010000452.1:0-2817 GCA_052172655.1 Burkholderiales bacterium
CGCGCCGGCTTTCTAACGCGCTGGAACGGGCAGCGCTTTCAGTTCTTTCACCACGAGATCGCCGAACTCGCGCGTGCCGATCATCTTCACGCCGCTGCCGGGCTTCGACAGGTCCGGCGTGGAGAAGCCCTGCGCGAATACGCTCTGCATTGCCTGCCAGAGATTCTTCGCCTCCGCGTCCATACCGAAGCTGTATTCCAGCATCATCGCCACCGAGCCGATCATCGAGTAGGGGTTCGCGATGTTTTTGCCGGCGATGTCGGGTGCGGAGCCGTGCGAAGGTTCGTAATAAGCCTTGTCAGGACCGATGCAGGCGGAGGGCATCAGGCCGAGCGAGCCCAGGATGCCGCCGCCCTGGTCGGACAGGATGTCGCCGAACATGTTCTCCATCACCATCACGTCGAACTGCGTGGGCTTCAGACACAGGTAGGTGGCCGCGGCATCCACGAGAATGTGGACTACCTGCACTTCTGGATAATCCTTGCGCACTTCCTCCACAATTTCATTCCACAGTACGCTCGACTTCAGCACGTTCGACTTGTGGATGTTGTGCAGGATTTTCTTGCGCTTCATCGCCGTGTCGAAAGCCACCTTGATGATCGCGCGGATCTGGTCTTCGTCGTATTCGAGCACTTCGTTTACGTAGCGTTTACCGGCTGCGTTTATGCCGCTTTCCTTCTTGCCGAAATAGAGACCGCCCACGAGTTCGCGAATGATCATGATGTCGATGCCGTCGCCGATGATTTCCGCTTTTAGCGGCGAGAAATGCGCGAGGCCTTTCGGCAGGAACACGGGGCGGAAATTCGCATAGGTGTTGTAGCGGCGGCGCAACGGCAACAGCGCGCCGCGTTCGGGCTGCTGGTCGACCGGAATTTTCTTCGATTCTTCATGGCTCAGGCCGATCGGTCCCTTGAGAATGGCGTCGGCGCCGTCACATATGGCTTTCGTCGCGTCGGGGAACGCGCTGCCGGTGCTGAACCAGGCACTGGCGCCGAAGGGCGCATGGGTCAGGTTGAACTCGATCTGGTTCCGCTCTGCGACGATGTGCAGGATTTTGACGGCCTCGGCCATGATTTCGGGGCCGATTCCATCGCCATCAAGCAGGGCAATTTTGTAATTACGCATATTTTTCCCGGATTCTTTTCAATTAAGGGTAAAAAAAGGGCGCAACTGTAGCACTCGCCCGGTCTGGCCGGAAGGCCGCCCCGTGAAGTAAAATGCCGGGATTTTCTTCAATGGCCGTGACTATTTTCACGCATCTGGCCTCGCATCTGGAGTACGCCGCATGAATGCCTCTCAGTCTGTTCCCAATAATAAAGAGCCGACCACCAATACCGCACTCAAGGAATGGGTCAAGGAAATCGAAGCGCTGTGCCAGCCGGCCAATGTCCACTGGTGCGATGGCAGCCAGGAAGAATACGACCGCCTGTGCCAGGAACTGGTTGACGCAGGCACCTTCATCAAACTCAACGAAAAACTCCGCCCGGGCTGCTTCCTCGCCCGCTCCGATCCCCGCGACGTGGCACGCGTCGAAGACCGCACCTTCATTTGCAGCAAGACGAAAGACGATGCCGGCCCCACGAACAACTGGGAAGAGCCCGTGGCCATGCGCAACCGCCTCACCGGTTTGTTCCGCGGCTGCATGGAAGGCCGCACGATGTACGTCATTCCCTTCAGCATGGGCCCGCTCGGTTCCGACATCGCGCAAATCGGCGTGCAGATAACCGATTCCGCCTACGCGGTAGTCAACATGCGCATCATGGCGCGCATTGGCAAACAAGTGCTCGACGTGCTCGGCAACAAACCCTTCATCAAGTGCCTGCACTCCATTGGCCATCCGCTCGCGAAAGGCCAGGCCGACGTGCTCTGGCCCTGCGATCCCGAAAACCGCTACATCGTGCATTTCCCGGAAACGCGTGAAGTGATTTCGTACGGTTCCGGCTACGGCGGCAACGCGCTGCTCGGCAAGAAGTGCGTGGCGCTGCGCATCGCCTCGGTGATGGCGCGCGACGAAGGCTGGCTGGCCGAACACATGATGATCGTCGGCGTCGAAGCGCCCAACGGCGACAAGACCTACATTGCCGGCGCCTTCCCCAGCGCCTGCGGCAAGACCAACCTGGCGATGCTGATTCCGCCCGCCAGCTTCGAAGGCTGGAAGGTGTGGACCATCGGCGACGACATCGCCTGGATCAAGCCCGGCGCCGACGGCCGCCTGTACGCGATCAACCCGGAAGCCGGCTTCTTCGGTGTGGCACCCGGCACCTCGATGGAAACCAACCCGAACGCGATGAAGACGATGGCGCGCAACACGATATTCACGAACGTGGCGCTCACCGACGACGGCGACGTGTGGTGGGAAGGCATGGATGGCCCGAAACCGGCGCACCTGATCGACTGGCGCGGCATGGACTGGACCCCGGAGAGCAAAACACCGGCGGCGCATCCGAATTCGCGTTTCACCGCGCCGGTAAGCCAGTGCCCGAGCGTCGATCCCGACTGGGAGAATCCGAAGGGCGTGCCGATCAGCGCCTTTGTGTTCGGCGGCCGCCTGAGCAGCAACTTTCCGCTTGTGTACCAGAGCCGTAACTGGAGCGAAGGCGTGTACATGGCCGCCACGCTCGGTAGTGAGGCCACTGCCGCCGCCGACAACCAGGCCGCGATACGCCGCGACCCCATGGCCATGTTGCCGTTCTGCGGCTACAACATGGGCGACTACTGGAACCACTGGCTCGGCCTTGAAGGCAAGGTGAAACAGCTGCCGCTTATCTTCCGCGTGAACTGGTTCCGTAAAACGCCGGAGGGCAAGTGGATGTGGCC
>JBQMQE010000453.1:0-2811 GCA_052172655.1 Burkholderiales bacterium
CATCTGCTGTGTCATATCCACCTTTCAAAGCTGGTTCAAAATGAGGGGCTACCTCCCATCATGCTCTCCCGAGTCAGGGGCCGCTTGGCTAAGTCTGAAACGGACTGCAGGAGACGCAAGCGCAAAAGTCTACGATCATCGCTAGTCGCGCACTTTAACGCAGGTCAAATGCCGGCGCCTTATCCGGCATGGTCATTGTCGCCGAGGCGACAGAGGGCCACGGCCGGCGCTAGCCGAAAAACGCCTTGTTCGCCTCCGTCGGAATGGCGACGCCGGTGATTTTGGCCTTCAGCAGCAGTTCCCAGTAGTAGCGCTGGCCGGCGCGGTCGTGTACTTCGCCGGCATACTGAATCGGGCCTGAGTCGGTGTTCTGCGCCGCGAGCAGGATGGTGGCGCCGAGCGCGCCGTGGTGTCCGAAAACGAAGTTCATCGGCCCGAACGCGAGCGCGTGCATCCGCGCGGCCACGCATGGAAACGCAGCGGGCTGATCCGGAAACAAGCCATGCAATTTCCGGATCAGGGTTTTGCTGTCGAGGCGGCCTAGCCCAGCAGGTGCTTCACACCCTCGCGCTCTTCATGCAATTCCTTGAGCGTGGCGTCCATGCGCGCGCGGGCAAATTCGCTGATCTCAATGCCCTTGACCAGCTGGAATTCGCCGTTCTTGCAGGTCACGGGCTGGCCATAGATCACGCCTTCGGCGATGCCATAGCTCCCATCGGAGGCAATCCCCATGGAAATCCAGTCTCCCTCCGGTGTTCCCGTTGCCCAGTCGCGCATATGGTCGATGGCCGCGCTCGCCGCGCTGGCGGCCGAGGACAGCCCGCGTGCCGCGATGATCGCGGCGCCGCGCTTTTGCACGGTCGGGATCAAACTGGTTTCTAGCCACGCCTGGTCGTTGATCAGGGGCCAGACCTTCTTGCCGTCGGCCTCCATCTGGAACACATCGGGGTACTGGGTGGCGGAATGGTTGCCCCATACGAGGGCCTTGCGCAGGCTGGTCACCGGCTTGGCGATCTTGGCGCTGATCTGCGACAGCAAGCGGTTGTGGTCCAGGCGCATCATGCCGGTAAATTGGCGCGGCGACAGGCTGGGCGCGTTTTTCATCGCGATCAGCGCATTGGTGTTGGCCGGGTTGCCGACGACCAGCACCTTCACCTTGCGGCTCGCGACCTTATCCAGCGCCTTGCCCTGCGGCACGAAAATCGCACCGTTCGCTTCCAGCAGGTCCTTGCGCTCCATTCCCGCACTGCGCGGGCGCGCGCCGACCAGGATGGCGTAATCGGCGTCCTTGAACGCCACCATCGGATCGGAGGCGGCAGACATTCCGGCGAGCAGCGGAAACGCGCAGTCGTTGAGTTCCATCATCACGCCGGCAAGGGCCTTTTGCGCTTTCTCGTCGGGGATTTCCAGCATCTGCAGAATGACCGGCTGGTCCTTGCCCAGCATGTCGCCGGCGGCGATGCGAAACAGAATGCTGTAACCAATCTGGCCGGCGGCGCCGGTGACTGCGACTCGTACAGGTGACTTGGACATGAGAGAACTCCCGAAAAAAGGTGGTTAACGGAAAGTGGCGGGTGGTAAGCGGAAAGCGGTTCGCTGGAGGCGGGTGGAGTCGCGTGGGAAGCTTTAGGTGCGCTGCACGAACGTCGCGGGATTCCCCGCGTAGTGCTCGAAATTTTAGATTTAATCGCAGCAGGTGTCAACCGAGCGCGTTTGGATATCGCTATCAAATATAAGATGTAACACCTCTGATAGACGCATCCTGGGTTTTTGTGCTGAAATGCCGGCATGAGCACCCCGGCACCGACTTTCAGCCCGCTGTACCGACAGATCAAGGGCTTGATCATGCAAAGCCTGGAATCCGGAGAGTGGCGTCCGGGTGCGGCGATTCCGAGCGAAATCGAACTGGCCGTGCGCTACAAGGTGAGCCAGGGCACGGTGCGCAAGGCCATTGATGAACTCGCTGCCGAGAAGCATCTTTTGCGCCGCCAGGGCAAGGGTACTTTCGTCGCAACCCACGACGAGGCGCGCGCACAGTTCCGTTTTTTGCGGCTGATGCCAAACCTGGGCGAGCAGGAATGGCCCGTCAGCCGGCTCCTGGATTGCAAACGCGCGCGCGCCAGCGCCGAGATCGCGCGCCTGCTCGAGTTGAGGGCCGGCGACGGGGTGGTGGTCATCCGGCGGGTGCTCAGTTTCGCCGATGAGCCCACGGTATTCGAGCAGATCTACCTGCCCGGCACTGTGTTCAGGAACCTAAGCGCCGCGATTTTCAACGAATACAAAGGCTCGATGTACAAGCTGTTCGAGACCGAATTCGGGACGCGCATGATCCGCGCGGAGGAGAAGATCCGCGCGATTGCGGCGGACCCGGCGGCGGCGGAGCTGTTGCGCGTGCCCAGGTACGCCCCACTGCTGTGCGTCGAGCGGGTCGCGTTCAGCTACGGTGAAAAGCCGGTGGAATTCCGCCGCGGCTACTATCGCACCGACCAGCACTATTACCGCAATGAGCTCGGCTAGTCGGGGCTGATCGCAGGCCCCGCGCACAGGCGCGATCGGCGCCGGCGGCGGCACAATTCCTGCCGGTATTGACGCAAATCAATACCAGCAGCCCATGTTCGGCCAAAATCAACCATCACGAACGGCGCAAGGTGCAGGCGGTGCCTTGCTATTCTTGGCTTGCCTGAACTGAACTCGCTGATTCACAAGGTGGAGTTGGGTACGCTATTGGACACGGAAGAACGAAACCGACTGCGCTGGCAATGCCGCCGCGGTTTGCTGGAACTGGACTTGGTGCTGGAACGCTTTCTTCAA
>JBQMQE010000454.1:0-1102 GCA_052172655.1 Burkholderiales bacterium
GGAGGAGGCCGCGTGGCGCGCCCTGCTGACCGATGCCTTGTCGCAAGGCAAGCTGGAACTGTCGCTGCGGCGCGCGATCTATGAAAATCACGGGTCGGGCGACCGGCACGAGGCGTCGCTGGAATTGCGGGACGGCGAAAACGGCGAAAATCTGCTGTCGGGCTATTTGTTCATGCCGGCGGCGGTGCGGCTGGGCTTGTCCGCCGACTGCGATCTGCGCGCCATCGAACTCGGGCTGGCGTGGCTGGACCAGCATGGCGGCGAACTGGCCATCAAGGTGTCGCTGCCATCATTGCTGCAGCCCCATTTCCTTCCGGAAATGAAACGGCGGCTGCGAGGCCTGCATGCGCAGCCGGACCAGATAGGGCGCCTGCTGCTCGAAATCGATGCGCATGGCCTGATAGCCTATGGCCAGGAAGTCCAGGAATTCTGCCGCCAGGTGGCGGCGGCCGGCGCGCGCACGGCCCTGCGCCGCCTGGCGCAACAGCCGGCTGCGCTCATGCATTTGCACGAAGCCTCGTTCAGCTACGTGAAACTGGGAGGCGACATGGTGACTTGCCTGCTTGCCAGCCCCGGCGCCCGCCAGTTGGCGGTTGCGGTGGCGCAGACCGCCGCGGGTCTGGGCATAAAAGTGTATGCTGACGATGTGCCCGATGCGGAAACCCGGCTCATGTTGCAAAAAAACGGCATTTTCGCCTTGTTGAGCACGGCGCCTTCGGCGGATGCCGCCGGCTAGACGCCTCCTGGTGCTGCTTGCATGCGGCTTTTATAAAGTGCGCTTGCAATTGCATCGGGAAAAAGCTATTATCTGAAACTTGCCTACAGCGGACGACAAAGCAGCTTTGCGTAGGCAATACGAGTTTTTTTAGCAGATTTCAACCCAGGGCTGGTGTAATTTCAGCCTGACGGGACCAAAACTGGTTGTGTGGCGCTACTGATCCAGTAGCGCGGTGCGGCTAAGTTGGAACAGGAAAAATCATGATCCAAATGCAGACCACGCTGGACGTGGCCGATAACACTGGCGCACGCAGAATCATGTGCATCAAGGTGTTAGGCGGCTCGAAGCGCCGTTATGCCGCTATCGGTGACATTATCAAAGTCA
>JBQMQE010000454.1:1112-1605 GCA_052172655.1 Burkholderiales bacterium
AAGGCGAGATTTACAACGCTGTAGTGGTTCGCACCGCTAAGGGCGTTCGTCGTAAAGACGGCTCGCTGATCAAGTTCGGTGGCAACGCTGCCGTGTTGCTCAACGCTAAACTGGAACCCATCGGCACCCGTATCTTCGGACCTGTCACGCGTGAATTGCGTACGGAAAAGTTCATGAAGATCGTGTCGCTGGCTCCAGAAGTGCTGTAAGGAGCGAACCATGGAAAAAATCCGCAAAGGCGACGAAGTCATAGTGTTGACTGGTCGCGACAAAAAACGCCGTGGCACCGTGCTCCAGCGTGTTGACGCCGACCACGTGCTGGTCGAAGGCATCAATGTCGTCAAGAAACACGTGAAGGCCAATCCCATGGCCGGTACGCAAGGTGGCATTATCGACAAGACCATGCCCATCCACATTTCCAATGTGGCGCTTTTCAATCCCGAGTCCGGCAAGGCCGATCGCGTCGGGATCAAGGAAGTCGATGGCAGCAAGG
>JBQMQE010000454.1:1615-2797 GCA_052172655.1 Burkholderiales bacterium
CGGCGCTCCAGCTCGCGGGCGATCAGGCGCGTGTCGCACCACAGGTCGGCGCCGCCCTGCAGATGTTGTTCTCCAGCGGCGCCGTCGTTGGCGCCAAGGCTTAAGGGGCGAAGAACATGGCTCGTTTACAAGAGTTTTACCGCAGCAAGGTCGCGGCCGACCTGCAAGCCAAATTTGGCTACAAAAGCGTCATGGAAGTGCCGCGCATCACCAAGATCACCCTGAACATGGGTGTTTCGGAAGCGGTTGCCGACAAGAAGGTCATTGAGCACGCTGTCTCTGACTTGACCAAGATCGCCGGGCAGAAGCCCGTCGTCACCAAGACGAAAAAGGCTATCGCGGGTTTCAAGATCCGTGAAGACTATCCCATTGGATGCATGGTCACTTTGCGTGGCCGCCGCATGTACGAATTCCTGGACCGCCTGGTCGCCGTGGCTCTGCCGCGCGTTCGCGACTTCCGCGGTATATCGGGTCGTGCGTTCGACGGGCGTGGCAACTACAACATCGGGGTAAAAGAGCAGCTGATTTTCCCTGAAATCGAATACGACAAAATCGACGCCGTACGTGGGATGAACATCAGCATCACTACTACAGCCAAGACAGACGAAGAAGCCAAGGCACTGCTTACAGCCTTCAGCTTCCCGTTTCGCAATTAAGGGGCGATGACGTGGCAAAACTTTCACTCATCAATCGCGATATCAAACGCGCCAAGCTGGCAGAAAAATTCGCACCCAAACGTGCAGCACTGAAGGCGGTCATCGACGATCAGTCCAAGACTGACGAAGAACGCTACCAGGCCCGTTTGCAACTGCAACAACTGCCGCGCAATTCCAACCCAACTCGCCAGCGCAATCGTTGCGTTGTCACGGGTCGTGCGCGTGGCGTTTACAGCAAGTTCGGTCTAACTCGTCATAAGCTGCGCGAAATGGCGCTGCGTGGCGAAGTGCCGGGCATGACCAAAGCCAGCTGGTAGGAGAAATACACATGAGCATGAGCGATCCCATCGCCGACATGTTGACCCGCGTGCGTAATGCACAGCAAGTCCACAAGACGTCGGTCAGCATGCCCTCCTCGAAGCTGAAGGTAGCTATTGCTGCCGTGCTGAAAGACGAAGGCTATATCGACAGTTTCCAGATCGGCGGCGAAAAGGCCAAGCCGGTCCTGGAAATCACACTTAAATAC
>JBQMQE010000455.1:0-2797 GCA_052172655.1 Burkholderiales bacterium
AGGAAGCCCTGCGCGAGCAGGTGGCGGCCCTGGTGGTCAGCGGCGCCGAGAAAATACTGCAGCGCGAAGTCAACGCCCAAGCCCACGCCGAGCTGCTCGACCAACTGAAGCGCGAACTATAGGGGGGTGATGCGAGAATGAAATTATCTTACGCAGCCCCAGCAGCCGTATCTCCCTCTGGTTCGGGGGATGCAAAAGGGGATGTGCCCCCTTTGGGCTCGAAAGGCTAAACACTTATGGCCGAGAACGCTACTCTCGCGCGGCCCTACGCCGAGGCGGTATTTCGCCTCGCCGACGCGGGCGGCGCGCTCGCCGCATGGTCGGGCACGCTGCGCACGCTGGCGCAGGTGGTTGCGCATCCGGACATGCAGGAATGCCTGGCCAAGTACGATCTGAGCGCGGCCCAACTACAGGACCTGTTCCTGTCTCTGTGTCCTGGCGACCTGTCAGCCGAGCCGAGAACCTTCATCGGGCTCCTGATCGAATACGACCGCTTGACGCTGCTGCCTGAAATTTTCGAGCAGTTCGAAACGCTCAAGAATGAGCGCGAAGGCGTGGTCGACGCCCAGATCACCAGCGCGTTTGCGCTGGAGGGCGAGCAGCTCGCGGGCCTGGTGACGGATCTGGAAAGACGCTTTAAACGCAGAATCAATCCCCAGGTGAGCATCGACCGCGATCTCATCGGCGGCGTGCGCGTAGTGGTCGGCGACGAAGTCATCGACGGCTCGGTGCGCGGCAAGCTGAACGCGATGGCCGCCGGCCTGCTCGCGAGCTAGCCCGGCAGCGCAAGAATACTTAAGGTTCAGGAGAAAGCATGCAACAGTTAAATCCCTCCGAGATTAGCGAGCTGATCAAGAGCAAGATCCAGAATCTTGCGCTGTCCGCCGACGTGCGCACCCAGGGCACGGTGGTGTCGGTGACCGACGGCATCTGCCGCATTCACGGCCTGTCGGACGTGATGGCGGGCGAGATGCTGGAATTTCCCAAGAATACTTTCGGCCTCGCGCTCAACCTCGAGCGCGACTCGGTCGGCGCAGTGGTGCTGGGGCCCTACGAGCACATTTCCGAGGGCGACACGGTCAAGTGCACCGGCCGCATTCTGGACGTGCCGGTCGGCCCGGAACTCATCGGCCGCGTGGTTAACTCGCTCGGCCAGCCGATAGACGGCAAGGGCCCGATCAACGCCAAGATGACCGACGTGATCGAGAAAGTGGCGCCGGGCGTGATCGAGCGCCAATCGGTGTCGCAACCGGTGCAGACCGGTCTGAAATCCATCGACTCCATGGTGCCGATCGGCCGCGGCCAGCGCGAGTTGATCATCGGCGACCGCCAGACCGGCAAGACCGCGGTGGCGATCGATACCATCATCAACCAGAAGGGCAAGGAGCTGATCTGCGTCTACGTCGCGATCGGACAGAAAGCCTCCTCGGTGGTCAACGTGGTGCGCAGGCTCGAAGAGCACGGCGCCATGGCCTACACCATTGTGGTCGCGGCCACTGCGTCCGAGTCCGCCGCGATGCAGTACATCGCGCCCTACTCCGGCTGCACCATGGGCGAATACTTCCGCGACCGCGGCCAGGACGCGCTGATCATTTACGACGACCTGACCAAGCAGGCCTGGGCTTACCGCCAAGTGTCGCTGCTGTTGCGCCGCCCGCCCGGCCGCGAAGCCTATCCGGGCGACGTGTTCTACCTGCATTCGCGCCTGCTCGAGCGCGCCGCGCGCGTGAACGTGGCGTACGTCGAGAAATTCACCAAGGGCGCGGTTAAGGGCAAGACGGGTTCCCTCACCGCGCTGCCGATAATCGAAACTCAGGCCGGCGACGTCACCGCCTTCGTGCCGACCAATGTGATTTCGATTACCGACGGGCAAATATTCCTCGAAACCGACCTGTTCAACGCCGGCATCCGCCCCGCCATCAACGCCGGTATTTCGGTGTCGCGCGTCGGCGGCGCAGCGCAGACCAAGGTGATCAAGAAGCTCGGCGGCGGCGTGCGCCTGTCACTCGCGCAATACCGCGAACTCGCGGCCTTCGCCCAGTTCGCCTCCGACCTGGACGAAGCCACGAGAAAGCAATTGGAGCGCGGACGCCTGGTGACCGAACTGATGAAGCAGCCGCAGTACGAGCCGCAGCAGGTATGGGAAATGGCCTTGACGCTATTCGCGGTGAACAACAGCTATTTCGACGACATCGACACGAACAAGGCGCTGGCGGCCGAACGCGCCCTGCGCGCCTACTGCAAGGACAAGTACGCCGCGCTGGTCGAGCGCATCGAGAGCACCAAGGACCTCTCCAAGGAAGACGAAGCCACGCTGCATGAGGCGGTCAAGGACTTTAAGCAGAACGGGACGTACTAACGGAATCCTCCTCCTGCCTCGCTCGCGAGGCGGGGGGTGATCAGCCAAGGGCATAGGAATGGCAGGTTCAAAGGAAATCAAGACCAAGATCAAGAGCGTGCAAAACACGCGCAAGATCACCAAGGCGATGGAAATGGTCGCGGCCTCCAAGATGCGCAAGGCGCAGGAGCGCACGCGCGCCGCCCGTCCGTACGCCGAGAAGATGCGCAACGTCGCGGCCCACCTCTCCTACGCCAATCCGGAGTACCGCCATCCCTATTTGGTGGCGCGCGACACCGCTAAGAAAGTCGGCATCATCGTCGTCACCGCGGACAAGGGCCTGTGCGGTGGCCTGAACACCAATGTGCTGCGCATGGCGCTCGCGAAGATGCGCGAGTGGGAGTCGCAGGGCGAGAGTTTCGAAGTGTGCTGCATCGGCAACAAGGGCCTGGGCTTCAT
>JBQMQE010000456.1:0-2792 GCA_052172655.1 Burkholderiales bacterium
GGATCGCGGCGAGCGCGGCGATGCACTCCGTCACCCGGTGCGGCGCCTCGTAGAACACCAAGGCATAAGGCAGCTCGCGCAGCGCTTCCAGCGCCGCGCGCCGCGCCGCGGCCTTCGCCGGCAGGAAACCGTAGAACAGGAAGTGCGGCGCAGCCAGCCCGGCCGCCGACAACGCGGCAATGGCGGCATTGGCGCCGGGTATCGGGCATACCGTAACCCCCGCCTCCATTGCCCGCGCCACCAGCAGCGCTCCCGGGTCCGAGATCCCGGGCGTGCCGGCATCGCTCACCAGCGCGATCGTCTCGCCGGCTTTGATCCGGGCGACCAGTTCGGCCGCGCGCTGCATTTCGTTGTGCTCGTGCAGCGCGACCAGCCTGGCCGCGATGCCGTGGTGCGCGAGCAGATGTCCCGTAGTGCGCGTGTCCTCGGCCGCGATCAGGTCCACCTGCGCCAGCAGCGCGAGCGCGCGCGCACTGATGTCACCCAGATTTCCAATCGGCGTGGCGACGACATATAATTTCCCCGCACCCTCCGAGGCCCGCCCCGCATGGCCCTGCCGTTCCGATTGCGCGCCGCGCTTGTCGCTTTTGCCGTGCTGTTCCATGGCATGGGATTGTGCGTTGCCCCCGGCAATGTAGCAAGCGCAGGCTATGCGCGGCCGGACGCGCAGACCGCAGCATGACGCGCCGGGCGAACGCAGGCGGCAGGCTCGCCGAAGCGCTGGCCGCGGATTATCTGCGGGTCCGCGGCTTGCGGCTGATAGAGCGAAACTATGGCTGCCGCCTGGGCGAAATCGACCTGATCCTGACCGACGGGCCGGTCCTGGTGTTCGTCGAAGTGAGGCTGCGAAGCAATCCCGGTTACGGCGGAGCCGCGGCAAGCATTACCGCCGCCAAGCGTCAACGCATTCTGAGGGCGGCGCGTCATTACCTCTCAGGCAAGCCGGAACGTCCTTGCCGCTTCGATGTCGTATTGCTCGATGCACTGGCCGCGAACCGGATCGAATGGATCAAGGATGCATTTGGTGAATAAATGCGTATTGCCCGCGCTCGCGCTCCTTGCCGGCCTCGCCCTGCTGCCGCGACCGGCGGCGGCGCAGCAAGTGCGCATACTGGTGCAAAGCTCGCCGCTAGCCGGGTTCAATTACCACCAGGCGCCCGAGGTATGGCGAGGCATGCGCGTCGGCGACGCGCTGCGCCTCGTGCGCGAGCCGGACAATGCCCACGACGGCAAGGCGGTGCGCGTGGAGTGGAGCGGGCACAAGCTCGGCTACGTTCCGCGCGCGCAGAACGCCGCGCTCGCCTGGGCCATGGACCGCGGCGACGTTCTCGAGGCGCGCGTAAGCCGGTTGCAGCCGCACCGCAGTGCGCGCAAGCGCATCGAGTTCGAGGTGTATGTCGAGTAGCGGGCCGTTGCAGAGTCAGCGTAGCGGCCCCTGATTTGCAGGATTTGCAAGGCGGCCTGAGTTAGGGATGGGACCCTTCCTTTCCCATCCCGGCCCCCTTGTTCCGGCCATCTCTAAGGTAGAATGCACAATTCGATTTTACGGAGCATCGATGGATCTCGTAGCGCGCATCCGCCGGCATTTCGCCGATAGCGTCCAAACCAAGCAGAAGTCGGCTGAGTTGCTGTCCGCGCCGATCGCGCAGGCCGCCGAACTGATGGTGAAATGCCTGCTCGCCAACGGCAAGATTCTCGCCTGCGGCAACGGCGGCTCGGCCGCCGACTCGCAGCACTTCGCCGCCGAGCTGCTCGGGCGCTTCGAGCGCGAGCGCCCGGGCCTGGCAGCGGTCGCCCTTACCACCGATACTTCGACCCTGACTGCGATCGCCAACGACTACGATTACGAGCAGGTGTTCTCCAAGCAGGTGCAGGCGCTGGGACAGGCGGGCGACGTGCTGCTCGCGATCTCAACCAGCGGCGATTCGAAAAACGTCATCGCCGCGATCCACGCCGCGCACGAGCGCGACATGCAGGTGGTGGCGCTGACGGGCAAGAGCGGCGGCAAGATCGCCGGCCTGCTGACCAATGAGGACGTACACATCTGCGTGCCCTCGGAGAGAACCTCGCGCATCCAGGAAGTGCACCTGCTCACGCTGCACTGCCTGTGCGATGGCATCGACACGTTGTTACTAGGAGCTGAATCATGAACACTTTGAACAAGGCATTTCCCCGATTGCGCACGCTTGCGCTGCTCGCCCTGCTCGGACTCGCGCCGCAGTTGCAGGGTTGCGTCGAAATGGCCGTGGTCGGCGCGGGAGCGGCGGCGCTGGCCTCCGACGACCGGCGCTCGCTCGGCGCGCAGACCGAGGACAAGGAAATCGACCTGCGCGGGGGAAGCCGCGTCGACGAGCGCTTCGGCGACAAGGTGCACATCAATGTCACCAGCTACAACCGCTATGTGCTGCTCACCGGCGAGGCGCCCGACGCCGCCACCAAAGCGCAGATCGAAAGAATCGTGCGCGAGATCCCCAACGTGCGCGGCGTGGTCAACGAGATCCAGGTCGCCGGGGTAAGCTCGTACACCGCGCGCGCCAACGATACCTACCTCACATCCAAGGTGAAGGCGCGCTTCATCGACATCGGCGGCAGTTTTTCGGTCAACCAGGTGAAGGTGGTGACCGAAGGCAGCGCGGTCTACCTGCTGGGACTGGTCACACGCAAGGAGGCCGATGCCGCGGTAGAAATCGCGCGCACCACCGGCGGCGTGCGACGCGTGGTGCGCGTGTTCGAGTACATCGAAGCGCCGGCGAAGTGATCGCCGGCGCGTGATCGGGAACGGACGGTAATAC
>JBQMQE010000457.1:0-2768 GCA_052172655.1 Burkholderiales bacterium
TGGTACTGCTCCGCAAGAAGTCCGAGATCGTTGCGCAAAGACAGGAGGCGTTCGAACATGGCCTCTGCGTCGTCGTAGCGGCCGATCATGGTATAGGCGTCGGCGAGCCAGAAACTGCAGACGAGGAAGGTGCCTTCCTCGCCGGAGAGCCCGTCCCCGGTTTCCGTCGGGCGGTAGCGCAGTACAAGCCCGTCTTTCCTGAGCTCACGTTCGATGGCTTCGACGGTGCCGCGAAAGCGGGGATCGCCCGGCGGCAGGAATCCGACTTCCGCCAAGAGCAGGAGGGAAGCATCGAGGGCCGTTCCGTCATAATGCTGGACAAAGGTGTTCCGCTCGCGGTCATAGCCGCGCGCCAGGACTTCAGCATGGATCTCGTCGCGAAGGGCACGCCACCGTTCGACAGGTCCGTCGAAACCGGATTGCTCGACCGCTTTTATGGCTCGGTCAAATGCGACCCAGGCCATTACCTTTGAATGGACGAAGTGCTTACGCCCACCGCGCACCTCCCAAATCCCTTCATCGGGCTCGCGCCATAGGCGCTCCAGCCCGGAAAGTAACGTTTGCTGGAATCGCCATGCGTCTTCGCTTGGGCCGAGCTTGGACTTGCGCGTGGTATGAAGCGCGTCCATCAATTCACCGAATACGTCGATTTGAGTCTGATCGTAGGCACCGTTTCCGATGCGCACAGGTCGGCTGTTCTCGTAGCCTGGCAGCCAGGGCAATTCAGTTTCCGTCAAGCGGCGCTCGCCGCTGACGCCATACATGATCTGCATCTGATCGGGCGCTCCGGCGGCGGCGCGCAGCAACCATTCCCGGAACGCACCGGCCTCGTCGAAATAGCCGGCATTGGTGAACGCGTATAACGTGAGGGTCGCATCGCGAATCCAGCAGTACCGGTAATCCCAATTTCGGAGTCCGCCGATCTCCTCCGGCAGGGAGGTCGTCAGGGCGGCGACGATCCCGCCGCTCGGCTTATATGAAAGCGCTTTGAGCGTAATGAGGGAGCGCTCCACGGCGTCTTTCCATGCGGGTCTTTCGAAGTCCGAGAGCTGGCAGATGCGGGTCCATTCCCGCCACCACGCCGCAGTACTCTCGAGCCTCATGCCCGCGTCGCCGATGAAATGCGGCTCACGGTGCAGCGGATGGTAGGCAAGTGTGAAAGGGACGATATCGCCTTCTTTCACTTCGAACTCCGCGACGGTCCGCGTGTCTTCGCCGTGAAGGCGCACGGGCGTCACCAGCTCCACGGCATCGGGTCCGGCAACCGCATGAATACCGTAGTCGCGGCGGCGTACCCAGGGGACGGTTCGACCGTAACCGAATCGTAAGGCAAGTTCCATGCGCATCGCGACCCGGCCGGACACCCCGCGCACGAGACGGATCACATCGACTTTCTCGGGGTCATCCGACAGCGGCATGAAGTCCACGAGAGTCGCCGTGCCGGTCTCGGTCTCGAAGGTGGTCTCGAGGATCGGCGTATGGGGCAGGTAGCGCCGGCTGGACCGCTGCACCGCGCCGGCGGGGGATATCCGCCAGTAACCATGGTCCGGCGTCCCGAGCAGGGCGGCAAAGCATGCGTCGGAATCGAATCGCGGCAGGCAAAGCCAGTCCATCGAGCCGTCCCGCGCAACAAGGGCTCCGCTGAGCATGTTGCCGATGAAGCCGTAGTCCTCGATGGGTTTGCTCATCCCCCGCCCCGGAACGCCGGGTAGGCCGACATACCGCCATCAACAAAAATGGTGGTCCCGTTCACATAGTCCGAAAGGTCCGAGGCGAGCCAGAGCACGGCCTGTCCGATGTCTGCCGGCTCGCCGATGCGGCCGTAGGGAATGAGACGGAGAAGTTTGCTCATCGCCTCTTCGCTTTCCCAGGCTGAGCGATTGATCTCCGTGCGGATGGCGCCCGGCGCCACCGCGTTAACGCGGACCTTGCGGCTCGCGAACTCTTGGGCGAGCGACTGCACGAGCAAGTTCACGCCGCCCTTGGACGCGGCGTAGTTGGCCTCGAACGCCCAGGGAATGACTTGATGGACGGAACTCATGCAGATGACATTGCCGGTGGCGCGCGACCGTTCAGGCTGTGGACCTCGCCGCAGAAATTCGCTGATCGCCGCGCGCGAGCATAAGAACATGCCGGTCAAATTGATGTCGATCACCCTTTGCCACTGCGCAAGCGTCATGTCCTGGAACTTCGCGCCATCCTGGACACCGGCATTGTTCACCAGGATATGAACGGTGCCGAATCGCGCGATGCTGCGTTCGAACATTGCGGCGACCTCGCCCTCGTCGGTTACGTCCGCAGCATAGGCAGCGGCCTCTCCGCCGTACGCTTCGATTTCCCGGCACACCGCGTCGGCCGCGTCGACCTCGGAAGCAAGGTGATTGACCACGACCTTCGCGCCTGCGCAGCCGAGCGCGACCGCGCAGGCCCGGCCAAGGCCGGAGGATGCACCTGTCACAATCGCGATCTGTCCAGCGATCCCAAAGACATCCTTGTTGACGGCGATCTGTTTTGAGTTCATCGGGCTCTTTGCGTAATCATAGCCGGGTGGAGGCAAGCTATCGAGAGGGCAAGGCGATCGTACTCAGGAGCGCAAGCGCTTCCTGACGTGAGTCGAGCCTGGTGTGCTGCACCACTATGGGACGTCCGATTCGATGACACTTGCGAAATCGGTATCAAGCGGAATTTCCTCCGGGTCGTTCAGATCATTGAAACTTACATGCCGTGTTCGTTGCGCCGGCACCGACACCTTGTAGGGCTTTGCGGGG
>JBQMQE010000458.1:0-2753 GCA_052172655.1 Burkholderiales bacterium
GGCTTTCACTCATCCCGAAATTGTGCCGTGAATTGAGGCATGTCCCCCATGGCGCACTCTCAGCGACCGAGTGGCTCCACGCTCGGCCGGCTTATGTCTCCAGACGAGCTGATCAGAGGCGCTCGGTCGGCGGTGACAAATTCCCTACCCGTCGTGCCCTATCGATGAACCGCTCCAACTGCAGCGAAGGCTGCGCACCTGAGCGCAGCAGGTGGGTGGTTACCGGTGGCAGCCCCGCCTCCATCGGCCGCACGGCCACATCCAGGCGTTGAAAGTGCGCGATCTGCGCCTCTATCGCGAAGCCGATGCCCAAGCCTGCACCGATCATCATCAGCATGCTCTCGTGGCCGGAGACATGTTCAGCTATGACGGGTTGCACCTTTGCTTCGGCCAGGATCGCATCGATGTACGCGTAGCCGCCCTGGCACATCTCCGGGTGGCACACGATGAGGGGGTACCGCAGCGCCTCAGCCAGTGGCACGCGCCGGTGCGCGAGCAATTGATGGCGCGCCGGCATCGCCACAGCCACGGCGTCATGCCATAGCGGCTCGACGGCGTAGCCCTTGCCCTCTTCGGGGAAGAGCGTGAAACCCACATCGATGTCGTCTTGCTGCAAGGCTCGGACGAGATGCCCAACCGGCATCTCGAAGATGCGCAGCTCCACGTCGGGTTCTTCCTGACGGCACAGCGCGAACAGTTCGGTCAACCGTGGTTGGGCCAGTGCGTCGGCCACAGCGATACGCAGGTAGCCACAATATCCCTGAGCGGCGGCCGCCGCCGTGACATAGATTTGTTGTGCGGCAGCCAGCACGCGCCGAGCATCTTCCAACAGCAGTCGGCCTGCGGGCGTAATGGTGGTGCTGCGCGTGGTGCGTTCGAATAGACGCACACCCAGGTCAGCCTCCAGTTCCTGGATGCCATAGGACAGCGGCGGCTGCGTCATATGCAGACGCTCCGCAGCACGTCCGAAGTGGACCTCCTCCGCGACGGCGACGAAGTACCGCAGGTGCTTCAGGTCCATGTGCATTGCCTCTCCTTTGATGTTGTTTCATGCGCAGGCCGTCAGCCCTCCAACTACTGGAGCGTGGTGCGATGTCTGCTGGATGCCTTCGCTATCGTTGCCTCCGAGTCATGGCTGTGATTCGCTTTGATTGGGAAGAACTTCAGCCGGCGATGACCAGTGTGCAGGCACCCTGCAGTCATCAGGCTTGCCTAAGCAGCCTGCACAGTCGACCTGAATCGTGACGTCTCGCGCCACAATCAGGATGCCTTGCGACTGAGCCACGTCCGCCAGGCGTGCCAGGAAGCCAGCGTCGGTGAACGCAACGCTGTGCGAACACGTCCGGCAAAAGATTCGATGTGTTGGCCGCTCGAACCTCGATGGCTTGATTCGGTAATACGCTGTTCGGCTGTGATCCCACTCACGCAGCACCAGGCCGTTGGCTTCGAGTTGGTGGATCGCGCGGTAGACCGTGCCGATGCTCACCCGCGTGCCTCGCAGCAGCATCTGGCGAAACACGTCCTCAGCACAGATTCGGCCCGGCGCTACAGCGCCAATTACCTGCAAGACTCCAATGCGCGCGATCGTGGGCCGAATGCCAGAAGTACGCAATCGCTCCATGACTCCCGCGCACTTTTCCTGATTGTGTCGAACTGCCTTCTCAGATTCCATTTGGCTAGCCGAATGGGATTGGTCTTCTTGACGAGGAATGCGCCGGCAAGACGCATCGTCGACAGAACGGTTTCTCATGAAGCTTCCTGGGGCTCGCAAGAACTGGAAAGCTGCCAGTCCTGCGCCTGCTGTTGCCGCGCCCACAGCTCCGCATAGAGACCTTTCTTCGCAAGCAATTCGCCGTGCCGGCCCTGCTCAACCAGCACGCCAGCTTCAAGTACCAGAATATGGTCGACGTGGCGCACGCTCGCCAGGCGGTGCGCAATCATGATGACTGTGCGACCCCGTGCGAGTTCGCCAATCGCACGGCGAATCTCAGCTTCTGCCGATGGATCAACGCTGGCGGTGGCTTCGTCAAGCAGCAGGACCGGAGCGTCTTTGAGCAGTGCCCGTGCAATTGATATGCGCTGGCGTTCGCCGCCAGACAGCGACGCTCCGCCTTCGTCGAGCAACGTGTCGTATCCCTGTGGTAGCGCGGAGATGAAAGCATGTGCCTGGGCGCGCCGAGCTGCATCGATGACTTCATCGTGACTGGCGTCCGGCTTGCCGATGCGCAGGTTTTCCAGCACTGTGCCGGAGAACAGCAAAACGTCCTGGAACACCATCGAAACCTGACGGTGCAGCGCCTCGGTTCCGATCTCGCGCAGGTCCACGCCTCCCAGCCGAATCGCTCCGCCATCCACGTCCCACATCCGAGCGATCAGGTGCACCAAGGTGCTCTTTCCAGCTCCGCTGGGCCCGACGACCGCCGTGAGCGCATTCGCTGGGATCGTGCATGAAACACCATCCAGGGCAGGTGCGCTCCCGCGCTCGTACGCGAATCGCACTTGGTCAAAGACGATGTCGTTCCCCTGGGGCAGGCGCGGCCGTTCCGGCTCCTGCATACCAGGCTCGGCCAACACTGCTTCGACACGTGATAGCGCGCGGCGAGCGAAGCGCAACAGCATCGTCGACAGACCGACTTCAAACAGTTGCCGATATACCGGCAGCGCAAGCACCAGGAACAGCAGGAGCACTTGGGGGTGCAAGGTGCCGCCGATCAGCCGCCACGAACCCACCCATACCAACACGACGAAGCCCG
>JBQMQE010000459.1:0-1230 GCA_052172655.1 Burkholderiales bacterium
GATGCTCTTCAGGTTGTGCTCGGCGGCGCCGAGCAGTTGCAGCCGCGCTCCCTTTGCCTCGGGCGGCCTGGGCGCCACGCCCGCGTCGGCGCGCTTGCGGCCGGAAAGGTATTCGGCGGTGAGCGAATGCTCCGCCCTGAGTTGCTGCGGGGTGCCGAACGACACCACCTCGCCGCCGCGCTCGCCCGGGCCCGGGCCCATGTCGAGTATGCGGTCGGCGGCGAACATGATCTGCGGATCGTGCTCCACCACCACCAGCGAGTTGCCGGCGTCGCGCAGCCGGTGCATCACTTCGATCACCCGGCCCATGTCGCGCGGGTGCAGGCCGATGGAGGGCTCGTCCAGCACGAACAAGGTGTTCACCAGAGAAGTGCCGAGCGCGGTGGTGAGGTTGATGCGCTGCACCTCGCCGCCGGAGAGCGTGCGCGACTGGCGGTCCAGCGTCAGGTAGGCAAGGCCCACCTGGCACAGGTAGGAAACGCGCGCGCGGATCTCGGTGAGGAGGAGGTCGGTGGCCTCGTCCAGAGGGGCGGGGAGATGCAGGGTTTCAAAGAACGTGCGGCAGCGCTCGATCGGCAGCAGCATCAGGTCGTGCATGGTCAGACCGGGCAGCGCTGCCAGCTTATCCTCGCCCCATTTGACGCCAAGTGGTTTGCATCGTTTGTACGCACCGGCGGGCGTGCTAAACACATTGTCGGCATCCTGCTTCGTGCCCAGGCGCCACAACAGCGCGTCGAGCTTGAGCCGCGCGCCTTCGCAGGCGGGGCAGGGCGTGTAGGCGCGGTACTTCGACAGCAGCACGCGGATGTGCATCTTGTAGGCTTTGGTCTCGAGCCAGTCGAAGAACCTGCGCACGCCGTACCAGGTGCCGGGCCAGGACGCGCGCCAGCTTTTCCATTCCGGCTCGCCTTCGAGCACCCACCTGCGCTGGGCGTCGGTAAGCTTGCGCAACGGGGTATCCAGCGGAATGCCGCGCTTGTTTGCGTATTTCACCAGATCGTCCTGGCATTCGCCAAAGCTCGCCGTCTGCCACGGCCGCACCGCGCCCTCGCGCAGCGTCCTGCCTTCGTCCGGGACGATCAGTCCGAAATCGATGCCGATGACGCGGCCGAAACCGCGGCAGGTGTCGCAGGCGCCGATGGGCGAGTTGAACGAAAAGAGCGAGGGCGTAGGGTCGGCGTAGTGGATGTCGCACTCGGCGCAGTGCAGGTCGGCGGAGTAGCGCCAGAC
>JBQMQE010000459.1:1330-2744 GCA_052172655.1 Burkholderiales bacterium
CTGTCCTGCACCACCTCCAACATGCCGGGACTGCGCGCATGGATGCGGCTATAGCCCTGGCTCTGCAGCAGTTGTTGCACTTCGGCCTCGGTGAAGTTTTTCGGCACCGCCACCGGGAAGGTGACGACGAGGCGCGGGTCGCCCGCGGCCTGGGCGCGCGCTTTGATCGCGGCATAAATGGTTTCCGGCGTGTCGCGCTCCACCTTTGCGCCGCAGCCGCGGCAATGGAGCCCGGCCGCGCGCGCGAACAGGAGCTTCACGTGGTCGTTGAGCTCGGTCATGGTGCCGACGGTCGAGCGCGAGGTGCGCACCGGATTGGTCTGGTCGATCGCGATCGCGGGCGGGATGCCCTCGATGCGGTCCACCTGCGGCTTGTCCATGCGGTCGAGGAACTGGCGCGCATAGGGCGAGAAGGTCTCGACGTAGCGCCGCTGCCCCTCGGCGTAGAGCGTGTCGAATACGAGCGAGCTCTTGCCCGAGCCGGAGACCCCCGTGACCACGACCAACTGGTTCAGCGGGATGGCGAGGGAAAGGTTCTTGAGGTTGTTCTGGCGCGCGCCGTGAATCAGAATGGCGCTGTCGCTATTTGCCGCGGAATCACTTGCATCGGACATTTCGACATTTTATCGGTCGCGGCCGAAGTCTGCTTTCAAGCCGCGCCGCATCCACCGCAACAGCGCGATTTTCGCCATGCCGGATTCGGACGGTTCCATCGCCGCTTGCCGATCAAAGCACGACTGCCGCGCTGCACGATGCTTTGAACAGCCACCTCCGGAATCTACGCTTCCCTGGGCGCCGGACCGGAATTGTTGCTATACGCTTTGGAAGGACTGCGCGAAAATGCGCAGTTCCTTAGCGCCAGGTTTGGCATAATAGCCAGCGATGAGCACACATATTGCAGTTCTCTTCCTGGCGTTGGCCACCGCTTTCAGCAGCAACGTCCAAGCTACGCCGCTCGAAGAAATTCACGAGCTGCCGCTGTCCAGGCTCGAGTTCAGCAGTTTCAAACTGGAGGTTGCTCTCACTGGAATTAAGGATTGGCCGTTCCCGATTGAAGATGCCAGCGTTTCCTACAACGTCAATCCGGACCAGATCGAGATAGTTGTCGCCGTAAAGATAGCCCGCGATCAGTCATTTCGCACGGCCTGTGCCCGAACCGTCGGGCGGGTCCGTGAGCTTCTGTACGTAGACGCTAACGGGGATGCGCCTATGGGACGGTCGTACTTGGGCTCCTACTTCCGCGGGCCGTGGCGTGGCGACCTGCGAGAAGCCGCTTTGCGCGCGCTGGACGCGAATACGCTAATACGGGTTGACGTCGTCAAGCGCGGGAGGTGCCAGGCCGCGCTCATAAAGGCGCCGGTCAAGTTTGAAGCGGCATCCCCGAATTGATTCGCAAGTCGCGCGAGAACTCATG
>JBQMQE010000460.1:0-2707 GCA_052172655.1 Burkholderiales bacterium
GCGCGCTCCTTGAGGCGCCTAGCGCGCTCCTTGAGGCGCTTAGCGCGCTAGCGGCGGCGCCCGGCGCGCTCGTGGGGGCGCCCGGCGCGCTCGCCGCGGAGCCCGGCGCGGCCCGTGCAGCGGCCGGCGCATCCGGCGCATCCGCTGCGGCTGCCGCCTGGTGCAGCGCGCGCGGCACGGCAAACCAGATCGCCAGCGCGGCGACCAGGCCGAGTGCGCCCATCAGCGAGGTCACCGCATGCCAGTCGAGCACGGCGAGCAGCGCCGCACAAAGCGCCGGCAACAGCACTTTGCCGATATCGCCGGCGAAGTTGTAGGTACCCAAGGCGGCGCGCAACTGCGCGCCTTCGAACGCGCGCGAAGTCAGCGCGGAGCCGAGCGGATGCTGCACGCTCGCCCCGGCACCGGCGAACGCCAGGCACAGCGCAAGGCCGAGGAAGCCCGCGGTCCAGCCCGCCAGGATGAACCCGGCCGCCGCGACCAGCGTGCCGAGCGCAAGCAGCACGCGCTCGCCGACGCGCTCGGCGAGCAGGCTGGCGGGCACCTGCAACGCCGCCATCGAGCCGGAATACAGCGTCTTCAGCAGGCCGACCTCGGCGAACGACAGTCCGAACGCCGCCTGCCACACGGGGAACAGGACGTACAGCAGATCGGAGAAGCCGTCGTGCAGCACGTGCGCGCCGCAGCAGGCGGCGAGCGTGCGCCGGCTGCGCGCAGGCGCGGGCGGGGTTGAGGCGGCCAGTGTGTCGGTGCTCATGCGATGGATCCGGTGCGGCGGCGCCTGCGGCTGAGAGCCCGTTTCAAAATGAGGGGATAGCTCCCCTCGTGCTTTCCTATGCCGGATCGCAGCGAAACGACTGTTGCCACGGATTCTTAGCCTGCTTCCGGCTTGTCCGGCTCAGGGCTTTGAACAATCGATACGTAGCGCGGCCAGGTTCGCAGGTAGGTGTGCTCGAGCAGAGGCAATGCCGCCGCGCCCGTCATCGCGGCGCCAACGGCAACAAGCACCAGGCCCTTGCTCTGGAACCAATAGGCAAATGCGGCCAGTACGACGATCGCCGCGAAATTGAGCATGACGATGATGGTCTCGACCCGGTGAACATTATGACGGACCACGCTGTTGCAATGGGGGCACTCGACCTCCAGCTTGACCATGACGGTCCGACTCAATCCTCGTTTTGCGATATTCGCCCTGCACACCGGGCAGCGGTAGTCCATCCAGAGTCCTGAAAATAAGCGGTTCGCCCAAGCGCGACCCGATAAGACCCCGAGTACGGGGCTGTGTTGGCGCACAGTACCGTTAATCCCCTGACGGCTCAAGCGCGTCATCAGAAGACGCCGAGAACCAGGCCGGCTGCCATCGCCGCGCCGATCTCCCTGCACGAGTGCAAGCCCTCCGCGCCGATCTGCTTCGGGCGCAGGATTTCCTCCGGCGATTGGGCGTGGGTGCAAACGATCAGGGGAGGCGCGACCGGTTTCAGGCGCCACCCGGTGGCGATGCGCTCGATCTGCCGCGCGGCGTTGTGGCCGTCGCTGCCGGCGCAGATCAGGCTCGCATAGGGGCGGCCGTTGAGCCGCTCCAGCACCGCGTAATAGCTGCGGTCGAAAAAATCCTTCAGCATGCCGGAGATCGCCGCCAGGTTTTCCGGCGTGGCGAAGATGTAGCCGTCGGCACCCAGCAGATCGTCCGGTCCCGCGTCCGGAGCGCGCAGCAGCCGCGCCTGCAGCGATGCTTCCGTAGCCGCGCCCTCGGCCGCAGCGCGCGCCATCTGCAGCGTTCCGCCGGTCATCGAGTGATAAACGATCAGCAGTGTCTTCATCGCGGGCAGCGCAGGCTTCGTCCCGTGCGGCTATTCAGGGATAGGCCGCGCCTCGGTCGTCGCATCGATCCGGGTTGAGCACAGCGCCCCTAATTTTCGGCGGCGATCTGGCGCAACGCCTGTTCGAACACGCTGGCCGGATGCCCGCCCTGAATCAGGTGGCGCGCGTTGACGATCACCGCCGGCACCGCATTGATGCCCTGCTCGAGGTAGAAGCGCTGCTGCTTGCGCACGTCTGCGGCATATGCATCCGAGGCAAGGATCTCCCGCGCGCGGGCGGCATCCAGTCCCACTTCGCCGGCGAGGCGTATCAGCACCTCGTGCGCGCCCGGGTTCTCGCCGTCGCTGAAATAGGCCTTGAACAGGGCGTGCTTGAGCGCGAGCTGGCGGCCTTCCTGCCCCGCCCAATGCAGCAGCCGGTGGGCGTCGAAGGTGTTGTAAATGCGGCTGCGCTTGGCCATGGCGAAAGTGAACCCGACTTCCTCGCCGCGCGCGCGGATCATTTCGCGCGTCTGCTCCGACTGCTCGGGCGTCGCATTGTATTTCTGCGCCAGATGCTCGGTGATGTCCTGGCCTTCCGGCGGCATCTGCGGGTTGAGCTCGAACGGCTGGAAATGGATTTCGGTCTTCACCTCGCCGCCCAACTGCGCGATGGCCGCTTCCAACGCCTTGAGTCCGATCACGCACCAGGGACAGGAGACGTCGGAGACGAAATCGATTTTCATCGGAGTGTTCACTTTGCAGGCTCCCGCGTGGATGTCATGCCGCCTTCACCGCCTTCAACTGGAAACCGATGCGCGGGAAGTGCACATGCACCGTGCCGGCGCGCGCATCGCTGCGGCGCAGGCTGTAGCGCGTGCGGGTGGCGGCGATGAGTTCGCCCTCGG
>JBQMQE010000461.1:0-2705 GCA_052172655.1 Burkholderiales bacterium
GCTATGGCCTAGATCCTCATAGAAAATCTATGGTCATGCAAGCCGCAAGCCGCAAGCCGCAAGCCGCAAGCCGCAAGCTGGAAGCTCGGCAGAGGTTGGAATCTGGCTCGAACAGAAAGCCCGTTCACGTGCGCGGTTCACCTTGCGCGTTGACGGTGATAGTGCGCCCTGGTGGGGATGTCATTTGAATGCGATGCTCCTGGTCCCTGAACGTGTACGTCACATCCCAATACTCGGTACGTGCCTGGTTGGGCACATTTTCACAACGCTGCACATCTTGAGGCACGGTCTGTGGGCTGCCGTTTCCGCCCATTCTGGAACCGATCACGGCCCCCGCAATCGCGCCGCCCGCAGTAGCAATATCCTTGCCGGTGCCGCCGCCAACCTGATGACCAAGAACGCCGCCCAGCAGGGCACCCAGGACTGCTCCGGGAGCATTCACCTGGTTCTCGTTCTGCGGCGCTTGCTCGCGGTCGATCCAGCAACGCTTCTCGGGTGTGCCGACCACGGCGTGCACGGAAGTGACACTCACCTCAAACAGGCGCTCGTCCTTGCGTTGACGGTAGTTGGGCGCAGCGATCGGTGCAGGCGCATAGCGCCGCTCATCGATGCGCGCATCTCGGCCGATCTCCCTTACCGAAGAAATGCGGTTGTTCAGTCCCATGGCCGCCAGTGACGGGTACTGGCCCGGCCGCAAGACCATGCATCGACCGTTAAAGCGGGCGTCGTCGCAGACTTCCCACTGTCTATCGCCAACCACGACGGCAGAGGATGCGCGGTCATTAAAACCGTTCCTGTCGAGATTTTCTAGGGACTTGTCGGTAGTGAAGGCGCGGCCCGCGAAATCTTCCTGCTCAAAAAAGGCGATCTGTGCCGACTCTGGCGTCGGAGCCTTTGTGACGGTCTTGCGAACCGATGAAATGCGGTCGTTCAAGTCCGTTCCGCTCAGTGTTGGATATTGACCGGGACGCAGGACCACGCAGCGACCATTGAAGCGGACATCTTCGCAAGCCTCCCACTCATCGGGGCCGGTCACCACTAGCGAAGAGACCCGGTCATTGAAGCCGTTGCGCCGGAAGTCCTCGACCAGTGCGTCGGTCTTAAAAGAGCGTCCGCCAAAGCGTTCATTCTCGTAAAAAGTGATTTGCGCGGGCGCCGGTGCGGGCGCATAGCGCCGCTCGTCGATGCGCTGGTCGCGGCCGATGGCGCGCGCCGAAGAAATCCGATCGTTCAGACCCATTGCGGCCAGCGTAGGGTACTGCCCGGGACGCAGCACGACGCAACGACCGCTGTAGCGCGCGTTTTCACAAATTTCCCATCGCTCGCTTTTCACCGTTGCGGAGGATGCGCGATCATTGAAGCCAAAGCGGTCAAAGTTGTCGATCCGCCTTTCCGTGGTGAACGAACGGCCCTGAAAGCCCTGTTCTTGGTAAAAAGTGACTTGCGCGCCAGCCTCTGCGGCCGCTGCCAACACCACTGATACCAATGTTGCTTTGGTGATTGCTTTCATCGCGGGTTCCTATCCAAAGTTGTGACAGGACGCAAATCCTCGCCCTCTGAGCACCATAGGTGAACGACCCCGTTCGATGAGTAGGAAATGGCGCCGTGACGCGGCCAGACGTTTGTGCAGCAAGGAGATGGCTGCGGCCTACCTGGCAGACCCTCGTCGGATGTCCACGAGTCCGGTGAACCCGGTTCTGGGGCGGTAGGGCAATGGCCTTGATCTACATAGAAAGACCTATGGCCATGCAACCGAGAGGCGCGCCAGAGTGCGGAAACTGGTTCGAAAAGCTCGGGCGAGTGAAGGAAAGCGTCACGGAAACTCGTTCGAGTTTTTCTGCTTGGTGGTGACTGTGGACCGACTGAGCGTTGCCTCGAAAATCCGTGGGTCGACGCTTCGATTCTGTCCGGGGCCACCAGTGTTCATGCGCCCCAGTGCCCGAAAGGGTCCTGGGGCGCTTCTACAATCAGATGCAGTGGCAGTTTTTCGTTGTCCGGGAACTAGCCTGCTGGACAAGACCCACTGCACTCTCGCTGGGCTACCCGCTGGGTCGGCTGCCTGAACAAGCTCAGTCGAGCAGACCGATGATGATGTCCACTATCAGGTTGTTTTGCTGCTGAACCAAGACGATATCGCCTCCGATTCGGGCGTAACGATAGCCGTAGGGGGGAGGAGGCAGGAGGCGAATCACCGGCTGGGGCACTGTGTAAACGGTGACGCCCCTGGGCACAGGCTGACCGACTTGCCAGTGCCCGGCTTGACCTGGTGGCATGCAACCGTTGGCCTTTTTGGCAAGTCCCGGTGGACACCTTTTTCCATTGCCATAGGTATGGGAGTAGTACTGGCGCACCGAGCTACGCTGTCGCTCGTCGAAGTAGGCGCCTTGTTTCACGTCTTCACGCCGGCGCTTTTCCGCACGCTTCTGGGCCTTTTCATGCTGCTTCGAAGCGTCCTTCCGATCCTTGGCATATTCCTTGTCAGCCTGTTTTTTGGGCTTTTGGTATTCCTTCTGTGCATGCTTCCCATCACCGTTACCTTCGTTGCCGTGGTCCTTGGCAAAACCGGGACCTGCCGCAAGAAGAAGGGAGGCCATGGCAAGCGCGGCAATGCGACGCGGGATGGTGAAAGGCAGGAACGGGTTCATGTGGAATCCATCAGGCTTGAAATAAGCTCGTTGGCTAGCATCACGCCGTCGTGGTCCGGA
>JBQMQE010000462.1:0-2704 GCA_052172655.1 Burkholderiales bacterium
CGTCGCTGGCGAGGCTGGAGGTCTCCTCGAAGCCGGCATAACGCGACATGCCGACAAGCAACGCCACGATGCCAGCGACGAACAACGCCAGGCGCCCGTCATGGACCTGGGTGGCAAGCTCCCACATTTCCATCGTCATCAGGGTCGGCAGCGCGAACAGGAGGGCGCCGCCGAAAGCCCACATCAATGCGTGCAGGAAATGCCGGAACCTGCCGGGTGAAGCCGCTTCCGATGACGGTGCGGGCTTGCGCGGCATCAGCGTCCAAGTACCCCGAGTTCATGTCCGACGCGAGTGAACGCATCGATCGCGCGATCCAGGTGCCCACGCGTGTGTGCGGCCGACATCTGTGTCCGGATCCGCGCCTGGCCCTGCGCCACCACCGGGAAGAAGAAACCGATCGCATAGATGCCTTCCTCGAGCAGGCGCTGCGCGAATGCCTGCGCCAGCGGGGCGTCGTACAGCATGACCGGGCAGATCGGATGCGCGCCCGGCTTGAGGTCGAAGCCGGCCGTGGTCATCTTTTCGCGGAAATAGCGGGTGTTGTCGTCGAGGCGCGCGCGCAGGTCGCCGGCCGCGGACAACATCGCAAATGCCCTGGTGCCTGCAGCCACGACATGCGGAGGCAGGGAATTGGAGAACAGGTAAGGACGGGAGCGCTGGCGCAGCAGTTCGATGACTTCTTTCCTGGCAGTGGTGAAGCCGCCGAGCGCGCCGCCCATCGCCTTGCCCAGGGTGCCGGTGAAGATGTCGATCCGCTCCATCACGCCCCGGGCTTCGGCCGATCCGCGGCCGGTCCCGCCGATGAAGCCGGTCGCATGGCATTCGTCGATATGGACAAGTGCCTTGTACCTGTCGGCCAGCGCGCAGATCTGGTCCAGCGGGGCGAGGGTGCCGTCCATCGAGAACACACCGTCGGTGGTGATCATGATCGTGCCAACCCCGTCCGCGCGCGCCTGCTGCAATTGCTTCTCCAGATCGGCCATGTCGCAGTTGGCGTAGCGATAACGCTTCGCCTTGCACAGGCGCACGCCGTCGATGATCGAGGCATGGTTGAGCGCGTCCGAGACGACCGCGTCGTTCTCGCCGAGCAACGGCTCGAACAGGCCGCCGTTGGCGTCGAAACATGCGGCGTAGAGGATCGTGTCCTGGGTGCCGAAGAAGCCGGCGATCGTCTGTTCGAGTTGCTTGTGCAGGTCCTGGGTGCCGCAGATGAAACGCACCGAGGCCATGCCGAAGCCGTGGGTGTCGAGCGCATCCTTGGCCGCGGCGATCACGTCCGGGTGGTCGGCCAGGCCGAGGTAGTTGTTGGCGCAGAAGTTCAGCACCGTGCGGCCATCGGCGAGGGTGATCTCGGCCGATTGCGGTGAAGTGATGATGCGCTCGGACTTGAACAGGCCGGCGTCACGGATCTCATCGAGGGTATCGGCGTAGCGTTGGGTCAGCGACATGGTGGCTCCGGGGGCGCAAGGCGACTGGGGCCGCCTGCGCGCGATACGCCGTGAATACGTCCATGTAGTCTCATCGGCGGCATCCATGCCGCCGATGGTCGCGCGCAGGCAGCCCCAGCCGCTTGCGCGCGACCTGATTCCTCAATTCCAGCTGAGTACGACCTTGCCCGCCTTGCCGGATTCCATCAGGTCGAAACCTTTCTGGAACTCGTCGATCGGCAACTGGTGGGTCAGCGCCTTGCCAAGCGGGAAGCCGCCCAGCACCAGCTGCGTCATCTTGTACCAGGTCTCGTACATGCGCCGGCCGTAGATGCCGTGCAGGACCAGCCCCTTGAAGATGATCTTGTCCCAGTCCGCGCCGGCGCCCTTGGGCATGATCCCGAGCATCGCGATCCTGCCGCCGTTGTACATGCAGTCGAGCATGTCGTTGAACGCGCGCGGGTTGCCGCTCATCTCCAGCCCGACGTCGAAGCCTTCCATGTGCAGGTCGCTCATCACGTCCTTCAGGGAGGTATTGCTGACGTTGACCACGCGCGTGGCGCCCATGTCGGCGGCGAGCTTGAGCCGGTAGTCGTTGACGTCGGTGACCACCACGTTGCGCGCGCCGATGTGCTTGCAGATGCCGGCGGCGATGATGCCGATCGGGCCGGCACCAGTGATCAGCACGTCCTCGCCGACCACGTCGAACTCCAGCGCACAATGCGCGGCGTTGCCGTAGGGATCGAAGAAGGCTGCGAGTTCGGAGGGAATCTGGTCCGGGATCGGCCACAGGTTGCTGGCGGGCATCACGATGTATTCGGCGAACGCGCCATCGCGGTTGACGCCGATGCCGACCGTGTTCGGGCACAGATGCTGGCGGCCACCGCGGCAGTTGCGGCAGTGGCCGCAGACGATGTGGCCTTCGGCGGAGACGCGCTGGCCGATGCTGTAACCATTCACGCCGGCGCCCAGAGCAGCGATCCGCCCGACGAACTCATGGCCGATGACCAGCCCGGGCTTGATCGTGCGCTGGCTCCATTCGTCCCACAGGTAGATGTGCAGGTCGGTGCCGCAGATCGCGGTTTTCTCCAGCCGGATCAGCACCTCGTTGGCGCCGGGTTCGGGCACCGGCACCTGTTCCATCCAGATGCCCTTGCCGGCTTCGCGCTTGACCAGCGCACGCATGCTTGGTTGAAGCGGGGTCATCGTCTGCGACATGGGATTGCCTTGCTGCATGCGGGCCGGGCCACGGCTGGCCACCGCCGGGGAGGTGAAT
>JBQMQE010000463.1:0-2701 GCA_052172655.1 Burkholderiales bacterium
ATCTTGAACTGGTCGTGGGCGACAGCCACGACCAGCGCATCGTAGTGGCCGGGGGCAGGTATTTCCGCTAGAAGCTCAATGGCGTATTCGTTCCTCGCCTCGGCGCGATCAGCCCAGGGATCGTAGACGTCAACCTTGGCGCCAAATCCTTGCAGCTCGCGCACTAGGTCGATCACGCGGGTGTTGCGGAGGTCGGGGCAGTTTTCCTTGAAGGTGAAACCGAGAACCAGCACGCGCGCGCCGGCGATGGCATGGCCTTTGTGGATCATCAGCTTCACCACTTCGGCGGCCACGTGCTGTCCCATGGCGTCATTGATGCGCCGGCAGGCGAGCAGGATATCCGGGTAGTAGCCGACCGATTGGTCCTTTTGAATCAGGTAATACGGGTCCACGCCGATGCAGTGGCCGCCAACCAGGCCGGGCTTGAACGGCAGGAAGTTCCACTTGGTGCCGGCGGCGGCAAGCACATCGTGGGTGTCGATGCCGAGGCGATGAAAGATGAGCGCGAACTCGTTCATCATCGCAATGTTGGCGTCGCGCTGGGTGTTCTCGATAACCTTCGATGCTTCGGCCACCTTCAGGCTGGGCGCCTTGTGCGTGCCGGCGGTGATGATGCGCCGGTACAGGGCGTCGACGAAATCCGCGGCTTCGGGCGTTGAGCCGGAAGTCACTTTCAAAATGTTCGCCAGGCGGCGCTCTTTGTCGCCGGGGTTGATGCGCTCGGGGCTGTAGCCGACGGTAAAATCGGTGTTGAATTTCAGGGCAGAGACGCGCTCAAGCTCGGGCACGCAGATCTCTTCGGTGGCGCCGGGGTAGACGGTGGACTCGTAGATCACCAGGTCGCCTGCTTTGAGCGCGCGGCCGACGGTCTGGCTGGCCTTGATCAGGGGGGTGAAATCCGGGCGCCGGTCGGCGTCGACGGGGGTGGGCACTGCGACGATAAATACATTGCGGCCCTTGAGCGCTGCATTGTCGACGCTGAAGCGCAGGTACTTTGCCTCGGAGAACTCAGCAGCGCTGCTTTCATTCGTTCGGTCGTGGCCCGCGGTGAGTTCGGTAATGCGCTGGGAATTGATGTCGAACCCCAGCGTATCGAAGTGCTTGCCGAACTCGACGGCCAGGGGCAAGCCCACGTACCCGAGGCCGATAATGGCGATACGAGGGTCTCCCAACGCCGCTTGGGTAGTCATATGCTGCTCCTGGAAGGGATGTCTTGGATGGTGCGAGTTTACACTGTGGCGAGAGAACCGGCGGCTTGGTTTATCGTGAACGGCGTGAAGGTTTGCGTAGCATTGCGCCAGAACGGTCGCCCCTAATCCTGCCCTCGCCGTCCCACAAGAAGTTTCCCCTCAAGGGGCGGTCGGGACCTTCGGTCGCAAACGAGGCGAGGAGGTACTTCCCTCGCACCCGGTTGTTGCAACATGCCCAAAACGGGTATTACAATGCCCAAAATGGGTACACAAAGACTCAAGCGTGCAAACCTGCAGATGACAGGCCGGGCCAGCGGCAGCGCGCCGTCCAAGCGCACCGGCCTGGCGGATGCACTCTTTTCCGGGACCCAGCAGCGGGTGCTGGGTCTATTGTTCGGCCAGCCAGGGCGCAGCTTTTTTGCGACCGAGCTGATCGGGCTGGTGGGTGCGGGCTCAGGCGCCGTGCAGCGAGAACTGCAGCGATTGGCCGAAAGCGGCCTGGTGGTCGTGACGCGCGTGGGCAATCAGAAGCACTATCAGGCGAACAGTGACGCGCCCGTATTCGAGGAACTACGTGGCCTTGTGGCAAAAACGGTCGGACTCGTCGACCCATTGCGTGCCGCCCTGCTGACGCTGGGGGAGCGCATCCAACTGGCCCTTGTGTACGGTTCCGTCGCCAAGAGCACCGAGACGGCAATGAGCGATATCGATGTGCTGATCGTCGCCGACAATCTCACCCTGGAGGACGTCTATACCGCGCTCGCGCCGGCGGAACAGCAGCTTGCGCGGCGAGTAAATCCGACGCTTTACACACGCGAGGAGTTCGCGCGCCGGCGCAACGCGGGCAACCCATTCCTCGCCAAGGTGCTGGCGGGCGAAACCCTGCCGCTGATCGGAAAGGAAACAGATGTCCCTGTCGCCGCTCGATAACCTGGTGCGCATCGGTCGGCTTAAGGCCGAGCCGGCGGCGCAAACCGAGTTCGACGGTCTGCTTCGCTCGGGCAAGGTTCGCTTGCGCGACGCCGGCAACGGCAGCCTCGGTCTCGAAAGCCGTTTCGATCTGGCGTACAACGCGGCCCACGCGCTGGCGCTTGCCGCGCTGCGCTGGCATGGCTATCGTTCCGAGAATCGCTATCTCGCGTTCCAGAGCCTCACGCATACGCTCGGGCTCCCGACCGAACAGTGGCGGGTGCTGGATCAAGCGCACCGCAAACGCAACCTGGCCGAGTACGAAGGCAATCTGGATATCGACGACGCGTTGCTGGCGGCACTGATCCGCGTCGCTCACGAAGTGGCGAAGCGCGCGGGCGCTCTCAGCACACTGCCGGGGTGACTTTCGCATCCCGGAATAGTTTCAAGCCGAAAAGCGGGCAGGCACCACTACTCCCTCGAAACGCGCGCATATTCGCGAGCGCCGCGAAGCAAGTCCCCTTGCGGGGCTCGCGAAATTCCTCCAAATCACCCCATTTCGAGCAGCCGCTTCTCCCAAGCCAGCGCCGAGCGCGTAATCT
>JBQMQE010000464.1:0-2688 GCA_052172655.1 Burkholderiales bacterium
CTATACAGCAAGCCGGCAAACGCTGGCACGGTGGTCGCAACACTGCGCGGGTACTTTCGCTACCGCGCTTCGCTCGGCGACGCGGTGCACGGGTTGATCGGCGCGTTGTCCTACCCTGCCAACTGGCAGTTGTCCTCGCTGCCCAAGACCCTGACGACAGAGGAAGTGGAGCAGTTGATTGGCGCGCTCGGCAAACCGGGACACTCGATGATGCGTGCTGACGCAATAGTGCGCTGCGCGCTCGATCTCGGGCTTCGCAGCGGCGAGGTCGCCCGTATCGGGCTCGATGACATCAATTGGCGCGCCGGTACAATCACGCTGCGTCACACCAAGAGCCGCCGCGAAGATGTACTGCCACTGCCTGCGGCCACTGGCAAGGCCATCGCTGCGTACCTGAAGCACGAACGTCCCACAACGAGAAATCGCGCGGTCTTCGTGCGCCATCTGGCGCCCCGCGATCAGCCCGTTGGTCCTGACCTGGTGCGCAAGACCATTCGCCAAGCCTTCGCCCGCGCCGGGCTACCCTATACACGCTCGCACCTGCTGCGCCACACGATGGCCAACCGTCTTCTGGCAAGCGGATCTTCCCTCAAGGAGGTGGCCGACGTGCTGCGCCACCGCTCGCTGAACACTACGCTGATCTACGCCAAGCTCGATAGCCGCAAACTCATCGAGGTCGCCCTGCCGTGGCCAGGGAGCGCAGCATGAGCGCGCTCACCTCCCTGCAAGCGCGCGTTGAGCGCTATCTGGTCGATCGTCGCCGCTTGGGCTTCTCCGATCATTCTCAGACGTATGCCTTGCGCAGCTTCGCGCGCCATGTCCAGGCCGTTAGCCACCGTGGGCCGTTGACCGTGGAGATCATGGCTGACTGGGCACGGCGTGACAGCCACGGCAGCACCGACCCGCTCACCTGGGCGCGTCGTCTGAAGCTGTTGCGCTCATTCCTGCGTTGGCTGCAGCAATTCGAACCGCGAACTGAGGTTCCTGACGACGCGATCTTCGGGCGACTACCTGAGCGAAAGGCGCCGCACATCTATAGCGAGCGTGAGATCGTCGATCTTCTGGCCGCCGCGCGCCGGCTTGGCCCAACACCTGGCCTGCGCGGAGTCGTCTTCGAAACGCTGTTCGGCCTGATCGCCAGCACCGGGATGCGGATCTCCGAGGCGCTGTCGCTACACAACGAAGACGTCGATCTTAAGTACGGCATGCTCACCATCCACCAGACCAAGTTCGGCAAGTCGCGCCAGGTACCCATGCACTCAAGCACCGTGGATGCACTGCGCCGCTATCGCTGGATGCGCGACCTGGCCAGCATGTCCGCACAGGACGATGCACCGTTCTTCGTCGGCACACGAGGTCGGCTACGGGGATTGCCCCTGACCATCCACCAGGTGGAACGTGTCTTCGCCGGCCTGCGCGAGCAGTTGGGTTGGCACAACCGTGGCACTCATCACGCTCCACGCATTCATGATCTGAGGCACACCTTCGTCGTCCGCCGCATCGTGTTGTGGCAAACACAGCGTGTAGACGTCGATCAGGCGATGCTGTCGCTATCGACCTACGTCGGGCATGCGATGGTGACCAACACCTACTGGTATCTCTCGGCGGTGCCAGAGTTGATGGCGCTGGCAGCCGGACGCTTCGAGTCCTTCATGCCTCAGCCGGAGGTGTGCGATGCATAATGCCACTACATCGAAGTCCCCGTCGTTCGCCTCGATGGTTCAGCAGTTCTTCACGGAGTACCTGGTCGCGCAACGCGCGGTCAGTCCGCGCACTGTGGCCTGCTACCGCGATGCATTGATGCTGTTCCTGGACTTCGCCAGCCGCAAGCTGTGCAAGGCGCCGACGTCCCTACGGTTGGTCGATATCCAGCCAGATTTGATTCTGGCGTTCCTCGATCATCTGGAGCACGCGCGGAATAATGCGGTTCGCAGCCGCAACCTGAGGCTTACGGCGCTGCGCGCGTTCCTGAAGTTCGCCGGCCGGCGCGATGTCACCTCGCTGCACGTCGTCGAACGGGCGCTGGCCGTGCCAATGAAGCGCTTCGAGCGGCGAATGCTCGGCTTCCTCACCCGCGAGGAAATGCTCGCGGTACTGGGGCAACCGGGCTCAAGTTGGTCCTCGCAGCGTGACCATCTGCTGTTGACCATGCTCTACAACACCGGGGCGCGGGTTTCGGAGATCATCGGCGTGCGCGTGATCGACGTCGTGCTCGAAGGCGCTGCCTGCGTCCATTTGCAGGGCAAAGGGCGCAAGCAGCGATCAGTGCCTCTGTGGAAGACCACGATTCTTGAGATTCGGGCTTGGCTGCGCCTTAACCCGACGTTGCGTGGCGAGGCTGCAATGCTGCCCAACCGAGATGGGCATGCGATGTGCAGATCCAGCGTCGCGCAGCGTCTGAGGCTTGCAGTTGTCCGTGCGGCCGATCAACAGCCCAGCATTCTCAAGAAACAGGTCTCGCCGCATACGCTGCGCCACACCACGGCGATGCATCTACTGCAGTCGGGGGTGCCGTTCAACGTAATCGCGCTATGGCTCGGACACGAGAGCACAACGACCACTCATCGCTACGTCGAGGCTGACCTCGCAATGAAACAGAAAGCGCTCGCGCGGATGGAGGCGCCCGATACCAAGATGCGTCGGTTCAGGGCGCCAGACTCGCTAATGCGGTTCCTGCAAACGCTGTAA
>JBQMQE010000465.1:0-2688 GCA_052172655.1 Burkholderiales bacterium
AGACCTGGGTTCCTTGCGCGCCTTGCCTCAGCATCGACAGCAGACTCAGGCAGATCAAATGCGCGATCCGCTGCTTCTCCGGGCGCGCCTGTCTGCGTCGCAGTTGACGGCAGAGCACACGCGCCGCCTTCATATTCGAGGCGAGTGTGTGCTTGCTCGCCGCATCCCGCCGCGGGACCGGCAGCTCGCCAAACAGATCGCCGGATTGCCCGGGAGCGCCTATGCAATTCGCCATCTCGCACCTCGCATACTCGCAACGGACTGTTCGCTATCGCCCGTGGTATGCAGTTTGCACTTTGCCGGCGAGGCGACTTTGCGTTTAAGCAAATATGGTGAGAATTTCTTGCCGCGGCGGCGCCATCAATTTCCGGATGACAGCGAACACGTTTAGCGTAGGCAGGGGCGGCGCCCAGTCGCCTCAGCCCTGCTTCGGCCAATACTCATCGCGCAGGATGCGCTTGAGCAGCTTGCCCGTCGGCGTGCGCGGCAGTTCGGCCCTGAAGTCTATGCTCTTCGGGCATTTGATCGGCGACAGATGCGCCCTGCAATGGGCGATCAGTTCCTCCGCCAAGTCCTGGCCCAAAGCAAACCCCGGCGAAGCCTGCACTACCGCTTTCACCGTCTCGCCCATCTCGTCATCGGGCACGCCGAAGACGGCGACGTCGGTGACCGCCGGGTGATTGACGAGCACGTTCTCCGCCTCCTGCGGGTAGATATTCACGCCGCCGGAAATGATCATGTAGGCCCTGCGGTCGGTGAGGTAGAGATAGCCGTCTGCGTCCAGATACCCCACGTCGCCGAGGCTCGACCAGCCCTGGGCGTTGTACGCGCCCTTGGTCTTGACCGGGTCGTTGTGATAAGCGAACTCCGGGCCACCGGCAAAATAGACCTGCCCGACTTCCCCTGTGGGGCACTGCGCGTCGTGCGCGCCGACGATTCGGATCTGGCCGACGAGCGAACGGCCGACCGTGCCGCGGTGGGCCAGCCATTCTTCGGTGTTGGCGATGGTGACGCCATTGCCTTCGGTGCCGGCGTAATACTCGATGAATATCGGCCCCCACCAATCGATCATCTTCTCCTTCACCTCGACCGGGCAGGGCGCGGCGGCGTGCACCGCAGCCTTGAGCGAGGAGACATCGTACCTGGCGCGCACGTCGTCGGGGAGCTTCAACATGCGCACGAACATCGTCGGCACCAACTGCGTCTGCGTGCAGCGGTGCTTCTCCACCAGACGCAGGTACTCCTCCGGGTCGAACTTCTCCATGATCACGGCCGTGCCGCCTAGCGCGCCGACCATCATGTTGAAGCGCAGCGGCGCAGCGTGGTACAGCGGCGCCGGCGACAGATAGACGCTCTGCTCGCCGAAGCCGCACATCTTCTGCACCAGGAGCTGCAGCAGCGGCGACACCGTCCCCAGCGGCTCGCTCTTAAACTGCGGTTTGACGCCCTTGGGCCTGCCGGTCGTGCCCGAAGAATAGAGCATGTCGTAGCCGACGATCTCATCAGGAATGGGTGTCGCAGGCTGCGCGGCCAGCGCGGCATCCCACGAAGCCCAGCCCGGCGCCGCCGCGCCGAGCATGAATCGCGCCGTGCCCGCCGGCAGCAGGGGCGCGAGCTTCTCGGCGAGCGGTTTGAGCGCGTCGGACACGACCAACAGCTTGGCGCCGCAATCGCCGGCGATGTAGGCGATCTCTTCGGCGACCAGGTAGGTGCTGATCGCGGTGTAGTAGATGCCGCTGCGCTGCGCCGCCCAGCAGAGCTCGAAAAAGTGCAGCGAGTTCTCGAACAGCAAGGCCATATGATCGCCGGGCTTGAGCCCGAGCGAACGCAGCAGCTGCGCGCCCCGGTTCGAGGCCTCGTCGAGCCGGCGATAGGTAAGCGTTTTGCCCGAGCCCGCCATCAGGTAGACGAGCTTGTCCGGCTGGGTGCGGGCGTGGTGCGAGGGGTGCAGCATTATCGGGTCCTCCCCTTTGGTCCGACAGCGCATGATATCGGCAACTGGAAATCTTACTCTTGAAAACGAATCGGCCTAGAATGCGCTACTCCGGACAGTGGGCCGCGCAGCAAATCGGCGCGGGCTTTTGTCCACAATACGGTTGAGCAACTCAGCGCAAGGAGTTAGCCCATGTCCGACCTCGAATCCTTCCGGCGCGATACGCGCGCCTGGCTGGAGACAAACTGCCCGCCGGAGATGCGCCGGCCCGTCACCAGCGAAAGCGACGCCTGTTGGGGCGGACGCCACTTCAAATTCCAGTCCGAAGCGCAGCGCCGCTGGATGCAGGTCATGGGCGAGCGCGGCTGGACCGTGCCGGCCTGGCCGAAAATCTATGGCGGCGGCGGCCTGTCCAAGGAAGAGGCGGCGGTACTGGCCGCGGAAATGCGCGCGCTGGGCTGCCGGCCGCCGCTCGTGAGCTTCGGCATCTGGATGCTGGGGCCGGCGCTGCTCGCGCACGGCACCGAGGAACAGAAGCTCGAACACCTGCCGAGAATCGCGCGCGGCGAAATCCGCTGGTGCCAGGGCTATTCCGAGCCCAATGCCGGATCCGATCTCGCCGCGCTCGCGACCAAGGCCGAGGTGCACGACGACCACCTGCTGATCAATGGCCAGAAGATCTGGACCTCCTACGCCGACGAGGCCGATTGGATCTTCTGCCTGGTGCGCACCAGCGTCGCCAAGAAACACACCGG
>JBQMQE010000466.1:0-2669 GCA_052172655.1 Burkholderiales bacterium
GCTTCACGTCCGCGCATCATCGCAGTGCTGAAAGGCGGGGCGCAATTGAAGTCTACGTCGCCCCGCATAGTAGTATGAACGTTGCAGGAGGCAGAATGGCTTTGAACGGCAAAGTGGCATGGATCACCGGCGGCGGCAGTGGTATCGGCCTCGCGGGGGCGATGGAGCTGGCCGGGGCCGGTGCGCATGTCGTGATCTCCGGACGTACGGCGGCGACCAACGCGTCGGCGCTGAAACAGGTGCGCGCGGAAGGCAGCGCCGAAGTGCTGCAGCTCGAAGTCTCCGATGCCAAGGCGGTGGCCAAGGCCGCCAAGGACATCCTCACCCGGCACGGGCGCATCGACATCCTGGTCAACAGCGCGGGCATCAATGTGGGCAAGCGCAACTGGAACAATTTTGAAATCAAAGACTGGGACAACGTCGTCGCGATCAATCTGTCGGGCTTGTTCTATTGCTGTCACGCGGTGCTGCCGGCGATGCGCGCGCAGAAGGACGGGCTGATCATCAACGTGTCCTCGTGGGCCGGCCGCTATGCGAGCACGCTGACCGGGCCGGCCTATAACGCGACCAAGCGCGCCGTGATCGCGCTGTCGGAGTCGATCAACGCCGAAGAGTGCATTCACGGCATACGCGCGACCTCGGTGCTGCCGGGCGAGGTGGCGACGCCGATCCTGGAGAAGCGACCGGTGCCGCCGCCGAAGGAAGATCGCGCAAGGATGCTGCAGGCGGAGGATCTGGGCCAGACCATCCTCTATCTCGCCAGCCTGCCGCCGCGCGCCTGCGTAAATGAACTGATCATCAGCCCGACCTGGAACCGCTTCTATGTGGGCGGGCTGGAAAAGGCAAAGGCTTAGCATGCAGATCGCTCAGATGCGTGCACCCGGTCTAATGTGGCGGATATTAGCGGGCTGCTGCCTGTTCCTCGCTGCCTACGGCGCACGCGCCGAAGTCATCGACATCGACAATGCCGAACTGGCGAAACTGGCCGCGGCCGGGGTGCCGGTGATCGACATCCGCACCCGGCCCGAGTGGGAACAAACCGGCATCGTCCCCGGCAGTCACCTGCTGACTTTCTTCGATGAGCGCGGCAACGCCGATCCAGCCGCGTGGCTGGGACGCGCGAAAGCCGTTTCCAAGCCCGGCGATCCGCTGATCGTCATCTGCCGCACCGGCAATCGCACCAAGGTCGTCAGTCAGTTTCTGTCGCAGAAAGCGGGCTACGCCAAGGTGTACAACGTCACGCACGGCATCATGGCCTGGGCCAAGGAGGGCAGGCCGATCGCCCCCGCAGCGCCGGTGCTGGCCGCCTGCCGCGCCGCCGGGACCTGCTGAGCTTCAACCGGTTCCGGCCCGCTGCTGCAGGAATTGCAGCAGCAGCGTGCTCACCTCCTGCGCTTGCTCCTGCTGCACCCAGTGGCCGGCGCCGTCCACCAGATGGCAGCCCAGCATGCGGGTGCAGGCGCTGCTCTGCATCCTCTCGAAGTCGCCGGGCTTCTGGTATATGCCCCAGTCGCTTCTTCCGGCGATGAAGCAGGCGGGCACATCGATCGTGCGCCCGGAGTAGGTCTGCATCTCGGCGACAAATCTGCCGCTGGTGGCGCAGCGATACCACTGCAGCCCGCCCTGGAAGCCGGTGCGTGCGTACTCCGTGCTGTACACCGCCAGTTCGCGCTCAGGCAGCCACGTGCACGCCGCGATCTCGGCCGCCGCAGGCATCTCCGGCGCCACGGTTTGCCCCATGTTCTCGCCCAGGTCCATCACGTAGTAAGCGGGCAGCTTTGCGAGTTCCTCGGCGCTCCACGACTTGAGGGGGTGCGGCCGGTTCTGTTCCCAGTCAGCGCTCTTGAAATGGTAGTAGGCGCGCAGGAAGGCATGCACGCCCTGTGGGCAGTACCGCATGTCGGCGTCGGCCGCGCGCGTCGAGTAGTACCACTGGTAATGCTTGCGCGGGCGCGGCAGCGCCGCCAGGTCGGTGAGAAGCGTAGCCGAGGATGCAACGGCGCCCGGCTGCGGCGTCTGGCCGGCGGTATCGAAGGGCAGCGGCGGCGCACCGGCAAACGGTGCGCTCATCAATACCACCGAACGAAACACGTCCGGCCGCAGCAGCGCGCACCAGGCCGCGACCGGCGAGCCGAAGTCGTGCCCCACCACCGCCGCCACCGAGCGGTAACCGAGCGCGTACACCAATCCGAGCGCGTCGCGCACCAGGTTGAACATGCGGAAGCTGGCAAGGTCGCCGTCGTAGTCCGCATCCCAGCCCGTGGTGCGACCGTAGCCGCGCTGGTCCGGTGCGATGACGTGATAGCCCGCCTGCGCCAGCGGCAGCATCAGCTTGCGCCAGCTATAAGCGAGTTCGGGAAAGCCGTGCAGCAGCAGCACGCAGGGACGCGAATCTGCCGGAGAATGGCTCTGGAAACCAGTCTCCAGCACATGCATCCTGAGGCCGTTGACGTTTTCGACGAAGCGCGAGCGTACGCCGGCAGGCAGAACGCTCTGGTCCAAAGGGGCGAGCGCGGACATGTTCATCTCCATTGGCGCCGCTTTGGGTTTGCCCGGCAGCGGCTAAGCGTGGATCATAACGGGCCTGGGCCATCCGCGGTGAACCGACGGCGCGCCGCCAGCAGGAGCAAGCAATGATCACTGAATTCGTTCTGTTCGATCTACCCGCC
>JBQMQE010000467.1:0-2661 GCA_052172655.1 Burkholderiales bacterium
CGCAAGCCGAGATCGACGGCAAGGTCTCGATCGCGAAGACCGACGCCGCCATGGGAATCGGGGCGCTGCTCTGGTGAACAGTGCTTCCCTGACAGTCATTTTCAACATGGACGGCGTGGTCGCCCGGACCGGGGGGCTGCATGGCCTGGAGTCAGGAATGCCGGACACCAGCGTTCGAGGTTTTCGTATCGTGTCCTCGTTCAGGCGCGCGTAGCGTCAGAGTTGCCAGTCGAGGCGCTGCAGCGATTGGTCGTGTTCCATTTTTTCGTTTGTCGAATGCCCGTTGTTCGACGCCCGCAAAGGAGAAGGACCTATGTTACGCAACATGAACGATCTGGAGGGCTACGCCATCCGCGCCACCGACGGCATTGTTGGCCAGGTGAAGGATTTCTATTTCGATGACAAAGCGTGGGTCGTCCGCTATCTCGTGGTCGATACCGGCACCTGGCTTTTGAGCCGAAAGGTGTTGATCTCGCCTATCGCGATCGGCCATCCGAACTGGGCGGAAAAAATACTGCCCGTCTCCATCACCAAGGAGCAGGTGAAAAACAGCCCCGACATCGACACCGATAAGCCGGTCTCGCGACAGCACGAGATGCAGTACCTCGGGTATTACGGCTATCCCTATTACTGGGGTGGTGCCGGACTCTGGGGCGGGGGAATGTATCCGAACATAATGATGCCGGGCGACGTCGGTTTCGTATCGACACCGCATGAACTGCAGTCGGAAGCGCAGAAGGCTTACGTGAACGCTGAAGCGGCGCGGCATCAGGATGACGATCCCCACCTGCGCAGTTGCAAAGCGGTAGCGGGCTATCACATCCACGCGACCGACGGCGACATCGGCCACGTACAGGGACTGCTGGTCGAGGAGGATACCTGGGCCATTCGATACATGATCGTGGACACCAGCAACTGGTGGCTTGGTCACCAGGTGCTGATCGCGCCCCAATGGATCCAGGACGTGAGCTGGCCCGACGCCAAGGTCTCGGTCAATCTGACCCGGCAGGCAGTGAAGGACGCACCTGTGTACGACCCGGCGGTGCAGTTGGAACGCAGCCAGGAATCGAGTATCTACAAACATTATGGGCGTCCCGGCTACTGGGAGGATGGGGAGTAGCGCGAAGCCGCAATTTCACGTCATCAGGTCTGTGTCAGGAGCGACCATCGAAATACCAAGCGTCGCTACGACGCTGGGAATAACGACGGGAGATCCGCACCTGGAAGTGGAGAATCCAAAATGAATGCACAAGTGCTTAAAGAAACTGCGAGAGCCATGGCCGCCCGCGACTAGCGTTTGCGGGCGAAGGACGAGAGCAAACGCGACTATCCCGGATTCGCCGGGCGAACCGCAGCATTCCAGGCTACAACTGCGTTTGGCATGCCGACGCAGTTCCTCGCCAGGTCGCGCCAAGCGTTGTGTACGCGAGCGCACAGAAGGAGCCGCCGTTTCGGCGTACTTGTAACAAAGCCGTCGACAGCAGGAGGACGTTGCCGGAGGGCACAAAAGCGACGCTTGGAATGCTGCCGGGGTTTCCGGTTCGCAACCAAGCCATACCTCAGCTCGCGCCGTTCGAGCTATCCGAGGTACAACCGGCACCGGGGCTGCGTTCGCAACGCGCGGCGTGCGAATGCGAGATCCGGGGTCCGCAACAGAGGTCAATGCCGCGCAGGTGGCGCAAAGGAGATATAGACAATGAAACACGGCGACAAAGCGATAATTGCAACGGTGATGAGCGCCCTGATCCTGGGCCTGAGCGGCTGCCCGCAGAAAGAGGGCCCGGCCGAGAAGGCCGGCAAGTCGGTCGACAAGGCGATGGACAAGGCCGGAGAACAAATAGAGCAAGCCGGCAAGAACGTACAGGACGCGGCAAAGGGCGACAAGAAGTGAGCGTTGGCGACGCGCGCCTAATTTCAATGGGAACTTGACACGCAGGCCCGACCCGGGACAGGCAAGCGGTCGAACAATTGAGGCGAATACGTCGCCCTGCTCGTGCGCAAAACTGTTTCGTCGCGGTTCGGTCAAACCGTTCAACGCGCGCGCGATCCTGGCGTTGCCGGAAGCGGGCGGCGCAAGCGCGAAGCAACATGGGAAACAAGTTGACTTGAAACGAACGAAGGGAGTCGGAAATGCCCATTCAACTCGAGGAAAAAAGCGGCGGGACAATTCTCGTCGTTCACGTCAGCGGCAAGCTGGTAAAGGAGGACTACGCGCACTTCGTGCCCGAGTTCGAGCGCTTCCTCCGACAGCACGGAAAGTTGCGCCTCCTGTTCGATATGACCGGCTTTCACGGCTGGGAAGCGGGTGCGGCCTGGGAGGACCTCAAGTTCGGCGTTAAACATTTCGCCGACATCGAGCGACTCGCGATGGTAGGGGAAGAGAAGTGGCAGCACGGCATGGCGACGTTCTGCAAGCCGTTTACGCAAGCGGCAGTACGATACTTCGATCACGCCGACGACGGTAAGGCGCGGACGTGGTTGGCCGAAACGTAGCGGCTTCGGCTGCGACGTACGCGCATGTATTGGTCCGGCGTCGCGCGGCGCGGTCGGGCTTTCTTTCTTCTTATGTGGGCTGGCGTACGGAGCAGCTTGCACGAATGCTGGACAATCTAAGCCGTGCGGGATACCACCCGACAAATGTCGGGACGCGGGAATCCGGAC
>JBQMQE010000468.1:0-2657 GCA_052172655.1 Burkholderiales bacterium
CGTCGCCGGGGCGGCGCGAACGATAGTAAAATGCTTTCCGAAGGCAGGGCAGTATTCATCGGCGCGGGGTAACTCTCCGGATAACACTTGGTAGCGATATCCTCAAAGCCTGGTGTTTATGCGGCTTTGGGGAGATGAATTCGGTAGCCCTGCCCCAATAAGCGAAGTCCGGCCATTCTCGGTTGGACTATTTCTTGATAGAAATGGATTCGCTGCTGCCCCGCGTAGCCGCGTTTCCGTCCAAACTCCAGGAGCAAGTCATGCCGCAACCGATCAGCATTCAATTCACCCGCTTCTCGGCTTTCTACTCGCCGCTCATCGCCACCATCGCCGGCGGCTTCCTGCAGGAGGAAGGCCTCGCGCCTACGCATTCGGTCGCGCCGGTGGGCAAGTCCGCGATCGCCGGCCTGCTCGATGGCAGCGTGCACGTGGCCCAGTCCGCGCCCTCGCAGGGTTTCACCCCTCTGGAGAAAGGGCAGCAGCCGCCGGCGGTGGGAGTAAAAGGGGCCAGGCACGCATATTTTCACAGCCCCAACTTTCCTTGCGCGTCAGGCACCCCCTGCTTGGTGTCGGTCTCAAGACGCGGCCGCCCGCGCGGCCTGGCCTCGCGCCTCGCGCCCGTCATCTGCTCGATCTTTGCGTAAAAACGCTCGTTGCCCAGCGGCTGGCTTTGGTTGAGCGCGAGGCGTATGTCATCGATGGCGGCGCGATCGAGCTGCGCCCGGAAAAGTGCGCGATACGCGGCTTGCCGCTCGCGCTCGGTTCGCCCAAGCGAACGATACAGTGCATGCGATGTAACTCTGGCGTCGGTCTGTCCCAGCGCGTTCGCGCGGTAGCTCGACCAGCGGTAGTGTGCCGGATCCTCGATCATCGCAGCGCGCACCGGGTTGAGTTCGATGTAGCGCTGGCAGACAAGCAGATAGGCTTCGGCCTCAACCGCAGAGGATTTGTAGCGGCTATCCCACAACGTGCCGGTGCGCCGGTAGCTGCGATTGATGTACTGCACATAGCGCCGCCCGAGGGAGATGATCAGCCGGGGCACCGCTTCGGCCTTCTTGGGCGTCAACAACAGGTGCACATGGTTGGTCATCAGCACATAGGCGTGCAAGGCGCACTCGGCCTCTCCGAGCGCCTCACCCAGCCAGTGCAGGTAGCTGAGGTAATCTTCCTCTGCGAAAAAGCACGGCTCGCGATTGTGGCCGCGCTGCACGATGTGCAACGGGACGCCATCGAGATGAACGCGCGGGCGGCGAGGCATGCGTGGATGCTGGCATGAAATAAGCGAGCCTGGCTTCTTTGTTCCCTTTGTTCCCCCTTTGTTCCTCATGGTCTGCAGGGCGTTTTGCGCGGGGGCGGGGAGACCAGATGCGGCCTGCAGATCGTCCAGGGCTATGCGGCGATCATGCCCTGCAGTCTTTGTCGTCCGCGTCTTCTCGAACGGCGGGCAAGCGTTCCAACAACTGCGGCAGGGCCGTCTGTACCGTCTCCCACACCACGTCAAGGTTGATGTCGAAGTAGCCGTGCGCGATGCGATTGCGCATACCCTTCATGTTCCGCCACGGTATATCCGGATGGTGGTCGAGGAAATCAGCATAACTCTGTAGTAGCTTGGCAGCCGCTTCGCCAATGATGACGATGTTCAGAAATACTGCTTGCTGCGTACGCTTATCGGCAAGGAAGTCTGCCTTGCTCAAGCCTTCGACATAGCTGCAAGCCTGCCGGGCGGCATCCAGCATATGACTGAGGTAGTCGGGCAGGCGGTTCTCGTTCATACCGGGCTGGCCTCCGCAAGCACCTGATCGCGGAACTTCGGCGGCAGATCACCAGGGGTGCGCAGATCGACCGGTACGCCGAGCAGTTCTTCCAGTTCGACTTGCAGACCGCCGAGGTCGAACAGGGTTGTACCGGGCAAGGCATCCACCAGCAAATCAAGATCGCTGCCATCTCGGTCATCGCCATGCAGGACAGAGCCGAACACGCGCGGATTGACTGTGCGAAAGCGGCGCGCCGCATCGCGCACTGCACTGCGTTTCTGGTCGAGGGCAAAAGACGGTTTCATGCGAGACTCCCACAACACAATATGCCATAAGCCAATTCAGCCTTTCAACCTCACCACCAGCCCCGTAATCTCCGCCAGGCTACGCTTGTCGGGCTGCGGTATGCCGAGGGATTGCGCCAGCCAGTCCGGCTGAGTCACCCTCAGGTTCGTGAAGTTGCTGCTGGCGCTGCCGTTCCAGTCGATGGTAATCGGTGCCGCATTCGGGTCGCTCGAGCGTACCACGATGCTGGCGCCGCGGTCTTCGCCGTCGCCATCGCCGTTGTTGCCGTTATTGCCGGCGCTGCCGGCGTAAGCCTTGTGTTCGCCGTCGTCGTCGCCATTGTGGTGGCCGCTATCGTCGCCATGATGGTGGTCGCGCTCGTCCTCTTCGCGCACCACGTTGATGCCGATCCAGCCGGTGGCGCTCAGGCTGCCGTCGCTCACGCTGTAGCCAAAGCCATCGACGCCGGTGTAGCCGCGCTTGGGCGTATAGGTGTAAGTGCCGTCGGCATTGCGCGTCAGCGTGCCGTGCCCGGGTTTGGCGAGGGACAGCGTAAGCACATTGCTATCCACGTCACTCACCAGCTTGGCGATGTCGATGCGGACGCTGCCGCCCTTC
>JBQMQE010000469.1:0-2641 GCA_052172655.1 Burkholderiales bacterium
TGCGCTGGCTGGGCAAGAGCGGCGCCATCCAGGATTTTTCCTACACTGAGTTAAGCCGGCTTTCGAACCGCTTCGCCAACGTGCTGCAGGCACTGGGCGTCGGCGCGGGCGAGCATGTCTACCTGCTCACCGGGCGCATACCCGAGCTCTATATTGCGGCGCTGGGCGCGTGGAAGAACCGCAGCGTGGTCTGCACCCTGTTCTCCGCCTTCGGCCCGGAGCCGATCGGCGCGCGCATGGCGCTGGGCGATGCGCGGGCGCTGGTCACCACGCCCACGCTTTACCAAAGGAAGATTGTTCCGATCCTGGACCTGTTGCCCGGATTGCGCCATGTGCTGCTGGTGGGCGGACCAGGCGAGGAAACCGGGATTGCGGGCACGCTCGATTTCGCCCAACTGCTGAGCCAGGCCGACGCGCGCTACAGCATCGCGGCTACCGATCCCGAGGCGCCGGCGCTGCTGCATTTCACCAGCGGCACCACCGGCACACCCAAAGGTGCGGTGCACGTGCATCAAGCCGTGGTTACGCACCATGCAACAGGCAAACTGGTGCTCGACCTGCATCCGCAAGACATCTTCTGGTGCACCGCCGATCCCGGCTGGGTGACCGGGACTTCCTATGGCATCATCGCGCCGCTTTCGAACGGGGTCACCAGCATCGTCGACGAAGCCGATTTCGACGCCGAACGCTGGTATCAGATCCTGGAGCAGCAGCGCGTAAGCGTCTGGTACACCGCACCCACCGCGATCCGCATGCTGATGAAAACCGGCTTGGGGCCGCTCGCGGGCCGCAAGCTGCCGGCGCTGCGCTACCTCGCCAGCGTGGGCGAGCCGCTCAACCCCGAGGCGGTGCGCTGGGGCGTCACCGCCTTCGGGCTGCCGTTCCACGACAACTGGTGGCAGACCGAGACCGGCGGCATCATGATCGCCAACTTCCCCGCGCTGGATGTGCGGCCCGGCTCGATGGGTGTGCCCGTGCCCGGAATCGAAGCCGGCATCGTGCGCCACAATGCCGAGGGCAGCGTCACCCGGCTGGATGAGCCCGGAGTCGAAGGCGAACTCGCGCTGCGCAGCGGGTGGCCGTCGATGTTCCGCGGCTACCTGAATGAACCCGAGCGTTACGCCAAGTGTTTCGCCGACGGCTGGTATCTGACGGGGGACCTGGCGCGCCGCGATGCCGACGGCTACTACTGGTTCGTCGGGCGCAAGGACGATGTGATCAAGACCTCCGGCCACCTGATCGGCCCGTTCGAAGTGGAGAGCGTGCTGATGGAACATCCGGCGGTGGCCGAAGCCGGCGTCATCGGCAAGCCCGACCCGGTTGCGTTGGAGGTGATAAAGGCTTTCGTCGCGCTCAAGACCGGCTACGCACCCAGCGATGCGCTGCGCAAAGAGATCCTGGCGCACGCGCGCAAGCGGCTCGGAGCGGCGGTGGCACCGAAGGAAATCGATTTTCAGCAAAGCTTGCCCAAGACGCGCAGCGGCAAGATCATGCGCCGCCTGCTCAAGGCGCGCGAACTGGGGTTGCCCGAGGGGGACGTGTCGACCCTGGAAAGCATGTGATATGAGCATCCACAGGACTGCGGCCACATCGGGCAACGAGCGCGAGCATGCACTGTCGCTGCTGCGGCAGATGCTGCTGATTCGGCGTTTCGAGGAGAAAGCGGCGGAACCGGAGGCTTTATGAGCGAAGACGAAATCCGCGTGCGCGTGATCAAGACCCTGTCCGGGATCGTGCCGGAGCTGGATCCCGCCACGCTCAAGCCGGCCGTGAGCCTGCGCGATCAGCTCGATGTCGATTCCATGGATTTCCTCAATTTTCTGATTGCGCTGCACCAGGAATTCGAGGTGGATGTGCCCGAGGCGGATGCCGGAAAGCTCGCCTCGATCGATGCCTGCGTCGAGTACCTGGCGCAGGCACTGCGGCAGCGCACGCAGGCTTGAAGCGGGAGCGGCGCAGCGGCGCGGCGAAACGGCGCTTGCGCAGTCACATACGGCGCCTTCTTTTCGACTGGCGCCAGACCATCGCCGTCGGCCAGGCGTGGGAAACGAGGCAGGATTGAACTGCGAATCTTTCATCCAGACCCAGGTCCTGATCATCGGAGGCGGGGTCACGGGCACGGCGCTGGCCCGCGATCTCGCCTTGCGCGGCGTAGACTGCATCCTGGTCGAGAAAGACGACATCAACTCCGGCGCCTCGGGGCGCAATCATGGCTTGCTCCACAGCGGCGCCCGCTACGTCGCCGGCGATCGCGAGACCGCCATGGAGTGCCGCGCCGAGGGCGGCATCTTGAAGCGCATGGCGGCGCAGACAATCCAGGACACCGGTGGCTACTTTGTCGCGGTGCAAGGGGACGACGAACGCTATATTGCGGACTTCCCGTCGCACTGCGCGCAGGCGGGAATCAGCGCGCGCGCGGTGGACGTTGCCGCGGCACGCGCGCTGGAACCGGCGCTGTCGGAACATGCGATTGCGGTGTTCGAGGTGCCCGACGCGGCCATCGACCCGTTCCGGCTCTCCCTGGAAAGCATGGCCCATGCGTGCAGCCTGGGTGCGCGGCTGCTGCGGCGCGCGCGTGTCGTGGGCTTCGAGCGCGAGGGCCGGCGCATCCGTGCGGTGCGCATTCGGTCCGCAGCCGGCG
>JBQMQE010000470.1:0-1774 GCA_052172655.1 Burkholderiales bacterium
CGCCTACAACGTGGACAGCATCCGAATCCCGGTCCTGTTCCAGATGCCTGAGGAAGAATATCTCTACGGTCTGGACTACATCATGCCGCTGATGCGCCAGCAACGCGCCGACTTGTACGTTTTTCCCAATGAGCCACACCGCAAGTTTCAACCGCGCCACATGCTCGCCGCCTACGAGCGCAACCTCGACTGGTTCCGGTTCTGGCTGCAGGGTGTGGAGGACGGGAGAGCCGAAAAAGCTGAGCAGTACGGCCGTTGGAGGGGCATGCGGAGTGCCGTCGAAGCCGGTGAGCACGAGGGATCGTCACTTGATCAAGACTGATTGCGGACCCAGTTCTCTGTCCTGCACAGGTCGAAGATGCGCATGAACGATCGGTCGCGTGGCGAAAGTGGCCGGTCGAAATAACCCGAAAGCGCGTCCGCGTCCAGCAATCCATGGCCCATGAGCCGCCCTTCCAGCAGAAACCGTCGCATGGCCTCCTTGTTGCGACGGTAGACGGCACCGTTGTACTGCGAAAAATTGCCCTTGCTCTTTCGATGCAGCACCGGTGCCGGCAGGGCGTCGGAGAAAGCCAGCCTGGCTACAGCCCGGTTGCTTCCGCCGGTGACCCACATCCAGCTCGGGATCGAAAGGCAGGATTCCATCACCGGCTGCGAAAGCAGCGGCAGACGAAACCAATGTTGCATACCGCGAGGCTGGGTGTCCCGGAACAACTGGGTCGCGGCCAGTCCGTCCACGCGCTCCCGGTCTCCGGGTAGTGCCCCCGGCGGTGTTTCCCACCATGGGTGCCTGTCGGGAAGATCGGGCACTCTGGACCGGTTGAGTAATTCTCTGTTTGCACGCCGTGGCTGGTCACGAGATGCGGTCAGCTGCTGCAACGTCAACTTGGCGGCAAGCCAGAACGTGCATCGATGCAGGTCCGAGAGATCCCGGATGGTACGCAATGCAGCAATCAAACCGCGTTCCCTGAAGGCATCGGCAGCCGGCGATGCACCACCCAGGTAGCCGAAAACCGTGTCTCCGCCACCGCCAGAGTAGAAGCAGTGCAGCTCTTCGCGGGCAGCGATGGACGCCATGATGCGATCTACTGCGTGCTGGAGCGGCCCCCCGCCGGGGACGACGTTCCAAGGCGGCACGGGATCATCGAAACGCGCGCTGGCGACGTCTAGCATCTCAACGTGAAGCTCGACGTTGAGGCTGCGCGTCACGGCTTCCGCGTACAAACGCTCATCAGCGCCAGGAAGCGTTGGCACGACTGTCAAGCAGTGGATCCTTGCAACTGTTTCGCGCAGGGACGTAGCCACGATGGACGAATCGAGTCCTCCGGACAATTCGATCAGTGCAGCTTTGTCCACGGCGGCCCAGGCCTTGACCGTCTCCTCCACGGCGGCCCGCAGTTGCACGGCCGCGTCGTCGACCCTGGTCAGCCGGTGGGGCGGGGCAACGAACGCCCACGGGGACCACGCTTGCCCGACTGCGGCTTTGACGCCCTGAAGGCACAGCCTGGACCCGGGCAGCAACTCCCGTATGCCGGCCAGTCCCGTGCGCTCCGTCTTTACGTACGGATATGCCAGGAAGTGGGCGATGAAATCCCAATCGACCCGCCGCTGGTACAGCCTCAGGCTTGTTGCGATCGAAACGTCCGAGGTCACGAACATGGAGTCCTTCGATGCGCAATAGACACACGCGACGCCACCTGACGGATCGCGCATGATCTGCAGTGATGGCGCGTCACCTTCCCCGGGCTCGATGAGGACATACTCGCCCCAGCAC
>JBQMQE010000470.1:1784-2639 GCA_052172655.1 Burkholderiales bacterium
GCACCGATCAAGCAGTGCCGATCCAGCGGTTCCGGGAGAAAGTGAGGCAATAAAAGGAGATGTCTCGCCAAGCGGTGTGCCGTTGTCGAGGAAGACATGGCCGATGATCGTTCCGCCGCCCGGGATGCGGAGTGTTGGGGTTTCCGGTGATGCGAATAGCGTTGACCCCGAGCACAGGTGCCGTTCCAGCAAACCCTCGCTGCGAAGCAGACTCGACGCATCCGGAGATCCGATCCCGGCTCCTGCAGCGAGTTCGTCAGGCAGCAGGATGTAGCGGCAGCCCATCAGATCACCTTGATGATCGTGTGGGCCGTGGCATTGCCGACAGTGTCGTTGAGTACGATATCGCCCGCCTGGCACCAGCAGTGCGCGGAGAACGGATCGTTGGTGACCCCTAGAACGATCCTCGAATGGAGATGGCGTCGCGCCAGAAACCTGGTGAGGGAAATGGAATCCAGAAGGCAGCGGGTTTCGATGGGAGCGTAAAGACGCGCGCGTAGGAAAAGGCTGACAGTCTGGAGAAGTCGCTGCTCATCCAGCCGCCCGGGTGGAGTCGCTGGTGGCGGACAGTGATGCGCCCGGTACCGTTCGGTTTCGTTGATGACGTCCCTGAGCGGCCAGCTCCAGATCCGCCGCCGGCACCGCCATGTGGTGACCATGACCTCCGGTAGGGCCAGCACCGCGTAATTGGTATGACACATGGGCATTTCGTGCGCGCTGCGCAAAGGGATGCTCACCTGCGCCGGAGCGTCTTCGCGACACCCTTTTTCTTCCGGGACCAGGATGTTGCGCTCGATGAGCATTGCCTCGGTCGCTCGAGAGCGGTCGGACGCGCTTGCGTAGCCGATGAAGGCC
>JBQMQE010000471.1:0-2629 GCA_052172655.1 Burkholderiales bacterium
CGGCGGCGCTCATCACGCCGCCGACGCCGATGATCGGCACCCTGCCTTCGAGCAGCCGCGCGAGTTTGCGGATCACCCCGGTCGAAACATCGCGCAGCGGCGCGCCGGACAACCCGCCGGCCTCCCCGGCATGCCGCAGCCCGGCCACGCCGGCGCGCGAGACTGTGGTGTTGGTGGCGACGACGCCGTCCAGTTTGTGCTTGAGCAGGCACTTGGCGATGGCCTCGAGCTCGGCGTCGTCGAGGTCCGGCGCGATCTTGAGCACCAGGGGCACGTAGCGCCCGTGCGCGTCCGCCAGGCGCTTCTGCTCGGTCTTCAGCTTGCCGGCGAGCGCGCCGAGTTCGTCCGCGTTCTGCAACTGGCGCAGGTCCTTGGTATTGGGCGAGGACACGTTGACCGTGACATAGCTCGCATGCGGGTACACCTTGGCCAGACAGAGCTCGTAGTCGTCGGCGGCGCGCTCGATCGGCGTGTCGAAATTCTTGCCGATGTTGATGCCCAGTATGCCGCGGTAACGCGCGCGCAGCACGTTCGCGATCAGGCGCTCCACGCCGCGGTTGTTGAAGCCCATGCGGTTGATCAGGGCCTGCGCTTCGGGCAGGCGGAACAGGCGCGGTTTCGGGTTGCCCGGTTGCGGTCGGGGCGTGACCGTGCCGATTTCGATGAAACCGAAGCCCAGCGTCGCAAGCGCGTCGATGTATTCGCCGTTCTTGTCCAGGCCGGCGGCCAGGCCGAGCGCGTTCGGGAATTCCAGGCCCATGAGTTTGACCGGCTGCGCCGACCCGGCGTCGGCCAGCATCGAGGCCACACCGCCGCGCTCCAGCAGCTTGAGCGAGGCGAGGGCGAGATCGTGCGCGATCTCGGGATCCAGCGCGAACAGAAAGGGGCGTGCCAGAGAATACAGCATGGCGCGATTTTACAGCGAGTAGGCGCTGAAAGTTGGCAGGCTGACCTCAGCGGCGAAAACCGGATTGCGCGCCGACCGCGGTTCGCCGGCTAATCGAGTTCTTCGTCGCCGAGGCGGTGCCACGCGCCGCCGACCAGCCCCTCGATCGGCCGGAACCTGGCCTTGTAGGCCATTTTGCGGCTGTTGCGGATCCAGTAGCCAAGATACAGGTAGGGCAGCCCCAGGCTGCGGCACTGCTCGATCTGCCACAGGATGTTGTAAGTGCCGAAGCTGGCCGCGGCGATGCCCGGCTCGAAGAAGGTATAGACCGAAGACACGCCGTCTCCGAGCATGTCGACAATGGACACCATCATCAGCTTGCCCGCGTCGCGGAATTCGATCAGGCGGGTGTTGACCCGGCTTTGCAGCAGGAAGTGGGAATACTGGTCGCGGCTGTCCTGGTCCATGCCGCCGCCGGAATGGCGGTAGGCTTGATAGCGCAGGTAGAGCGCGTAATGCTCGTTGCGAAAACGCAGGCTTTGCGACGAGGCGTCGAGCGCGGCGTGTCGTTTCCACGCGCGGCGTTGGGCGCGCGCGGCCTCGAACTGTGCCACCGGGATGCGCACCGGAACGCAGGCGCGGCAGGCGTCGCAATAAGGGCGGTAGGTGAAAATGCCGCTGCGGCGAAAACCGGCCTTCACCAGTCCGCCGTAGACCTCATTGGAGATCAGGTGGCTGGGCGTGGCGACCTGGGAGCGCGCCAGCTTCTGCGGCAGATAGCTGCAGGGGTAGGGCGCAGTTACGTAGAACTGCAGTACTGCATGCGGCAGGTCGTTAAGCAGCGACATCGCTATGGGTTTCCGCGGCGTTCCATTTCGTCGGCGTCAGGGCATAGTCTACCAATTCCTGCAGCCGTAGTGAAAATTCGCTGCGCGGGATGGCGCGCGCGCCCAGGCTGGCGAGGTGCCTGGTATGCATCTGGCAATCGATCATGCCGCAGCCCTGACGCTGCAGACGCCGCACCAGGTGCACCATCGCCATCTTCGACGCATCGCGCACCCGGGTGAACATGGACTCGCCGTAGAACATGCGGCCTATGGCCACGCCGTACAAGCCGCCCGCCAGTTCGCCATCGATCCAGGTTTCCGCGCAGTGGGCATAGCCGAGCTCGTGCAAGCGCAGATAGGCGGCGCGCATCTCGTCGGTGATCCAGGTGCCGCTTTCACCCGCGCCACGCGCGGCTTGATCGGCGCCCCTGCTGGCGCAGCCGTGCATCACCGCTTCGAAGGCGCTGTCGAAACGAATCTCGTGGCCGCGGTTGCGCAGGGTCTTGGCGAGCGAGCGCGAGACTTTCAGTTCGGACGGAATCAGCACCATGCGCGGGTCGGGGCTCCACCACAGGATGGGCTCGTCTTGCGCATACCAGGGGAATATGCCCTGGCGGTAGGCGGCGAGCAGGCGCTCGGGCGACAGATCTGCGCCCGCTGCGAGCAGGCCATTGGGGTGCGTCAGCGCGCTCGCCAGCGGCGGAAAAGGATCGTCGCCTTCAAGCCACGGAATCATGGATGCTGAGTGTTGCTTGCATGCGCCACGCTAGCACAGGGTGCCAGGCGGCGTCCATGGTGCCTATGCAATACAAACCGGTCGAAAGACTTCACGGTCGAAAGACTTCACGGTCGAAAGACTTCACGGTCGAAAGACTCCATAATGCGCGAAATAATTGGGGGCGCACAGTGTGCACTG
>JBQMQE010000472.1:0-2617 GCA_052172655.1 Burkholderiales bacterium
GATCAGCCCTTCCTCGATCGCCGACTGCATGGTGACGGCGCCGCCGACGATCCAGATGTCTTCGCGGGTCGACTCACGCGCCTGCTGCAGGGCGGCGCGGACCCCGCGCGTCGTCGTCACCACCCCCGGAGGAACATCGCCGAGCGAGCGCGAGGCGAGTACGAAGACGCGTTTGCCTTCGTACGGCCAATCCTCGCCGATGGCGCTGATCATCTCGTAGGTGCGCCGGCCCATGATGAGCGCACCGACCTCGCGGACGAACTTGTCGTAGCCGTAGAGCCGCGCATCGTACGGAGCCAGCCATTCGACGCTTCCCTCGCGGTCGGCGATGAAACCGTCGAGGCTGGTGGCAACATAGAACCTGACGCGCGCCATGCGGATGCGACCCTGGCCGCGCCGGGAGCGGCGCGCCTCAGCCTACAATCTCGTTCGTCTTGAAATTCATTGCAATCTCGCGTGCGGCCGAGGCGGGGCTATCGGACCCGTGCACGGAATTGCGGGACTTAGATTGGGCATAGCGCTTGCGGATGGTTCCGCGCTTGGCATCGCCGGGATCGGTGGCGCCCATGATCTTGCGGTAGGTGGCGATGGCATCCTTGCCTTCCAGAACCTGGACGACGATTGGGCCCGAGGTCATGAAGGCGCACAGGTCGTCGAAGAACGGACGGCCTTTGTGTTCGCCATAAAACTTCTGCGCCTGGGTCGCCGTCCACCTCACGCGCTTTTGCGCGATGATGCGCAGGCCCGCCTTCTCGATGAGCGTATTTATCGCTCCCGTCAGGTTGCGCCCGGTTGCATCCGGTTTGATAATGGAAAGCGTTCGCTGGATGGTCATCCCTCGACCTCTGATTAGGGTTTTAGATTGTTCTTGGATTGCGGCGCCTTATAGCCAAGGCCCCTGCCGGCAGCAAGGCGGCCAAAAGGCCGCCGTGGACTATCCCGCCCCGCGCCAGCGCGGCCAATTGACGAAGCGGGGTGCGCCGAACCACATTGGCGCCATGCAAAAAGGCCATGCTTGGCCCGGGCGCCGCGCTACCCGGTGCTATCGGCTCCCCCAATGACACGAGATTTCCATGACTGGCCAGCAGGCTGACATTCAGTGGTACATCGCGCGCGAGGGCAAGCAGCATGGCCCGTTGTCCGATGTGGAAATGCGCGCATTCGTCGCGCAAGGTCATCTAAAGCCGACCGATCTCATTTGGCGTCCCGGTTTCGCCGATTGGCGCCCGGCCCCTGCCGTGTTTCCATTTCAGCAGCCGGAGCCGGCGCCTGCCGCGCCGCGTCCGACCACACAGGGACGGCGGCCCGAGCCTGCACGCGGCCCCGCCCCGACGGCAACGGCCGCTGCGGCGCCCGAGCACACATTCGAGCCGAACCGTATCCGCGTTGCGCAAGGATCTGATGACAGCGGCAAGTCGGGAGCGCGGCGGGCCCTGGGCATCATCGCGTTGCTGGTGCTGCTAGGTGGCGGCGGATGGTACGCTTGGCAGAGTGGTGCCGTGGGCATGCTGGGCGATCGCATCTCCTCGACGCAGGAAGGCGAGCAGGTGCCGACGGTCGCGGCGCCCGCCGACGGTGCGACGACCTCACCTGCCGCGGAAGCACCCGCCGCTGCCGCGCCGGTCAACCCGGCCCAGGTCGAAGCCGGCGCCCAGGCGCTCGATTCCAAGTTCGAGAAGATGGCTGCATGGAGCGTCGTAAAGCGCGAGTTTCCCGATTGGTATGGCGATCAACTACGCCAGGCAGCGCAACTCTCGGCGCAGAACCAACCCGAGCATGAGGTCAACAAGCATCTCGCTCAGGCGCTCGTCGCGCTGCGCCGCCAGCATGCCAACGACGCGCTTGCGGCCAGCACCGAGCGCTTGAAACTGGTCGCTTCGAGCTTCCTCGACAATCTCAAGGCGCTTTCCACCCAGAGCGTCGGCGCCTGCTACGGCTTTATCTCGCAGGGCGAGAACTCGCCGGCGGTGCTGGAGGTGCTGCAGTCGCCCGAGCAGGGCGCAGCCGTGCAGGCGCAGATCGCCGCCATCTTCGAGGCCATCGCCGACGGTCGCAAATCGCCTGCCACGCACGACAAGGCGGCTAAGGCCGACTACGACGTGCTGGTGCAGGAGCTGACCAAGCTCGGCTGGAAGGAGAACGACCTGCAGGTGTTCTCCAATCCGACGCTGCTCTCGAAAGAGCCGCCGGCGCGCGTCTGCCAGATGGTGCAGGACTGGTTCTTCGCGCACCTTTCGGTGGCCGATCCCGGCACGCAGGAGCGGCTGCTGGTCGAGACCCTGAAGCCGGTCGTCTCCGGCTGAACGGTTGGTGGCGCCCACGCCCTTCCTTCGTCATTCCCGCGCAGGCGGGAACCTAGTCACGTTGGCCTCGAATCGAACGAGGGGTGTCTGGGTCCCCGCCTCCGCGGGGATGACGGAGTGGGTGGCTTGGCAGACCACCAGAGGGGATGACAGGCGCGCGAGGCGGGGAGGCGGTGACAGGCCGGGCGCGAGCGGCTATCTCCTCCCTGCATGCTGCACATCAACGATCTCAGCTATCGCATCGAGGGGCGCCCCATCTTCGAGGGGGCGACCGCGGGCATCCCCACGGGCCACAAAGTCGGTCTCGTCGGCCG
>JBQMQE010000473.1:0-2615 GCA_052172655.1 Burkholderiales bacterium
TGCCGGTCATACCGCCTACGCGCGAACGCGTCGCACAGATGCTGGCGCATTGCGGATTCGACGCCGATGAGGTGGTAACGACGCTGCCGCCGGCATTCGAAGCGGCAACCTGGCGCGATATCGCGATCAATGCCGTGATGGCGGGTTGCCTGCCTGCCTACCTGCCAGTGGTGGGCGCGGCAGTCGCAGCGCTTGCCGATGCGCAATTCAATCTGATCGGAATCGCGACAACTACCGGTTCCGCAGCGCCCGTAGTCATCGTCAACGGCCCTGTCGCCGCGCAACTCGGTATGAACGCCGAGGGCAACGCGCTCGGACCCGGCAATCGTGCCAATGCCACGATAGGCCGTGCGGTAAGCCTCGCGCTGCGCAACATCGGCGGCGCGAAACCCGGCGAACTCGACATGGCGACGCTGGGCCAGTCGGCGAAGTACACCTGCTGCTTCGCCGAGAACGAAGCGGCGAGCCCATGGCCGGCGCTGCACATCGAGCGCGGCTTTGCGCCGGATGCGAACGTCGTCACCGTGGTTGGTGTGTCCGGTTCGGTCGAAGTGGTCGATTCGGCCAGCAGCAAGCCGCAGGACCTCGCGCAAACTTTCGCGCAATCGATGCTCATCGCTGGCACTGTCGGCGGCGGTGCTGATGGCCTGCTTGGCGGCGGCGAGCCGCTGATCATCATGCCGCCCGAAATCGCCACCGCGTTCCACCGCGGCGGTTGCACCAAGGCACAGGCCAAGGCGGCGATCTTCGAGCGCGCAGCGATGCCGCTCGATCGCCTCTCCCCGGCCGTGCGCGAGCACCTGGTTGAACTCAGGGCTGCAGCGGCGCACTCGGACGCGAGCGGTGCGCTGCGCATCGCGTGCAAACCGGATGATGTGATGATCGTGGTTGCCGGCGGCGTCGGCGTGAAAGCCGCCTTTCTGCCGACCTGGGCCGGCACGACGCGGGCCGTGAGCCGAGCAATTCGCGCATGCCGTTAGCGTTGCTGCGTCAAAGCGTTTATTGGGCGCGTCCGCCGTATCGCTTATGGCAAGAAATGAATCCAGGTCCGCAATATGTTCTTGGCTTCGGCAATGGAGTCGGAGCGAACCGAGTGCGATGAAGATCGTAGACGCCCATATACACCTCTGGAATCTGGATGAGAATTACTATCCCTGGTTGTCGGACGGCGATCGGCCGTCGGTAGTCTCGGATTATTCGTCGCTGCGCCGTAATTATCTCGTAACCGATTTCATCAACGATTCCGCTGGTCTGGATGTGTTTGCGGCGGTGCACATCCAGGCAGAACACGATCCGCGCGATCATCTTCGCGAGACACGCTGGTTGCAGGGCATCGCGGATAGTCCTACATCGCGCGGTATACCGCAGGCAATTGTCGCAAACGCTGATCTCGCCGCGACGGACGCGGAAGCCTTGTTGGAGGCGCACTGCGCCTTCGGCAATCTTCGTGGGATACGCCAGGCGCTTCACAGAAGGCTTGACGCAGTTCCGCCCTACGATCCTTTACTCGACCCGGCTTTCCGGAAGAATTTCCATCTGCTCGGCAAGTACCAGTTGTCTTTCGACCTGCAGTTCTTTCCTCACCAGGGCGCGCAAGTGGAGGCGCTGGTGCGGGAGCATCCGGGCGTGCAGTTCATCCTCACCCACGCCGGCATGCCGCTATGGCGCGATGCGGAGCGCCTGGGTTTGTGGCGCGGAAGCATGATGCAACTGGCGCAATACCCCAACGTTGCGACGAAAATTTCAGGCTTTGGCATGTATGACGGCGCGTGGGATGCAAAGTCGATTGCGCCGGTCGTAGATCTTGCGATTGAGCATTTTTCGACCGCGCGCTGCATGCTCGCGAGCAATTTTCCGGTTGAGGGAATCAGCAAAACGTACACCGACGTGTGGCGGACCTACGCGGAGTACTTCGCCGCCTGGTCAAACGCTAAACGTCAGGCGCTGTTCTGCGATAATGCCTTGCGCTATTATCGTCTCGGCGGCGACGGCGTCGAACGACCTTCAACTGGCGCAATCCGAACCATGCAGGAGTAAGCAATGCGATTGTTCACTACGCCCGCCTCGCCGTGGGTCCGCAAGTGCGTCGTCTCGATCATGGAACTTGGTCTGGAAGACCGGGTTGAATTCGTCACGACACGATGGCCGCATAGCTGGGCAACGAAGACCGTTGCGTTTGACCCGGCTTTTCTGGATGCGACGCCGGTAGCCCGTATCCCGGCTCTGGTCACGGATCAGGGCCTGCGCCTGACTGATTCGGGTGTGATCTGCGACTATTTGAATGCGGCGCTGGGTGACTACAAGCTGATGCCCGCCGCTGGCGCAGCGCGCTGGCGGATGCTATCGGTCATATCGATCGCCAATGGCTTGGTCGAAGCGCAGATCGGCCGCCGGGCAGAGCTTTTGCGCGACGCACGCGAACGCTCCGACGATTTCATTGCAAAGATGCGCCAGCGCGAACACCGCTGCTTCGTCGCGCTCGAGCCGGCTGTGGCTGAATTCGGAGCCAGCGTCGATCTAGCCCAGATTGCCGTCGCAACAGCTTGCGGATACGCTGATTTTCGCTACCCTGATGACGACTGGCGCAGCACCTCGCCCGATCTCGCGCGCTGGTT
>JBQMQE010000474.1:0-2608 GCA_052172655.1 Burkholderiales bacterium
ACGCCGCGATCAACCGCGGCGCGGCCGGGGTGCCGCTGAAGAACGGGAACTGGGACTTCTCCCTGGATACCAGCACCGTCCACAATCGCGACGAAATCTGGGACGCCGTGTGCAAGGCGGCCAGTGCCGATCTGAGCGGCGGTAAAGAGGTGCACGACCTCGCCTGGTGGAAGGAGAACGGCCTTGCCACCAAGCCGTTCGCGCACGCCGACTGGTACCTGTTTCCCACCATGGTGGCGCAGGGTCTGCGTTTCGAGATGCCGTATCAGGAGCGCCTGTACCGGATCGGCAAGGAGCTAGGCAACCGTCTGCACGAAAACGACATGCAGTGGTGGAACGAGCAGCTCGCCGAATATCAGACGCTGCCGGTGTGGAAGGATTTTCCAGGCATATGGGAAAAATCCCTGGTGAGAATGGGCGGCAACACCAAGGATTTCCCGTTCTGGCTGCTGACTTCGCGCAGCATGCAGTATTCCTGGGGCAACAACGTCGGCATCCAGTTGATCAAGGAGGTCGCTGACAATATTTCCGGGCATCGCGGCGTGATCATAAACAAGGGCACCGCCGACAAGCTCGGCGTGGAAGATGGCGAGACGGTCGAGATCGCCACGCCGCAGCACAGCGTGAAAGCCAGGGCTGTCGTGCGCCAGGGCATACGTCCGGACACGCTGCTGCTGCTGGGACAGTTCGGCCACTCGGTGACGCCGTTCGCCAAGGATTTCGGCGTGCCCAGCATGAATTCCCTGGTGCCGATGTCGATGGAGCTGACCGACGCCACCGGATCGGGCGCCGACGTGGTGCGGGTGAGCCTGAAGCGCGCAGGGGGTGGAAAATGACCCGCTGGGCGATGGTCGCCGATCTGCGCCGCTGCGTTGGCTGCCAGACCTGCACCGCCTCGTGCAGGCAGGCCAACGCGACGCCGCCGGGGGTGCAGTGGCGGCGCGTGCTCGACATGGAGGTGGGTGAATACCCGGAGGTGAAGCGCGCCTTCGTGCCGGTCGGCTGCATGCATTGCGACGATCCGCCGTGCATGCACGTGTGCCCGTCCACCGCCACCAGGAAGCGGCCGGACGGCATCGTCACCATCGATTACGATCTGTGCATAGGCTGCAGCTATTGCGCGGTCGCCTGCCCCTATCAGGCGCGCTACAAGACCGACCGCGCGAGCTTCGCCTACGGCGAGCCGACGGCGGAGGAGCGGCAGCGCCTCGATCCCAAGCGGCTGGCGGTGGCGACCAAATGCACCTTCTGCGTCGAGCGCATCGATGCCGGTCTGGCAAAAGGCCTCACTCCGGGCATCGATCCGGAAGCGACGCCGGCCTGCGTCAATTCCTGCATCACCCAGACGCTGAGCTTCGGCGACGTCGAAGATCCGCACAGCAACGTTTCGCAGTTGCTCGCCGAAAATCAGACTTTCCGCATGCACGAGGAGCTGGGCACCGGACCCGGGTTCTACTACATATGGGATAAGAAGGAGGGGTCGGCATGAGCAGGAAGCAGGGGCCCCGCGTAGCGGGGATGCGACCGGCCGCGATTGCCGCCGGACGCCGACAGCGCGGACGCGAACCTTTAAATCTGGTTAAGGAGGCGGCGACATGAACTTCGGACCGAAACCCTGGCACCAGAGCAATTGGGATTTTCGCGCTGCCTTCAATTTCATGTTCGGCAGCGCCGGCGCCGGGCTGCTGGTGGCCGCGGCGCTTTCCGGCGCGACCGGAAACGCGCTGCGCGCCGAGATGCTGCTCGGCATGGGATTGATAGGCGCGGGGCTGATTTCCGTCTGGTTCGAAATCGGACGGCCGCTGCGCGCGATGAATGTCGGTTTCAATCCTTTCACTTCATGGATGACGCGCGAATCCTTCGCTGCGGGCCTGGTGTTCGCATTGGGGCTGGCGGCGCTCTGGCGCGCCAGCCAGCCGCTGGCGCAGGCGGCTGCGCTGGCCGCGCTGGTGTTCGCCTACTGCCAGGGCCGCATCCTGCAGGCGGCCAAAGGCATCCCGGCGTGGCGCGTCCCGGCGCTGATATGGCTGGTGTTCACGACGGCACTCGCGGAAGGCGCCGGCTTGTTCGTCGCTCTGGCCGCGTTGTTCGACACGCCGGCCAGGGGCGCGCTCGCGTATTTCTCGCTGGCGCTGATCGCGCGCGCTCTCGCCTGGTCGATCTATCGCGGCGGCGCGGCAAAAATCGTGGTGCGCGCGGCGCTGGCGGCGCTGGACCGGTCGGGAAAAATCCTGATCCAGTTCGGCACTATCGCGCCGCTGGCGCTGCTACTGGTCGGCTGGTACGCAGCGGACGTCGCGCGCATCGTCGTGCTGCTGGCCGGTGTTGCCGCGCTTGCGACAGGCTGGCAGTTCAAGTTTGTGTTGATCACGCGCGCTGCCTACAATCAGGGTTTCGCCTTGCCGCATTTGCCGGTGCGCGGTACAAGATAAAAGCGCCTAACAGGATTGCTGTCAGGCGACTGATTTAGGGGAGCACGAGGGGAGGCGCCCTGAAAGAAGTCCCCTCGGGGGATATCCCCTCGTTTTGTTACAGACTCTAATGACGAGCCGCTCCGCTGAAAGCGCGGCGCAAAGGGAGTGAGCAGCATGCAGAATCTATCCAAGGC
>JBQMQE010000475.1:0-2088 GCA_052172655.1 Burkholderiales bacterium
AAGCGGTGCGGTGGCGCGACAGCGGCAGACCGATACCGCGCGGCAAGAAAGGCGCGTGAGACGCATGGCGTTGCGGGCAGTCGCCGCAAGCGCCGTATTCGCGCTTAAACCGGCTTTGAGGGCATAGGCACGACAACCCGATCGAGTGCCTGTTGCAGTTCCGTTAGCGAATAGGGCTTTGAGACGTAGCCGTCCATTCCCGCTTCCAGGCATTTCTCGGTATCACCTTCCATCGCATGGGCGGTCACGGCGATGATCGGCAAGCGCGCCGATTGACCCGCTTGGGCTTCCATGGTCCGAATCGCATGGGCCGCGGCGAACCCGTCCATCACCGGCATCTGGCAGTCCATCAAGACCGCCGCGTAGCGCTTCTGACCTAGTGCCTCGATCGCTTCCTGCCCGTTTTCGACCAGGTCGCAGTCCCAGCCCAACCTTGACAGCATGGCCTGCGCAATGAGTTGATTGACTTGATTGTCCTCCGCAACCAGCAACCGCCTTGGCGGGCCCGATCCCAGCGGCCCGTGCTGGGCGGGACCGGATGCGGGCTCCGCTGGCGGCTGCTCCTGCGCCAGGCGCGGCGCGGATTCCTGCGCCACCTGCAGCGCAAAGGGGACGTCGAACCAGAACACGGATCCGATGCCTGGCGTGCTGTTCACGCCGATGTGGCCGCCCAGCAATTCGACGATCTGCTTGCAGATCGACAGCCCCAGGCCGGTGCCGCCGAAGCGGCGCGTCGTGCTGCCGTCGGCTTGCCGGAACGGGTCGAAGATATGTTCCTGGCTCCCGGCATCGATGCCGATGCCCGTGTCGCTCACTTCGAAGCGCAGCAAGACCGCGTCGGCCTGTGCAGTGGTCTCGCTCACGTGCACGGCCACCTTGCCCTTCGGGGTGAATTTGATCGCGTTGCCCACCAGGTTCGAGACTACCTGGCGCAGCCGGTTCGGGTCGCCGCGTAGTTGCGTATGCGCCGCCGGATCGATGTCGAGCACGAGTTCTATGCCTGCGGTTTGGGCCCGTTCGGAAAACAGTTCGATCCAGTTCTTCAGCACCTGCCCCAGGTCGAAGTCGATGGTTTCGAGCTCCAGCTTGCCCGCCTCGATCTTGGAGAAATCGAGAATGTCGTTGATAAGCGTGAGCAGGGAGCGAGCGGACTCGTGCGCGATTTGGGCGAAGCGGCGCTGCGAGTCGCTCAGTTCGCCGCACAACAGCAATTCGGTCATTCCGAGCACGCCGTTCATCGGCGTGCGGATCTCGTGGCTCATGTTGGCCAGGAACTGGGACTTCGCTTTGCTCGCTTCCTCGGCGGCCGCCTTGGCATGCTCGCGCTCTTCGGCGACCCGGACGATATCGAGGTGCAGGCGAATCGACTCTTTGGTGATGCCTTCGAAACGGCGTGCATTGAATAGCGCGATATACAGGAACAGAAGAGTGCCGCCGCCGACGAGCTGTTGTCCCGGGATGCCCGTGTACAGCAAGCAGATACCCATCGGGGCCAGGGTCAGCAGCGCAAACCACAGGAACGCGCGGAAGTACTGCGCCAGGGTGAACATGCCCGAGGCCATGACCCCGTACATGTACATGGCCATGAAGAACTGGGTCGGATTCCCGGGCGGCGGGAACAGGACCGAGCCGAGGAAGCCCCACACCGAGCCCGCTGCGATCAATCCGAGCAGAAAACGGCGCGCCCAATGCTGCGCGTCTTCAGGGCGCGGCGCTGCGCGTCGGTAGGCGCGGGTCAGCAGGTAGCCGTGCAGAGTGACGCCCAGATGTACGAGGTACCAGCCGAGGAGCAAGGCGTGCGGGGCGGAGAACCACAAGACGAACAGCACCAGCGCACCGCCCGCGACCGAGATAGCCAGGGTGGGCGGCAACAGCCTGTAGATCGTCGCTATCTGTTGCGCGAATACTTGTGCGGAAAGATCGGCTTCCGGCGCCGGGGATTTCACCTGCGGCCTCTACGCCTGAACGAACTTGAAGAAATGGCGGGCATCATTCTTCTGCGTGCGACGTAAGGATCGCGCTCTAGCCGGTCGATAACAACTGACCGTCGCGGCGTGTGAGCGCGCCGGCGCGCTCCAGGTCGTTGAC
>JBQMQE010000475.1:2098-2604 GCA_052172655.1 Burkholderiales bacterium
AGGCGGTGCCGGGCACGGTCTTCCAGCGCTACACCGTCAGCTTCCGCGACCCGAAGGCGATCTCCGACGGAGAGCTGAAGAAGTACACCGAGGCGCTCCAGGTCGTTGACCAGGTAGTCGCGCAGTTCGGCTTCGGGCAATTGCAGAAAACGCCGGTTGATGTCGGCGTAGATGGGCCTTTCGGCGAGAAACTGCGGCAGATCGGCGAGCGCCATTCTGCCCTGGATCATGAGCGAAAAACTCAGCATCACCTTGAGCGCGTGGCGGGCGAGCTTGTCCGGATCGCGCTCGTAGGCGTCCAGCCGCGCGAATGCGGTCGCCAGCGCGCGCTCGATGCTGCCAAAGGGTGCGCCATGGCCTGGAATTACCGTGGCGATGTCCAGGCGCGAAATCGCTTCCAGCGTCGCGCGCGTCGCGGCATAGCCGCCCGCCTGGCCGAACAGCTCGGGGACGATCAGTCCGAAACCGTTCTCCCACAGCGCATCCCCCGAGATCAGGATGCGCTC
>JBQMQE010000476.1:0-2594 GCA_052172655.1 Burkholderiales bacterium
CATGAATCATCAAACCGGATTAGCCTCCGGGCGCATCCTCGAACGGATCCGGCAGCTCGAGCAGCTCGCTTTGGGGAGCGCGGCCCCGCGCCAGCGAATCCAGCGCGCTCGGGCCGACCTGCTTGGTCATGCGGCAGCTTTCCGACCAGCGCTCGTGGGCGTCCTTCTCGACCCTGGTATAGCGCTGCAGGCGCTGCATCAGGTCATCGAAATCGACCAGATGGCCGTCGAAGTCCGGCCCATCGACACAGGCGAACTTCACCTGGTCGCCGACCTTGACCCGGCAGCCGCCGCACATGCCGGTGCCATCGACCATGATCGGATTGACGCTCACCATGGTCTTGATCTTGGCCGCGCGCGTCGCATCGGCGCAGGCTTTCATCATCACCGGCGGGCCGATCGCCACGACCTCGTCGATATCCGGGTGCCCCGCGAGCGCGACCTTGATGCCGTCGGTGACAAAACCTTTCATTCCCGCCGAGCCGTCGTTGGTGCACAGGATGAGTTCGTCGCAGCAGGAGCGGAACTTGTCCTCCCAGAAAACGAGATCCTTATTGCGGAATCCGAGGACCCCGATCACGTAGGCGCCGGCCTCCTTGAAGCCGCGCGCCTGGGGAAAGATCGGCGCCACGCCCAGGCCGCCGCCCACGCACACTACCTTCTTCGCATGGCTGATCGGACTGGGTATGCCCATCGGGCCGACCATCGCGTAGAGCGATGTGCCGACCCGGCATTCCTGTTGCATTTGCTTGGTCGTCTTGCCGACCGCCTGAATCACCAGCGTGATGGTCCCTTTCTTGCGATCAAAGTCCGCGATCGTCAGCGGTATGCGCTCGCCCTGCTCGTTCAGCATGACGATCACGAACTGCCCCGGCTTTGCGGCCTTGGCCATCAGCGGATGGCGCACCTCGAGCAGGTAAGTGACATCGGAGAAATCCTCCCGAGCCACGATTTCAAAATTGGACATTGCATTCGCCTTCATATCGGCCCGCCTTAGCCAGCTTGTCTATTGGGTAACGGGGTATTTGGTGGTATAGGCCGGTCCGTCGTCTGCGCTGCTGACGGGCTTTGCAAGACCTGCTTTCGGCTTGACCAGATTCAATCCGGGACCTCTGTCTGAGACCGCGCTGCGCGCCGCCAGTTCACCGACTCCCTGGACTGATGATTCAAACTAGTGCCATTCAACGCATATTCCACCAATGGGACGGAGCAAGTATCTTCCCGCGGGTCCCTGGACGTGTTGACCTAGATCAAACACCGGGATACCCAACGGAAAATGCCCTCTATTCGGCGGATTGAGGAGGCGTGGCAGCGGGCAGCGCGGCCGCAGTATGGACCAAAACAAATGCTGATTGGTAGGGCGTACAGGGGTCGAACCTGTGACCAACTGATTAAGAGTCAGCTGCTCTACCAACTGAGCTAACGCCCCATAAAGCGAATAAGCTTGGACAGCGCCAATTCACTTGAACTTTTGGTAGGCCGTGCCAGATTCGAACTGGCGACCAACGGATTAAAAGTCCGCTGCTCTACCGGCTGAGCTAACGACCCGAAAAGAGGCGCGATTTTAATTTGCCGGGGTGCTTGTGTCAATGAAATCCGGGCCTACTGCGGTTGAATTCGGCGATAACCGCCGATTCGCACAAGCAAATACTATGCGTCCCGCAGCCGTCAGGCTTAGCGTCCATTTCAAAATGAGGGGACACGTCCCCTCATACTCCCCTATATTGGCCGTTGCAAAATTCATTCCGCAACGGATTCTTAGGCATCACGCACGATCCGGGCAATACTGGGTCGGATCGGCCACGCCGGCGGTCGCGAAACCCGCGCGGCGCAGGCGGCAGGAATCGCACACGCCGCAGGCGCGGGCTTCGGCATCGGGCTGATAGCAGGATACGGTAAGGCCGTAGTCCACGCGCAGCTTAACGCCCTCCCCGATGATCTGCGCCTTGCTCATCGCGATGATCGGCGTATGCAGGGTGAGCCGGTGGCCTTCCACCGCCGCCTTGGTGGCGAGATTGGCCATGCGCTCGAAGGCGCGCATGTACTCCGGCCGGCAGTCCGGATAGCCGGAGTAATCGACCGCGTTGGCGCCGAAGAACAGGTCCTCGGCAGCCAGCACCTCGGCCCAGGCAAGCGCCAGGGAGAGCATGATGGTGTTGCGCGCCGGCACGTAGGTGACGGGGATACCGTCTTTCTGCACGCCCCCTGTCGGCACCGCGATATGGTCGTCGGTCAGCGCCGAGCCGCCGAAGGCGGTGAGGTCTATCCTGACGGTCTTCTGCTCCACCGCACCGAGCGCGCGCGCGACGCGCACCGCAGCCTCGAGCTCGACGCGGTGGCGCTGTCCGTAGTCGACCGACAGCGCATGGCAAGCGTAGCCCTCGTGCACCGCCAGCGCGAGCACGGTGGCGGAATCGAGGCCTCCGGAAAGAAGTACGACGGCTTTGCGCATGGTTCTGCCCGAAGCTTGATCACTCTCTCCATCGGGGACGAGAGGCCGAGCAAACGACACCTGGGATTCCCGGCTAACGCTTGCCGGCGAGACGCTGCTTCGCCTGATCTGCCGCCGGCGTGCCAGGATATTTCTTCAGCAC
>JBQMQE010000477.1:0-2586 GCA_052172655.1 Burkholderiales bacterium
ACAATACCCGATGATTTACAATAGCCGGGATTGAGGACTGGCGCGAATTCTGAAAAGAAGCCCGGGTGAGCAACCCCGCTTTTTTCTTCGGCTCGGGAATTTCCTATGGCTCGATGGCCGCAGGCGTCGAACAGATCACCCAAGATCTACTTACCCTGCGCTGGCTCGCTCACACTGACTCCAGCTTTTACCTCGCTCCCGATCAGAATGCCACGAGCGATACCGGCGAGGCGGGACGCGCGCAGGACTTCCTGCGGAGACTTCAGAAATGCACCGCGCCGCATCTAGGCACGCACGATGGACGGGTGCCGCACTACGAGGACCTGTTCGCCGCCGCCACCCAGATTGTTCAGGACGAGATGCGGGAAATCACCAACCCGATGATTGCTGACACCCTCGCTTTTTTGCACCGCGATACCGCAGACCTCTGGATGCAGCAAAGCCCGCACATCGACGACAACCGATTCGCCTCGTTGGCCGCCCGCGCCTGCGAACTGATACAATGGGCTGTCGCCCATGGTCTGGCCCGCGCAAGACAGCCGGTCGGCATGAAAGCAATTTCAGATACCGCCAAAGTGGTGGCGGATCTCGATATCTTTACCCTCAACCACGAATGCCTGATTGAAAAGCAGCTCACGACCGAAGGCATCGCGTATCACGACGGTTTCGGAGAAGTGAACGGCGATGCCAGAATCTTCAACGGCGACTGGAGACTGGATGAACCGGCGGTCCGGCTTTTCAAGCTGCATGGCTCCGTCGACGAATATCGCATTCGATTCCCGAAATGGGACCAACACGCTCGCGTAACCGGCGACATCAACTCCGCGAAGGATAGTGCCGGCCAACGGCTGAACACATTGAACATCGTGCCGCGGTTCCTGACCGGCACCACGGTCAAGGAGCAGGCCTATGGTTTGGGCGTTACGGGCGAAACGCTCGCAGCTTTTCGACGCCGGACGTCCGGGCATCGGACCATCATTTGCTGTGGCTATGGATTCTCGGACAAGGGAATCAACCAACGGCTGAACCAATGGCTCCTCGACCAGGAAGAAAACCGGCTGATCCTGTTGGATCCTCGCGAAGAGTCAGCGATCCAAGCGCCTCGCTTTTGGACTTTCCGCTGGGAACGATACCACCGCTCCGGGAAACTCGTCGTGGTGCCGAAATGGCTGAGCCAGTGCACGGTCGATGACCTACGGCCCTACTTCGGGCCAGGCTGACGTGGGTAACGCCGCTAGCACCGGCGCTTCGCTCTTTCGGAGCGGGTGATTTCACCGAGCACCCAGTCGATATACACGAGCAGCGATACCGCGCGCGCGCCATTCGCTTCCGAATCGTAGTCGATCGATTCGCCGTGCATGATGGCGTGGCGATTAAACGCGACGGGGTTGCTCGCCCGGACTTTTTCGGATGCGATGATCGGCGTCACCTCCACCAAGGCCGCGAAATACATCAGCATGCTCGGCTTCCCGGCTTTTACCCAGGCCTGCAGCGTCTTGCGGTCCGCAAACAGGTGGCCACCCGTGTAGTCCCGACATATGCCGTCCGCTTGCGCAAGCATGAGCGGAATCGAAGCGGCGAAATCCTTCCGCCGATGCGCCGCAAAGGCGCTCCGCAACAGTCGTGCCCGGTTCGGCGTGTTGCGACAGAGCGTCTTTTCGATCTCCTCAAGTTCCGCCTCGAAATAGTTCACCAGCGCCGCTTCGACTTCGGCCGTCCGGGTTTCGGCGAGTGCCCTGCAAATCTCACGGTGCTGGCGCGGTGTCATCCGGGGCTGAACATACCATCCGTGTTCCGCCATGATTCGCATCTCTCCGGGAAATCTCGCCTTGTCCTCCTCCATCGCCCGCGCGATGACCTCGAAATCGATCCCCGAATTGCGTATCGCCTTCTGGATCGACTCGTGAAACCGCCGGGCCTGCGCGTCCATGCGTGCGATCATCGCCTGGAACGGTTCGAAGCTTTTCCGGAAGTTCTCCTGCATTTCTTCGTACCTCCGCACGCTGCGCTCCGCTGCTTTGGAGAGTGCGATGACCGGTGCCATGCCGCGCTGCACCGCCTCATTCAGGGCTCGAATAGGCGCCTCGATTCGCTCGACATCGATCATGACTCGCGCGGCCATCTGGTAAACAAGCTGATCTTTTTCCGTCGGTTGCTTCATCGCCGCACAATGGCGTTACCGCTCCTCTCGGACCAACGAATTCGGCAGCGGGGGCTTGCGATGCGGCGAGGCCGGAAGAAGGGGTCAATGATACAATCTTGCGGTCCTTGACGAGTGCGGGCGCGCGCGCTTGGCGGCGTTCGGGATCGGCGGAAGGGGTAGTGATTTGCAGTGTGTAGTTCGTCGATTCTTGGCCGTGAATTTGGAAATCTTGGCGGTTGAAGTCGGGCCCGGCATCAGGTCGAGCTGGTCGGATCAACGGCGGGCGTGGACGAGCCGCGCCCCTACAGGAACATGGTGTTCGTCGCGATGCCTTCGGCGAGGCGGCGGTAGATCGAGGCGAGGGGTTCGCCGGAGGCGTGGGCGCGGCAGAGGCGGGTGGCTAGGTTGCCGTGGATGGCGATGGTGGCGAGGGCCGTGCGCTC
>JBQMQE010000478.1:0-2584 GCA_052172655.1 Burkholderiales bacterium
GTACGAACGCGCCGTGCAGCAGGCGCAGCGCGAGCAAGCCCGTGCCGCGGCGGCCGGCGTCGATGCGCTCGCACGCCGCCTCGCGCCGCTGTGCTCACAGCTCGCGACCATGCAGGCGCTGGCCGACTCGGGTCGCGCCGTCCGCGCGGAGGACGTGCTCAAGCTCTTCGGCAAAGTCGAAGCCGGATTGCGTGACTCCGGTCTGGCGCGCATCGGCACGGTGGGGGACACCTGCGGGTTCGACGCGCGGCTGCACCAGCGCATGAGCGGCGCCGATGTGGCCGATGGTGATGCCGTGGTGGTTCGATTCGTCGGCTACCGCTTGGGGGGCGACATCCTCCTCAAGGCCATGGTCAGCCGCAACGGGGCGGCCGCGGGCGAGGGACAGCGATTGGAACAGGACGCAGCAGAGCATGATAGGACGCAATAGTGCGCAATAGCATGCAGGGAATGGCGCCATGACCATGGCCATCGACTTCGGCACCTGCAACACGGTGCTCGCGCGCTGGAATACCGCCACGCGGCGTGTGGACACGCTGCGCCTCGAGGAGATCGGCAAGATCTATCGCTACCGCGCGCCCGGCGCCGCGAATGAGCGGGAATCCGCCATCATTCCCTCGCTCGTGCACTACGGGGAAGGCAATGCGCTCAGCACCGGCGCGCAGGTGGAAAATGCCGGGCTTGCCAGCCACCGCGGCACCTTTCGCTGGACCAAGCTCGACATCCTCCGGAACAACAACCGCGCCCGCCGTATCAACGGCGATCTGATCACGCCGCGCCAGGCGGCCGACGACCTGATCGGCCGGGTATTGCTCTCGGCCGGGCTGCAGGCGGACGAGGACCTCGTGGTCACCCTGCCGGTGGAGGCCTACGATCAGTACGTGGACTGGCTGCAGGGCGCGGTGTTGCAGACCTTCCGCGGTACGGTGCGCATGCTCGACGAGGCCACCGCCTGCATCCTCGGCTACGACACCCACGTGCACGAGGGCGAGGTGTACGTGGTGTTCGACTTCGGCGGCGGCACGCTGGATGTGTCGGTGGTGAAGACGCGCGATGTGGCGGCCGGAGACATTCGGCCGTGCGACGTGCTCGGCCGCGCGGGCGAGGAGATCGGCGGGTCGCTCGTGGACCAGTGGATGCTCTCCGAGTTGCAACAAAGCGAGAAGCTCTCCGACCAGGACATGGCCGATGTGGGCACGGTACTGCTGCGCGCGGCGGAGGAAGCCAAGCTGCGGCTCTCCGGCGGCGAGGCGCGCGTGGAGGTCGCGCAATTGAACGACCTCACGGCGCGACTGATCAGCCACACCTTCAGCGCCGAGGGTCTACGCCGCATGCTCGACTCGGCACGGCCGGATCTCTCGGGCCTGAGCCTCTACCGGCTGGTGGCGCGCACCGTCGAGCGCGCGCTCGATGTCGCACAGGGCAAGTACGGCACGCGCAAGTCCGAAGTAAAAGCGGTGTTCATGGCGGGCGGCTCCAGCCTGCTGCTGGGTGTGGCCGGCGTGGTGACGAATCTGTTTCCAGGCTGCCCGGTGCACTGCGAGGACCCGTTCGAGGCCATTGCGCGCGGCGCGTGCCGCTACGCCGGCGAAGACCTGAATCTCGCCCTGGTGCACGAGTACTGCCTGCGCGGCTGGGATCCGGCGAAGAAGGACTACGTGCTAGTCCCGGTAGTGCCCAAGGGAACGCGCTATCCCACGCAGGGGCCGGTCTCGACCAAGTACGTGAACGCCGCCTGCGAAGGCGCGACGCGGCTCGGACTTGTGGTGGTGGAGCGCTCCGCGATGCTGCGGCCGGAGGACGTGTGGGAAGTCGTGGGCGGCCGGCTGCAGCGGCGCGACACGATCCGGCGCGAGGACGTTTCGCTGCGTGAACTGAATCCAGCGGACCGCGAATTCATCCACGCGGATCCGCCCTGCACCGTCGGTGCGCGGCGGTTCATCGCGGGCTTCGGGGTCGATGGGAATCGGCGGCTGACGCTATCGCTTAAGGACCTGCACGAGGGCAATCGATCCTACGTTCAGCTTTCGGCGGGGGAGCGCCTGCGCCTGCCTCTGCGGGATCTGCCGATCGTGAAGCTGTAGATTACGGTAAGCCGATGTCCCAATGAGCCCCCGCGGCCGGGCGCGAACGAGGTGGCAGACTGTGAGCATGGAGATCGCATGGCATTCAAGGACGAGCTGAAGCTTCATTTCGATGCGCGCATCGCGCTGGTCAATGTGGTCACGAGCGAGGAGGCACGCGTGCTGCAGGAACTCACCGAGCTCGCGCATACGTCCGGCTGGCCGGAAGGCGAAGGTCTGTACACCTGGGATGTCGCCGACCAGTTCCAGTGCCTCAAGCCGGCCAAGGATTCCTTCGACACCAAGCGCGAGGCAACGCCGGACACGATCCTGCGCACGATCGAGGACTTTGCCGGCGGTGCGACGTTCGTGCTCAAGGATTTCCACCAGGTGTGGGAGGCGCGGCGCGGCGTGCTGCGCGGCATTCGTAACTTGGCCGCGCGCCTGCCGGCGAGCGCACCGCGCAAGAACATCGTGATCACCACGCCCGAGCGCTGCCTGCCGGCGGAGCTGAAGCACGA
>JBQMQE010000479.1:0-2580 GCA_052172655.1 Burkholderiales bacterium
TGCTGGTCCACGGCAGTGTTCATGAACATCGCCAGGATCATCGGCGCGGGGCCGTTGATGGTCATCGAAACCGAGGTCGACGATGCGCACAGGTCGAATCCCGAATAGAGGCGCTTCATGTCGTCGAGCGTCGCGATCGAGACGCCCGAGTTGCCGATGCGCCCGTAGATGTCGGGCCGTTCGTCCGGGTCCTCGCCGTACAGTGTGGTGGAGTCGAAGGCGGTCGAGAGGCGTGTCGCCTGGTGGCCGCGCGCGAGGTAGTGGAAGCGCCGGTTCGTGCGCTCGGGCATGCCCTCGCCCGCGAACATGCGCGTCGGGTCCTCGTTCTCGCGCTTGAACGCGAACACGCCGGCGGTGAAGGGGAACGATCCGGGCACGTTTTCCAGCAGCAGCCACTTCAGCAGCTCGCCATGATCCTCGTAGCGCGGCAGCGCGACCTTGCGGATGGTACTGCCCGAGAGCGACTTCGAGGTGAGCTTGGTGCGCACTTCCTTGCCGCGGATCTTGACCACGTATTCGTCGCCCGAGTAGGCCTTTTGCATCTGCGGCCACATGTCGAGCAGTTTTTTGGCGCGCGCGTCCAGCTTGGCTTCGCGCGCGTGGATCATTTTGTCGAGGGTCTCAGGCGCGGGAACGTCGCACTTGTCGGCGAGGAGCATGAGCTTGGTCGCGGTGAGCTGTTGGCGCTCGCGCGCAATATGCGCCTGCGCGCTGGCGAACTTGTGGTAGGCGCGCACGCTGTCGGCGATTTCGGCGAGGTAGCGCGAGCGCTGCGGCGGCACCACCACCGCCTGGCTACTGGAGGCGCGCACTTCGACCGTGGGTAGCTTGCCCGGCTTCGTTTTCAGGCCGTGCTCCGCCAGGCGCGGCAACAGGTGCTGGTACAGCGCGGTGACGCCGTCGTCGTTGAAGCGCGCGGCGATGGTGCCGAACACCGGCATGGTCTCGGCCGGGAACTTGAACGCATCGCTGTTGCGCTGGTATTGCTTCCTCACGTCGCGCAGCGCGTCGGCGGCGCCCTTGCGGTCGTACTTGTTGATGGCGACGAAGTCGGCGAAATCGAGCATGTCGATTTTCTCGAGCTGGCTCGCGGCGCCGAACTCGGGCGTCATCACGTACAGCGACACGTCCACCAGCGGCACGATCGCCGCGTCGCCCTGGCCGATGCCGGAAGTCTCGACCACGATCAGATCGAACCCGGCGAGTTTGCACGCGGCGAGCGCCTCGGGCAGGGCCTCGGAAATTTCGGAGCCGGCCGCGCGGGTGGCCAGCGAACGCATGAAAATATGCTCGCCGTTGATCGCGTTCATGCGGATGCGGTCGCCCAGCAGCGCGCCCCCGCTCTTGCGCCGTGACGGATCCACCGCGATCACGGCGATGTTGAGCCTGTCGTCCTGATCCAGCCGAAAACGCCGGATCAATTCGTCGGTGAGCGAGGACTTGCCCGAGCCGCCGGTGCCGGTGATGCCCAGGGTGGGGATGTCCAGTTCTTCGGCTTCCTTGAGCACGGCTTCGCGCAGCTTGGCCATCGCCTCGTTGCCGGCTGCCTTGTTCTCGAGAGCGGTAATCAGTTGCGCCAGCTTGCGCCGGTCGCCGCCCTTGACCGCCTTCAGCTCGCGCGGCGCGAACTGCGCGATATCGACGTCGCAGCGCATCACCATGTCGTTGATCATGCCCTGCAGGCCCATTTTCTGGCCGTCCTCAGGCGAATAGATGCGCGACACGCCGTAGGCATGCAGCTCGGCGATTTCGTCGGGCACGATCACGCCGCCGCCGCCGCCGAACACCTTGATCTCGCCGCCGCCGCGCTCGCGCAAGAGATCCAACATGTACTTGAAGTATTCGACGTGCCCGCCCTGGTAGGAGCTGATGGCGACGCCCTGCACGTCCTCCTGCAGCGCCGCGGTCACCACCTCTTCCACCGAGCGGTTGTGGCCGAGGTGGATCACCTCGCAGCCGGTGCCCTGCAGGATGCGGCGCATGATGTTGATCGAGGCGTCGTGGCCGTCGAACAGCGCGGCCGCGGTGACGAAGCGCACCTTGTGCTTGGGCTTGTAGATGGTCAGGTTGGTGCTGATGGACAGGTCGGTCATGGCAACCCCACTGGCGGAATCCCGAGAACACACAGTTTATGTGACGTTTACGTTAACGTCAACTTGGCGCAGGCTTCTTCCGTCGCCGGCCCGCTCGCCTGCGAACGAACAGTCTAGCAGGTCGGCAAAGGCGTGCAGATCCAGTGTGTTGCCTCGGAACTCAAGGAATTGTCATTGCGCGAGCGCAGGCCGAGAAATCTGCTTTTTTGTCATTCGCCTGAACAGCGGATTCCTCGCTACGCTCGGAATGACTTTTTTCGACAACTACAGCAGTTTGCGCAGCTCGGTCTTGAGCACCTTGCCGGTGCTGTTCTTCGGCAGCGCTTCGACGTAGCGGTAGGCCTTGGGCCGTTTGAAGCGGGCGATGTGGTCCAGGCACAGCGCGTCGAGCTCCGCGCTTTCCGGCGCCCGGCCACGTGGGTCGCGGGCGACGACAAAGGCGATCACGACTTCGCCCCACTCCGGGTCGCTCTGCCCGACCACCGAG
>JBQMQE010000480.1:0-2576 GCA_052172655.1 Burkholderiales bacterium
AGTACAAGCTTGACATGCGCAGCGTCGAACTGACTCGACAGACGATTTCCGGATACGACTGCGTTCTGATTGCCACAGACCACGATGCGTTTGACTACGACTTGATCAAGCAATGCGCCGCGTTAGTCGTGGACACACGTGGCGTGTACGGCGAGGCGTCAGCCAATATTGTCAAAGCGTAGCATCTAAGCCGACGAATTTCTCCCTCTCCCCGCACGCGGGGAGAGGGCTGGGGTGAGGGGCCTCAGCGAAGCGATCATCCGCCAAACGTTCATGCAGCCAGGAAACACTCAACAAATGCGAGCCTACAACACCCGTGAACGCATCCTTGTAAACGGCGGTACAGGCTTTCTCGGCTTGCACCACCTCGTCGGGTAACCCTGACCGTCGGTCCCCCGCCCCGGAGGACGAACTTAACGGGATCGGACAGATGCTTGATTCCCCCGGACTGGACAAACCGTACCGCAATTCGGTACGGTCGTACTTGATATCGGTACGATCGAATTCTATGGCCACGACCGCCGCCACGTTTCCAATCGCCGAAGCGCTGTTCAGCAAGACGCGTCGCCCGGTGTTTGCTCTCTTGTTCGGGCAGCCCGACAAGGCCTTCTACACGCGCGAATCGACCCGCGGTCAGCCCATTTTCCTGCTGCAGGCTTGAAGAACGCTCAGCATCGATGCCGCGAGTTCATCCCGTGAATAGCGCGGTGCGGCAGCGCTGGCCGCAGCCGCAAGCTGATCGCGCTTTTCCCGGTCAGCGCTGAGATCTTCTATCGCGGCGGCCATTGCCCCCGGATTCTCCGGCGGCACGCACACGCCGCAGCCGGTTTCGCGGACGATGGCGGTGGCTTCACCTTCGGGCAGGGACATCAGCACCGGAATCCCCATACCCATGCATTCGAAGATCTTCGAGGGAATCACGGTCCGAAATACCGGAGTATCCCGCAATGGCACCAGGACCAGATCGCACAGACTCCAGATCTCCGGCATGCGCTCTTTCGGCTGGCGCGCAAGCAGCACCACATTCTTCAATTGCCGCTCGGCCACCATCGCCTCGACGCGCGCACGATCGGCACCACCGCCGACAAACAGAAAAACGATATCGCTGCGCTGCTGCAGGAGCGCCGACGCATCGAGGACCTTGTCGAGCGCGTGCGCCAAGCCATGCGTGCCGATGTAGCCGACGACGAATTTCCCCTTCAGGCCGATTTCGGCCTCCAGCGCCGGCGAGCGCGGGCGGGGCTGGTATTGGTTCAAATCGACGCCGTTCAATACCACGTGGATTTTGTTCGCGTCGACACCGCGATCGACCAGCTCGCGCTTGAACGCGTGGGTCACCGATACGATGGCCGTTGCTCGCCGGTAAAGGAACATCTCGACACGCTCCAGCAAGCGAATGACGAGCGACTTCCGCATCGCGCCCACCGCCACAATGGACGCAGGCCACAAGTCGCGCAGCTCGAACACGAACGGCAGTCCTCGAACCGCCGCCAACGCCCAACCAGCGCAAGCCGAAAAGAATTGAGGCGAGGTCGCGACCACGACATCCGGGCGCTTTTCGAACAGCCCCGCAATCCAGGCGCTGACCATGAAGCTGAGGTAGTCCAGCGTGCGCTTCAGAAAGCCTTCGTTGGCGGTGATGTAGGTTTTCACGCGCACCACGCGGATGCCACCCATCAATTCGACCTGATACCAGCGGTTGGTGTAGCCCGGGAAGAGCTTGCCCTCGGGAAAATTGGGGGCGCCGGTGATGACCGTCACACTGTGACCGGCGCTTACCCAGCGGGTGGCGTGTTCCCACAGACGGGTGGCGGGCGCGTTGCCTTCCGGAGGGAAGTTGTCGGATAAAAAGAGAATTCGCATTTATGACCAAGTGATGGTGACGACACTGCGGGGACCGTGTAAGGGAATACGGATGCTGGTGCTTTTCAGCGTGACACCAAATTCGGGATGCCATGTATCTTCAATCAGTTCGGGCTCGTCATGCTCTGCGGACAGAGTGACGGTCAATTCCCCATCGTGAACCAGCAAGATATCGCGCCCAGTTGCGCGGACCTGAAACTCCGGATGCGCATGCCAGCAGGACAGAGCGCTCGTCCATTGACCTTCCAGCGTATCGGCAATCTCGAGCCGATCTGCCGAAAGGCGCCAACTGCGGCGGTGAACAACACGGCCGGGCAAACGCCGATAGCCGTCGTGAGCGGCTTCCAGCCAAACAGCGTCCCCAACTCTTCCCCAGCGCACATCGAAAGGACGCGCCCGGCGCGCGACGCGAAAGCTCCCCCACACCTCGGAAGAGTCCTGCCCGTCGACCACGACCGTGTTGTGGGCCGCGGTGCCACGCTGGCGCAGCCGCTCGTCCCCGGCCTCGTAAGTGGAGGTGCCGCCGTTGACCAGCACGCGCCGGCCGTGCAGCGAGAGCTCGAAACTCAGGCTGTCGGCATGGGCGTGGCCCGGCAGATAATCCGGCCCGATCGCGCCAACATCGGCGATCAGCACAGCCGGCCCGATCTTCAGCCGGACGTAACCCGAGTCCGGCAGCGCTTCGATGCCGTCCAGGGGAGCGCTGTCTGACG
>JBQMQE010000481.1:0-2571 GCA_052172655.1 Burkholderiales bacterium
CGGCTTAGCCGCCGGCCGGGAAGTACCTATAGCTGATAAATATCAGTACCGCCATCAGCACCACACCGAAAGCCAATCCTCGCTGATGCCTTGAGTAGTTCGTTGCATGACCGCCTCCTTTGTTGTTGCGCAGTTGTCATACCACTAGACTCGTCACGCTGTTTCGAGCGTTTCGCGTAATTTCTCGATTTCGGTTCGTCTCTCCGGAAAGGGCCCCGCTTGTTATGGACGATGGAAAAATATGACGCTCGACCTGAGCGCGCTATCGCGCGATCTCTTGTACGGGCGTTGGTTCAGGTTCATAACGCTGGCGTAATGCAAGCCGAGGCTGGGCTGCGCGCGCTTGCCGCATTGCGCCATCTGCAGATCCAGCTCTGCTTGACGACGAACGTGAACGTCACGGTGAAAGTCGCGCCCCGAGCGTGGACGGGCGCCCACGGGGCTGTCGTGAATAAACCATATCCCCTCCCCCCTTAAAAGAAAGAATGACTGGTTTGCCACTGGTTGCACCGGCGACTATACGACCGGGTGGTTGCTGATCTTGTTTTGATTCTTTCCGAAGACAATCAGCTACCGCCGCTTGCACGTCTGGCCGCCCCGGAGCGGTCTTCCAAGTGGAGGCATTAGGTTATGCATAAAGCACCACACTTGTACAATTAAACTTAATTATGGATGAACAAGGAAATCCCGAGTTGGCCACGAGCGCTCAATGCCTGCATATCTTCTTGGAGAAAGCAACTCCGGATAGAGTCGGGATTCAGGCGGCCGGCGCGTTTGCGACGGCGACGCCGATCAGGCTATCGCGCGTGACCAATTGCGCCAGTTCGTCCTCAGTGAGATCCCCGGTGCCGGCGGGGCGCAGCGGCAATACCATGTAGCGCATGTCGGCCGTGGAGTCGTGCACCCGGATCTCGACCTCGTCGGGGATGTGGGTGCCGAACTCCTGCAACACCTTGCGCGGCTCGCGCACCACCCGGCTGCGGTAATTGCGGCTCTTGTACCACTCGGGTGGAAGCCCGAGCAGCATGCGCGGGTAGCAGGAACACAGGGTACAGACGATTACGTTGTGCACGCTGGGAGTGTCTTCGAGCACGATCAGGCGCAGGGGCCCCACGGCAAAGCCCAGTTCCTCCGCCGCAGCCGAGCCATTTCCGAGCGCCCGCGCCTTGTAAGCCGGGTCGACCCAGGCGCGCGCCACCATCTTGGCGCCCCGCCCTGGATCGCGGCTGTCCATGGCCTTGACCTCGCGCTCCACGTCGGCGCCGGTGAACACGCCCTTGAGGATCAGCAACTCCTCGATCGCGCTTTGCATGCGCCGATAATAACCGCGGCTGTCCGGTTCGTCGTGCTGGTTCATACGTGCTCCAGCCAATGCTGAAAAATTTCGATCTCGACCACGTCGCTGGCGTTGCCGGCGTAGTCCTGCCACAGCTCGCGGCAAAGAAAACGTACGCGATACAGCGGCTGCGCCGGCAAGCCGCCGCGGTTATAAGCCAGTTCTTCCGGATTGGCGAAACTGCCGCAGATGCGCTCGATCACGCCAGCATGGCCGCGGCAGTACCAGGGGGTGCGCACGTGGCCCGGCGGGTAGGCGCGACGCACGCGCACGCGCGCGCCCGGCGCAAAACGCGCCGGCGTCGGCTCAGGCGCGGCCATCTCTGGCCTCCAGTTCCGCCATTTTGCGGCCGATCTCGTCGACGCTGATCACGCCGCGTTGGATCAGGGTCTGGGCAATCGAGTGCATCCAGCGCTCGTAATAGCCCATGCACTCGTAGGCGTCCGCCCCCAGGCTCTCGATATTGCGGCGCAGCTCGTCCACCTTGAGCAACTGCCGCTCTTTGTCCGAGAGCAGCATCATCAGCGCGTCGACGCGCTTCTCCCAAAGCTCGTACTCGTGTTCGCCGGGCTCGCATTTGCCGGCGGCTTGTCCACCCATGTCATGATGACTGCGCACACTTGCCTCCTTCGAATCCCTGGATCGGCCCGCGGCAGAATTCATTTTGCAACGATTTCTTGGCCGATACTACTGCACGGCGGAAATCGCCGGGCGCCGCTTCCACAACTGGGTCGCCTGTTCGAACGCGTAGGCGAGCTGCAACACGCCGAAGTCGTCCTGGTGCCGTCCGACGATCTGCACCCCCACCGGCAGCCCCTCCGCGGTAAAGCCGCAGGGCACCGAGATCGCCGGATGGCCGGTTACCGTGATGAAGTAGCATGACTTCATCCAGTCTATGTAGGTGTCCATGGTCACGCCGTTGATTTCGGTGACATAGGGCTGGTCGACGTCGAACGGTGGCACCTGGTTCACCGGCAGGATCAGAAACTCGTAGCGCTGCATGAAGTCGTGCATGCGATTGAACAGCGCAGTGCGCTTCAGTTCCGCCGCGGCAATCTGCGGGCCTTCGAGCTTCCTGCCTGCTTCAATATTCCAGATCACAGTGTCCTTGAGCAAGTCGCGGTGGCGGTCCAGCAGTTCGCCGTACGCAAGCTCGAACTGCCAGGCGCGCAGCGTCATGAAGACCTCGTTCGCGTCGGCGAGATCGGGCGTCGCTTCATCGAGCGCGCAGCCGA
>JBQMQE010000482.1:0-2561 GCA_052172655.1 Burkholderiales bacterium
GCTCGGCGCGGCGCACGCACTCCAGCAGCGGCACCTTGCCGTCGTCGCCGGTATAGACGCCTACGCCGAGATTGACCTTTTTCGGGTTCTTGTCGGCGTTATAGGCTTCGGTCAGGCCCAGGATAGGATCGCGCGGCGCCATTTGCACGCCGGCGAGCAGGGAGGGGGAGTGTGGGGCGTTCATCGTGTTAAACTTTCGCGTTTTTTATCGAAGCAATAATTATACTCCCGTGATTGTCACTTTTCCCAACAGCCCGTTCAGGCTGCACCAGCAGTTCGAGCCCGCCGGCGACCAGCCCGAGGCCATCGCCAAGCTGGTCGAGGGCGTCGAGAATGGGCTCGCCTACCAGACCCTGCTCGGCGTCACCGGCTCGGGCAAGACCTACACCATGGCCAACGTGATCGCGCGCCAGGGCCGGCCGGCGCTCATCATCGCGCCGAACAAGACGCTGGCGGCGCAGTTGTACTCGGAGATGCGCGAGTTCTTCCCCGAGAATGCGGTCGAGTATTTCGTCTCCTACTACGATTACTACCAGCCCGAGGCCTACGTGCCCTCGCGCGACCTGTTCATCGAGAAAGACTCGAGCATCAACGAACACATCGAGCAGATGCGCCTGTCGGCGACCAAGTCGCTGCTGGAGCGCAAGGACACCATCATTGTCGCCACCGTGTCCTGCATTTACGGCATCGGCGACCCGGTCGATTATCACGGCATGATCCTGCACCTGCGCGAACGCGAGAAGCTCACGCAGCGCGACATCATCGGACGCCTGACGGCGATGCAGTACCAAAGGAACGAGTTCGAATTCGCCCGCGGCACCTTCCGCGTGCGCGGCGATGTGCTCGACGTGTTTCCGGCGGAACACTCCGAGACCGCGGTGCGCATCAGTCTCGCCGACGACGAGGTCGAGACGCTGGCGATTTTCGATCCGCTCACCGGCCGCGTGCACCAGCGCGTGCCGCGCTTCACCGTCTATCCTTCCAGCCACTACGTCACGCCGCGCGCGACCACGCTGCGCGCGATCGAGGCGATCAAGCTGGAACTGCGCCAGCGCATCGACTATTTCGTAAGCACGAACAAGCTGGTCGAGGCGCAGCGCATCGAGCAGCGCACCCGCTTCGACCTGGAAATGCTGAACGAGATGGGTTTTTGCAAGGGCATCGAGAATTATTCGCGCCACCTGTCCGGGCGCAAGGCGGGCGAGCCGCCGCCGACGCTGATCGACTACCTGCCGCGCGACGCGCTGATGATCATCGACGAGAGCCACGTCACCATCGGCCAGATCGGCGGCATGTACAAGGGCGACCGCTCGCGCAAGGAAAATCTGGTCGATTACGGTTTTCGCCTGCCCTCGGCGCTGGACAACCGGCCGCTGCGCTTCGATGAGTTCGAGGGCATGATGAAGCAGACCTTCTTCTGTTCGGCGACGCCGGCCGAGTACGAGCGCACGCATTCGGGGCAGGTGGTGGAACTGGTGGTGCGACCCACGGGCCTGGTCGATCCTCAACTCGAAGTGCGCCCGGCGACGACGCAGGTGGACGACCTGCTGTCGGAGATCAGCCTGCGCGTGGCGCAGAAGGAACGCGTGCTGGTGACTACGCTTACCAAGAAAATGGCCGAGGACCTGACCGAATACCTGGCCGAGCACGGCATCAAGGTGCGCTACCTGCACTCCGAGGTGGAGACGGTGGAGCGGGTCGAGATCATCCGCGATCTGCGCCTGGGCAAATTCGACGTGCTGGTGGGGATCAACCTGCTGCGCGAGGGCCTGGACCTGCCCGAGGTGTCGCTGGTGGCGATCCTGGACGCCGACAAGGAAGGCTTCCTGCGCTCGGAGCGTTCGCTGATCCAGACCATAGGCCGCGCTGCGCGCCACATCAACGGCGCGGCCATACTCTACGCCGACCGCATCACCGATTCGATGAAACGCGCCATCGGCGAAACCGAGCGCCGCCGCGCCAAGCAGACCGCATACAACGCGGAGCGCGGCATCACGCCCGTGGGCATTTCCAAGCGCATCAAGGACATCATCGAGGGCTTTTACGACCGCGACCAGGCGCAGTTCGACCTGAAAGCGGCGCAGGACCAGGCGCGTTACGCGCACATGAGCGAGAAGCAGCTCGCGCGCGAGATCAAGCGCCTGGAGAAGCAGATGCTCGACCATGCGCGCAACCTGGAATTCGAAAAGGCCGCGCAGGCGCGCGACCAGCTTGGCGAACTGAGAAAGTCCGTCTTCGGCGTGGTGACCGCGGAAGGGGATATCAGGAAGGTCGGATGAGTAGACCCCCTCTGCCGCTCGGACGGGTAGGGCTGTCACTCAGTTGCATAAACCTCAGCAATCTACTGGAGGAACAAAACCATGAATTTGCCGCCACCGGCGCCGCGCCGCCATAGACATACGCGAAGCATAAGCTGCGAGGGCTACCAGCGCGAGGACGGCCTCTGGGATATCGAGGCGCGCATCGTCGACACCAAGCCCTTCAGCTATCGCGAGCCGTTTCGCGGCCTGCGCCAGCCGGGCGACGCGGTGCATGACATGGCGCTGCGGCTGACTATCGAT
>JBQMQE010000483.1:0-2553 GCA_052172655.1 Burkholderiales bacterium
GAACACAGAAGCGTGCTTTCGTACAGTCACGTACATGTCGAATCCGAGCGGCTCCTGCGCAAGGTGCAAGGGGCCGTGGAAAGGCGTGATATGCGCACCAGTCCTATTCCATTTGACATCCACCCCAATGTGTTCTTAAATGCGCGTTCATCACTTGAACGCACGCAAATAGGAACAGTTTGCGCTCCTCGAACGCCCAGCAGGCCACAGCCGTGCCGCCCACGACTGATCGGCCGATCGACCACACGCATTTGCGACTGCTAAGGCTGCTCGAGGCGAGGCCCGAGCTGAGCCAGCGCGATGTCGCACGCGAACTGGGGACCAGCCTCGGCAAGACCAACTACTGCCTCAACGCCCTGATCGATAAGGGCTGGGTCAAAGCGCGCAATTTCCGCAACAACAAGAATAAGCTCGGCTATGCCTACCTGCTCACGCCGCGCGGCATCGAAAGCAAGGCCGCCATCACGCTGGATTTCCTGCGGCGCAAGATGGATGAATATGAAGAACTCAAGCACGAGATCGAACTGTTGCAGCACGAAATTGCCGCTAAGGGAAAGCAGAACGCGAAATGAGCGCCTGCAACGCCTTATTGCGGATACGCGCCTCGTTGGGCTGATCCCCGCAACGGGTTTGGAATTTTGTAGTTAAGCGAAAGTACCCCCCTTCATTTTTGTCATCTCCCGCCGAAAATGAAGGGGTCCCCCCTCTCCCCGCATGCGGGGAGAGGGCCGGTGGGAGCCCGAAGGGCGGGACCACCCGGAGAGGTGGGGTGAGGGGGTACGTGCAGTACTTCTATTTGTGCGAAACGCGAAAAGCGTCTTGCAGGACGGTAGCGTGCCTGAGCATACCTTCAACCCGATATGCATATTCCGCAGAGCATGCGAGAATGTGCACTTTACGTATTGAGTGCTCTTTATGAAAACCATCACCGCAACGGAACTTGCAAGAAATCTTAGACAAGTACTAGATAACCTCGCCGTTCAGGGCGAGGAGGTTGCGATCGAACGCAATAATCAGCAGATCGCGCGCCTTGTTCCTGGCGGCAGATTCCTGACCGCGCTGGAAGCCATGGCCGACATTTACAGAACATTGCCGGAGGATGCAGCACGCGGATGGGAAAAGGCCGGTCGGGCGCGCACCACTGAAAAGCTGACGGGCCGTAGCGTGCGCGATCCGTGGGCTTCCTGATCGACACGTGTATTTGGATCGACGTCGAGCAGGGCCTTCTGGCGCCAGCCGACGTCGCCGCAATTACGCGCAACGAGCCCGTTTTTCTTTCCCCTGTAACGCTCGCGGAACTGAAATTCGGCGCGGAATCGGCCCAGAATCCGGACGTGCGGCAAAAGCGGCTGGCCGCCCTGCGTCGCCTGCAGCGTAAGCCGGTTCTCCTGATAGACGGAAATACGGCAGAGGTCTTTGGCGAACTCGTGGCTGGCGTTAAGGCGTCGGGGCGAGGACACCGCTACCGAGTCCAGGATATCTGGATCGCCAGTCAAGCCATACAACATGGATATCGTCTGCTTACCAAAAACAGAAAAGATTTCGAAGATATCCCCGGCCTCGATCTGGTCGTGATTGGCACGCCACCAAGATAGCTTGTCGAAGGTAATCAGCTTGTAGCAGCACCGCGCCCGCCAAACCCTTATGAGCCTATGTAACATCCAACAGCCGCAAGCCACGAGGTAATCAATGTCCAACGCCAATTCCACAACCGCACTCTCCCAACTGCTCAGCCGCCTGGAAAGCAAGACCGCCACCATAGGCATCATCGGCATGGGCTATGTCGGGCTGCCGCTGATGCTGCGCTTTTCAGAGGCGGGCTTTCGCGTCATCGGCTTTGACAGCGATACCGAAAAGGTCGCCAAACTCAATCGCGGCGAATCCTATATCAAACACATTCCCGCGAACGGTATTGCCCAAGCCCGGGCCAGCAACTTCGAGGCCACCGCCGACTATTCGCGCTGCCGTGATGCGGACGCCATCATCATCGCCGTGCCCACGCCGCTCGATGGTCACCGTGCGCCGGACCTGAGCTTCGTCATCGGCAGCATCGACGCTATCGTCCCGCATCTGCGCAAAGGGCAAATCGTCTCCCTCGAAAGCACAACCTACCCGGGGACGACGGAAGAGGAATTGCTGCCACGCATCCAGTCGGCCAATCTCGAAGTCGGCAAAGACATTTTTCTTGTCTTCTCGCCCGAGCGCGAGGATCCGGGCAACGCCAAGTTCAGCACCGGCAACATCCCCAAGATCTGCGGCGGCGTCACCCCGAATTGCCTGAAAGCCGGCATCGCGCTTTATTCCGCCGCAATCGAGAAGGTCGTGCCTGTCAGTTCCACCCGCGCCGCCGAAATGACCAAGCTGCTCGAGAACATCCATCGCGCGGTCAACATCGGCCTCGTCAACGAGATGAAAATCATAGCCGACCGCATGGGGATCGATATCCATGAAGTAATACGCGCAGCAGCGACCAAGCCGTTCGGATTCGTGCCCTACTTCCCCGGTCCCGGCCTGGGCGGGCATTGCATCCCCATCGACCCGTTCTACCTCACG
>JBQMQE010000484.1:0-2550 GCA_052172655.1 Burkholderiales bacterium
TGATCGCACTGAACGCCACTGTCTGGCTGCCGATGCTGGCTGTCGCCGCCGAAGAAAAACCAGTCCCGCCCGCAGAGAAATCGACAACGACCGCGAAGTGCTTGGTGGCCGAGGTGAACCCCGTCACCGGCCACGCGGTCTGCGTAAATCCCCGTGGGGCCCCAGTCGAGTCACCGCCGGTTTCTGCCCTGCGCCCCTGCAAGCCTCGTGCGCACGATAAGGAAGACTGGACTGTGTACGAGCGCTGGTCTGGATGCTAACCGGAAGGTCATCCCTTTAGCCTGCAGAACTTCGGGCGCCGGAGCAATGGCCACCGGCCGAGAGAAAACTCAACGGCAACGGAGGAAGTAAACGGTGAAAGTTCATGAATTCGATGACCGGAACATCACGTGGCACAAGGTTGATTGGCTCGATCACGTCGAGTTCTACGTTTACAAGGCCGACGAGGAAAATCGCATTGTCGATGTCCTGTTCAAGTTTGCCGCCAACTCGAAGGCCATGCTTCACCGGCACAAGACGCCCTATGTCACTTTCGTCGTTCAAGGTGAGCTTCGCTTCTACCGCCCGAATGGCGAGCTGAAGGAGATCAGGCCCGTTGGAAGTTATGTGTCAGGGGTCGCAAACGGCGAGCCTCATCTGGAGGGCGGCGGCGACGAGGATGCCATCGTGTTTTTCAGCAACCGCAATGTCGAGAACGCCATGTATGAGTTTCTCGACGGCAATCTGCAGCCGACCGTGATCCTGGGCTTTGAAGACTTCAAGACGCTGCTCGAGGCGCAGGGCCAGGCAAAATGGCAGACGGCCGCGTAGCTCGATGGACTTAGTCCGGATGACGGCGGCCGTTCATCGCGGAGCAGCGCGCATCACAGGCGAAAATTCGAGGGCGCCTCGTAGTTCATTCCCCCACCGGGTCTAAGCGCACTGGAAAGTTGGAAGTAGTTTGTGATCGTGTCGGCGAGATGGGTCGCCGCGGGCGAGTTGTTTCGGCTGCGACGCAAAACGAATTCGAAATCGGGGAGCGCCGGCAACGCCTCGGCGCTGCCAAGCGATTTTAGCGTATTCGGCAAGCCGTGTTCCGGAAAGATCGTTATCCCGAGGCCGGCGCCGAGCGCCGCCAGGATACCTGCCGTGCCGGCGCTCTGCAGCACCACCGTCCACGACCGGCCAGCCTGGTCGAGTCGATCCAAAGCCAGCTGCCGCCAACGGCAGTGTGGAGGATATAGCGCCAGCGGCGCCGGCATTTCCGGGGTCAATTGCATGTCGCGTCCGCCCGCCCAGACGCGCCGCTCGCGGCACAGGGAGATGCCGTCGCCTTCTCCGATTTCACTGGCGACGATCGCAATGTCGAGCGCGCCCCCGTCCAAAAGCGCCGAGATGTCAGGACCTATGCCGAGTTCGACTTGCAAACGAACGGCGGGATAGCGGGCTGCGAACTGTCCAAGCAAGGAGGAAAAAATCTGGAAGTCGAAATAGTCGGGTGCGCCGATCCGGATCAGGCCGCCGCTATCGGACCCTAGGCGATGCTCGGCTTCCTTGTGCAAGGCAAGTATGCGGCGCGCGTAGGATAAGAGGACCTCGCCCTTCTCGGTCAAGCCGACGCCGCGTGCTTGACGCAAGATCAAGGGCGAGCCGACTTGGTCCTCTAGGCGTTTGACGTGCAGACTAACCGCAGGCTGGGTGAGATTCACCTCATGCGCCGCCTTGGTGAAGCTGCCGCTGTCGCAGATGGCTACGAACGTTCGTAAGAGAACTGTGTCGTAAAGCATCGGCCTGTCACGGCTCCGAACAGACTAGCGACCGCGCAGGCGCTGGCTGGCTTCAAGCACGTCCTCGTAGGTGCGCAAGCCCGTGGTCGGCGCCGACACCAGCACCGACATATTTCCCGGCCTGTGCTCATTGCGGTACATGCGCATGTGCGCCTTGGGAATTTGGTCCCACGGGAACACCTCGGACATGCACGGATCGATGCGGCGCTCGACGACCAGCTTGTTGGCCTGCGAGGCCTGCAGCAGGTTGGCGAAGTGCGAGCCCTGCACGCGCTTCTGATGCATCCACAGATAGCGGGCGTCCATCGTCAGGTTGTAGCCTGTGGTGCCGGCGCAAATGACGACCATGCCGCCGCGCTTGACGACGAACACCGACACCGGGAACGTCGACTGCCCGGGATGCTCGAAGACGCTATCGACGTTGTTGCCCTTGCCGGTGGTCTCCCAGATAGCGGCGCCGAACTTGCGCGCGCTCTTGAACCAAGCGTCGTATTCCGGCGTGCCGACCTTCGGCAGCTCACCCCAGCAATCGAAGTTCTTGCGGTTGATGACGCCGCGCGCGCCGAGCTGCATGACGAAGTCGCGCTTGTCCTCCTCCGACACGATGCCGATGGCGTTGGCGCCGGAGGTGGCGCAGAGCTGCACCGCCATGGAGCCGAGGCCGCCCGAGGCGCCCCAGACGAGCACGTTGTGGCCCGGACGCAGCACGTGCGGGCGGTGGCCGAACAGCATGCGATAGGCGGTGGCGAGCACCAGCGTGTAGCAGGCGCTTTCTTCCCAGGTG
>JBQMQE010000485.1:0-2538 GCA_052172655.1 Burkholderiales bacterium
GCCCGGCCACGGCCATCGGCGCGCCCCAACGCGCGCCCGGCACACGAATTGATTTGCGGCATGCAGCTATGGCGCTAGCGGCAAAACTCGGCCTGTTCGGAAAGCGCAGCCTGTTCGCCATCCTCTCGCGCTCGCCGTGGTGGTTGAGCGTACTCATCGCCGCCGGGCTGTTCATGGCGGTACGCCAGTTCCTGCCCGACAACGCCGCCTTGTTCGCAACCACGCCCTTTCTCGCCATCGCCGGGTACGCCGGTTGGCGCCAGATGCGCGCGCCTGGCGCCGAGCGCGTCACCGACGCGATCGCGGGACTGCGCGCCCAGCCCTGGCGCGCGTTTGCGGCGCGGATCGAGGCGGCTTTTCGTCGCGACGGCCACGCGGTCGTCGCCCTCGCCGGCAGCGCCGCCGACTTCGAGTTGCGCAAAAGCGGCCGGGTCGCCCTGGCAGCCTGCAAGCGCTGGAAAGTGGCTCAGACCGGCGTCGAACCGCTGCGCGAGCTGCTGCAAGCGAAACAAGCGGCGGCGGCACAGGAATGCATCTACGTGACGGCCGGGGCCTTGAGCCCGAACGCGCGCGAATTCGCATCGCAGCACGGGATACGCCTGCTGTGCGATGCTGAACTGGTGGAGTTTCTTGCGCGCGCCAACGGCGGGAAACACAAGCCGGCGGCCGCACGGCGGCCGTAACCCACAGGACTGAGGCCTGATGACCCGAATTGCAGTAATTGGGCGATTGCTGGTTGCGGCGCAATTTGCGCTGCTCGCCTGGCTGATCTGGCCCTTGACAGCGCAAGCGTGGTCCTCCCCGGCGCTCGCGCTGCTCGGGTGCGCGGTGGTGCTCGGCCTGTGGACGCTCGCCCACAACCGGCCCGGCAATTTCAACATCCACCCCGAACCCAAGGCATCGGGGCGGCTGATCACCAGCGGACCCTACCGGTATATGCGCAATCCCATGTATACCGCCCTGCTGCTGTTCGCGGCTGCAGAGGTCCTTGCCTATGCCGATATGTGGAAAGTGGCATGCTGGATCGCGCTCGCCGCGGTCCTGTTCGCGAAAGCGCGGCTGGAAGAGCGCAGCCTGCGCGAGCGGCACGCCGGCTATGCCGAATATGCCAAGCGAGTGCATCGATTCATTCCGGGATTGTTTTGATAGGGGCCGCACAGTTCATGGAATGAGGTAAGATGTATGCTACATACATTTTTTGGATCGATGCATCCCATGGCTTCACCTTCTCCTCTCGAATCGCCCTCCGCGGACACCGGCGCCAAAGCCCCTGGCTCCGCCTTGTGGAACCTCGGCTTTCGCCCCTTCTATCTGCTCGCCGGCCTGTTCGCGGCGCTCAGCGTTCCACTTTGGATGGCGCAGTACGCCGGCTGGCTCGGCACGCGTGCGCTTATCGCGGGGCCGCTGTGGCATGCACACGAAATGCTGTTCGGCTACGCCTTCGCAGTGATCGTCGGCTTCCTGTTCACCGCGGGCCGCAACTGGGCCAATCAGCCCACACCTGCGGGCGGGTTGCTCGCCGCGATAGCCGCGCTCTGGATCGCGGCCAGGGTACTGGTGTTCACGCCTTACGCGCTTGCGGCCGCGGCCTTCGACACCGCCTTCGCCCTCGCTGCTGCCGCCGGCATTGCCGTGCCGCTCCTGCGCAGCGGCAACCGCCGCAATTATTTTTTCGTCGCCCTGCTGCTCGGCATGGGTCTGGCGAACCTGGCCTTCCATCTGGGCATGGCGGGCTTGCTCGATCTGCCGCTGCAGCGCGGCCTGCAGATTGGCCTGGACCTGGTGCTGTTCATCATGGTGGTGATGGCCGGGCGCGTGATCCCGATGTTCACCATGAACGGTATCCCCGGCGTGTTCTGCGCCCGGCGTCCCTGGATCGAGCGCCTGGCGCCCGGCAGCATCCTCGCGCTGCTTGCGGCCGATGCCCTCGGCGCGCCGGATATAGTCATCGGGCCGATCGCCGTGGTGGCCGCGGCGGCCCACGCGGCGCGCCTCGGCCTGTGGCGGCCGTGGCTGACGCTTGCGAAGCCCATCGTATGGATCCTGCACTTTGCCTACGCCTGGATCGTGCTCGCGCTGGCGCTGCGCGCGCTTGCCGCCTGGGATCTGGTGCCGGCCAGCCTTGCCGCCCACGCGCTCACCGTGGGCGCGATCGGCGGCCTTACCCTGGGCATGATGACGCGCACCTCGCTCGGCCATACCGGACGGCCGCTGCAGGCGGGACGCGCAGATGTGTTCTGCTATATCACGATCCAGTTGGCGGCCCTGACGCGCGTGTTCCTGCCGCTCGCCTTTCCCTCGCTCTATCTGCAGGCGATCATCGGATCAAGCTTGCTGTGGTCGGCCGCGTTCGGCGTATTCACCGTCAGCTACTGGGCCATCCTGTCGCGGCCGCGGCTGGACGGCAAACCCGGCTGAGGCCGGGACGCCGGAGCGGATGCGCGCACCCACCCGCACGAAACGGCTGCGCTCTGAGTTCGCGCCGGGAACGCGGGCGCGCTCAGACGAACTGGACCGAGATCGCGCCCAAGGGGCCAA
>JBQMQE010000486.1:0-2507 GCA_052172655.1 Burkholderiales bacterium
CCCCGCCGGGGGTGCGCGGTTCAGCGCGGGTTCCAGCACCGGATTGCGGCGCGCTGGCAAGACCTTCAGACTTTGCGGCCAGATTGATCTTCCCCTTTGCGCGCCGAAGCTGCGCCGGCGGGCTTGCCGGCCAAAGCCTGAGCCTGCGTGCCATGAAGCGCAGCCAGGACTTGATTGCGTTGACGCGCGAACATCACACGGCGCTGGTGCTCGCGCGCCGCCCCATCACGGCCTCGCGCGATGCTTTCGCCACGGCGTAGCTCGCCGCGGCCCTTGCGCACCTAGTCGCGCGTGAACTGGAGCCGCATTTTCTTATCGAAGAGCAGAAATTGCTGCCGCCTTTGCGCGCCGCCGGGGAGCACGCGCGCGTCGCACGCACGCTCGCCGAGCATCGCCAACTGCGCGCGCTCGCGCAGGCCATCGGCGGAGGCGACACCGCGTGCCTGGCGTCCTTTGGTCTGCTGCTCGAGGTGCATGTTCGTTTCGAGGAGCGCGATCTGTTTCCTCTTGCCGAAGCCATACTCCCGGCGGCGGCGCTGGCCGCCGTAGCGGCGCGCGCCACCGCCCAATCCACGTCGCAAACTTAAACCACTACAGAAGCATTCGCCATGGCCACCGCGCCGCATCTACACCTCTCGCCCGACGCGATCTATCCCTTCGACGCCCGCGGCGTCGCCAAACGCTTCCGCCACGCCGCGATCTTCGGCGCGCTGGATGCCCTCAATCCCGGCGAAACCATGCGCACCAACACCGCGAGCAGCACGCTGCGCAACCGGTAGCTGAGCAGATATTGGGCCCGCATTTGGATCGCCGGGAAACCCCAAATTTGACCGCTGACGCGCTCGGCAATACGACGCTCGAGCGGATGACGCGATGGCTGAGAAACGGGCGATGAGCCTTGCGGGAACCATGGGATCGCGCCGGCCGGTTCTACCGGCAGGGCGGCAAACTCGACGCCGAAGGAGGGGGCATTAATGACCATGTTTTCGACCAGGTTCACCCGCAGACTGAATGTCCGCTATCCGATCGTATCCGCACCGATGGCCTTTGCCGGCGGCGGCGCCCTGGCCGCCGCCGTCACCCGCGCCGGCGGATTGGGCCTGATTGGCGGCGGATACGGGGATCCGGCCTGGATTGAGGATCAGTTCAGTGCAGCCGGCGACCAACGCGTCGGCCTTGGCTTCATAACCTGGTCCCTGCGCAAGTCCCCATCCCTGTTGACGGACGCGCTGAAACATCGACCGGCGGCGGTGATGCTGTCCTTCGGCGATCCTCGCCCCTTCGTGGACGCCATCCGTGGGGCAGGCGCGGTCCTGATCTGTCAGTGCCAGGATATGGAGCACGTGGAGGATGCGGTCGATGCCGGCGCCGAGGTCGTTGTGGCGCAAGGAGCCGAAGCCGGAGGGCACGGCGCGCTGCGCGGTACGCTGAGCTTCGTTCCGGAAGTCGCGGATTTTCTGGCAAAGCATGCTTCCGACACGCTGCTCCTTGCGGCGGGGGGCATTGCCGATGGACGCGGTCTCGCCGCCGCACTGATGCTCGGCGCCGATGGCGTTCTCGTCGGTACACGTCTCTGGGCATCAAAAGAAGCACTGGTGAAGGAACCTCACCACAATGCTATCCTCGAATCGAACGGCGACGGTACGCTGCGCACGAGGGTGGCGGACATTGCCCGGCAGATTCCCTGGCCGAGGGGATTCACCGCGCGGATTCGTCGCAATGCCTTCACCGATCGCTGGCGTGGTCGTGAAGACGAGCTTGAAGCCAATGTTGCCATCGAAGGACCCCGATACCGGCAGGCCTTCGCGGCAGGCGACCCTGACAATGCGGCCGTTTGGTTCGGCGAAGCGGCCGGCCTCATCCACGCCATCGAGCCGGCAAGCGTCATTGTCGAACGAATGGTGGCAGATGCGGCTTTTCACCTCACGCGCCGAGGCGGCGCGACGCTCTCCTGACACTCCGGTCAGATGGCTAAGACCTCGTGAGAGGCTGGTTCTCGACCCAGCGGCCCCAGTCGACCCCAAAGGGGAAGTGGAAGGGTTCGAAAAGTGGACGTTTAGCGTTCGCGTTGAAGGGCGCGCGGTTTTATGCGCGACCCTTCGAGCGCGCGGTTAGAGGCCGCGAATGATGCTGTGCGTAGGCATCCAGCAGCCGACGGATCATGCGTTGGTACTGAGTGCCATGTCTTTCGGCCTCACGTTTGAAGAAGTCAACGCTGCGTTTGGACAGGGCAATCGTGACCTTTACGCCCTCTTCGTTCAGCGCCAAATCTTCTGGTCTGGGCAAAAAATCAGGAATGACCTTCAGCTTTCCCAGGGGCTCGTTCGTGTACTTGATTTTCGCGCTCATAAATTCGTTTTCCTTTGCGCCAATATCCGGCGCCAATGATTCGGATGACGCCCTCACGATACGTAAAACGTACCGTCATGACCCCCTCTCCAACCTGGCCAATACAATAGTGGTGTCGCTTCTCGGTCGAACCGTGCATCAAATCCTCGGCAATGACG
>JBQMQE010000487.1:0-2697 GCA_052172655.1 Burkholderiales bacterium
CGCGCCGGCCCTCAAGGCAGGCCGCTTCGGTCCAGCCGCAGCGTCTCGCCGATCGCAGGTATTTCCAGCGGCGCATCGGGGAGGTTCTCGCGCTTCCAGATTTCGCGCAGGAGCTCGGGCGGCTCGCGCAGATCCTCGTCGGTCAGCTTGAAGGTGCCCCAGTGCATGGCGACGAAGCGCCCGGCGCCCAGTGCCGAGTACGCGCGCACGGCCTCGGCCGGATCCATGTGCTGCGAGCGCATGAACCAGCGCGGCGCATAGGCGCCTATCGGCAGCATCGCTGCGTGAATTTCGCCGCAACGCGCGCCGATTTGCGCGAAGCCGTCGAACCAGGCGGTGTCGCCCGAGTGGTAGACGCGCAGGCCGCCGCGCTCGACGACATAGCCGCCCCACCAGGTGGCGTTGGTGTCCAGCAGCCTGCGGCGGCTCCAGTGCTCTGCCGGCACGAAGGTGAGGTTCAGGCCCTCGATTTCTTCCTGTTGCCACCACGCCATCTCGACCACCCGGCGCAATCCGGCGCGCTCGAACCAGCGGCCGAGTCCGCGCGGCACCGCATAGACCGGGTCCGGGCCCAGGCGCTTGAGCGTGGGCACATCCATGTGGTCGCGGTGGTTGTGCGTGACCAGCACCAGGTCGATCTTCGGTAGCGCCGGCCAGGCGAGGCCCGGTGCCACGTTTCGGTGGAAGAACCCGGCGATAACCGGCGACATCACCGGGTCTATCAGCGCGCTCTTGCCCCCGAGCTGGATCAGAAACGAGGCGTGCCCGATCCAGGTAAGGGCGTCCAGGCCCGCATTGCGCAGGGCGCGGCCATCGTTCGCGACCGCAGGCACCGGCACGCCCGTGCCCGGCGTGCGCGGGCGCTTCTCGTCGTGCCAGCCCAATTGCCATTGCAGGATTTTCGCGAGGCTGGAACTGCGGGAGCGGCCGTCAAGATTGGCGTAGCGCATCAACTGAAATTGTCCTGCCTGCAGTCGCTGCCAAACATAGCGTTGAAATGGTCGCTGCTTTCCCGAGAGATGTGTTCGGAATCCGGGAACTCAGGGCTGCACGGACGAATCCGAAGGGATGGTGAAGTAGAACTTCGCGCCCTTGCCGGGTTCGGACTCGGCCCACACCTTGCCGCCGTGGCGCGTGACGATGCGCTTGACGCTCGCCAGCCCGATCCCGGTGCCGGGAAACTCGCGCTCGGAATGCAGCCGCTGAAACACCCCGAACAGGCGGTCGGCGTGTCCCATGTCGAAGCCCGCCCCCTCGTCGGCAACGCAGAACGCCTCGCCCTGTGGCGTCTGCGCCAGGAACAGGCGGATGCGCGCGACCGGCTGCCCGGAGGAGAACTTGAGGGCGTTGCCGAGCAGGTTTTCGACCAGGCCGCGTATCATCCCCGGATCGCCCCGCACCTGTAGTCCGGACTGGATATCGGCCTCGATCTTCATGGATGGGTATTGGGCCATGAGGTTGCGCAATACCGAGCCGGCAAGCTCGCTCAGGTCGATCGTCTCAGTCAGCCTTTCGCTGTGCGAGAGGCGCGACAAATCGAGCAGCGCGTCGATCTGGTGCGACATGCGTTTTCCGGCCCGCTGCACCGAGTCCAGGATGCGCGCCTCCTCGGCGTCCAACTTGTCGCGCGCGGTATCGCCGAGCATGGCGGCAAAGCCGATAATGGCGCGCAGCGGAACACGCAAATCGTGGGAGACCGAGTAGGAAAGCGTCTCGAGTTCTGCGTTGGCTTCGCGTAACTCCCGTGTGCGTTTTGCGACGATCTCCTCGATCAGCACCTGCTGCTGCTCGGTGATCGCACCGGGTTCGGCGTTGTCCGCGCCCGGGGCAGCGTGAGAAAACTCTCCGGTGCGCCGATGCCGGTTCATCGCCAGCTTGATCATCGCGTGCAGTTCGCGTTCCTTCACCGGTTTCAGGACATAGCCCTGCGCGCCGCTTTGCTCGGCCTTTTCGATGGTCGAATCGTCGGCGTGGGAAGTGAGAAAGATGACCGGCAGGCCGTAATCACGCTGCACGATCTTGGCCGTTTCGATGCCATCCATCTGCCCCTTGAGGACGATGTCCATCAGCACAATGTCCGGCTGCGTTGCGCCGGCTTCGCGAATGGCGTCGATGCCGTTGTCGACGACCCCGGTAATCTCGTATCCCAGCCGTTCGAGCTTGATCGTCAGCGCGCGGGCGATGTTGTTGTCGTCCTCGACTATCAGGACGCGGGTCTTTTTCGTCATTGCTCTGTTGATCCCCTGGTCCCGTGGGTATGGCTGGCTCTGCCTTAGTCTACTGCAATCAACGCGAGCGATGATCGTTCTGCAATGCGGGAACCAGCACCACTGTATCGTTGGTGCATGGTAGCGCACCTGCGCGGCGTCGGGCGCGACGGCTTCGACCGTAGCTTTACCGCATCAGGCCGACAGCGGGCGCCACGGGCTAGCGGCTGCCGCTCAATCCGATTCGATGGCGTTTCTTCCCGCGATGCGGCCGAACACGAGCGCGCGCAGCATGGCCACCGCGTTCGGCGCGGTCCCATGGAAATGCCCGGTGATTTCCCCTGCCGCATAGAGCCCCGGAATGGGTCCGCCGGCGCCGAGCACGCGCGCATCCGCGTCGGTGGCTATCCCGCCGAACGTGTACGCGATCGCGCCTTCCAGCGGCCATGCGAGGAAGGGCGCGCGGGCAAGCGGGCGCGCCCAGTTGGAT
>JBQMQE010000487.1:2707-3310 GCA_052172655.1 Burkholderiales bacterium
GCGCGAGGGCGGCGACAAGCCCGGCGCGCTAGCCAGCCCGTCCTTGCGCGTCTCGTCGAACAGCGAACTGTCGCCGCTGCAGGCGGCGTTGTAATCGCCCACGGTCTGGGCCAGGGCCGCGGCCGGAATGCCGAGCAGCGCCGCGAGTCCGGCGATCGATTCGGCGCGCAGCGGCGGCAGCTCGGAGCGGATGGCGCGTCCGTACTCCGGGATGTCGAGCAGCGCGGCGTCGAGGATCGCGTAGGCGGTGCGGCCGGGCAGGGAAAAATGCAGGTCGCGCGCGAACTTCTCCCAGGTTTCGTGCACGAGGCCGGCGCCCTCGTCGAAGAAACGGCGGCCGTTGCGGTCGACGACGATGCCGTAGGGATACACCAGCACCACCGGTGCCGACGCGTGGCTGCGCGCATCCACGGGTTCGGCGTGCATGCCGTTCCAGTCGCCCGAGCGGCGCGCACCGGCTGCTAGCGCCGCCCGGATGCCGCCGCCGTCATTGAACGCGGTGCCTGGCGAAATCGGACGCAGGCCTTCGCCGCCGGGGCCGAAGTGCTGGTGCAGCATCTCGGCATTGCCCTCGAAGCCGCCGCTGGCGAGCACCACAGCGTC
>JBQMQE010000487.1:3320-9024 GCA_052172655.1 Burkholderiales bacterium
CACCATGCCCGCCGCAATGCCGATCTCCACGCCGGCGATGCGTCCCGCATCGAGCACCAGCCGGCGCAATTCGCGCTCGTAGAGGAACTCGACGCCGGCGGCCTTGGCCGAGCGCGAGAGCGTCTCGTACAGCACGCCGATGGCGCCGATCGGCTGGATGCGCGCGGGTCCTTTGGCGAGGTAGTAGGGCGGGGTATGGAACTGCACGCCTTTGCCTTGCAGCCAGCGCGCGGTTGCCGGCGCTTGCGCCGCGAGGCGCTCGAAATAGGCGCAGTCGGCACGGCCGGAGGATTGCGCCATGATCTGGTCGACGAAGCCGGGCTCCATGGCATCGGGCGCGAGCATGCGGATGTTGGCAGGACTCCAGCGGCTGTTACCGCCGCAAGCGGCTTCGGGCGCCCGGTCGAGGACCGTCACCCGGACTTCGATGCCGCGTTCGCGCGCGGTCTCGACCGCGGTCAGCGCGGCGCACAGACCCGCCGCTCCATGCCCGACTACGACGATTCTGCGCTGCGCCATTGTCTGATTTCTTCGGGGACTTTTTACAGGGATATCACAGCCACAGGATCTGCTTGCGGTAGTCCAGGTCAGTCAGCAGCGGCGCCGCAGGTCCCTGGTGGAATACCGCGCCGCGCTCGAGCGCGAACACTCGGTCTGCGAGGGCCAGCACCAGGTCCAGGTTGTGCTCGACGATGATGATGGAGACGTGCCGGCGCAACAGATCGAACACGGTGAACAGTTCCTGCACGATCGTCGGCGCCAGGCCCTCGAATGGTTCGTCCAGCAACAGCAGCCTGACATTGCCCGAAAGCGCGCGCGCCACCGCCACCATTTGTTGTTCCCCGCCGGAGAGGTAGTCGGCAGCGGTATGCATGCGGTCCTTCAGACGCGGGAAGTGGTCCAGTATCTGTTCCTCGCTCCAGACGACGCCGTTGCTGCCGTCGGTGGCGCGCGCCAGGCGACCGAGGGCGAGGTTGTCGGCCACGCTCATGCCGGCAAACAGGCCGCGCCCCTGCGGCACGTAGCCTATGCCTGAGCGCGCGATGTCAGGTGCTGACGCGTGCGCGATGTCCCGCCCCTGGTATTCGATCTGCCCGGAGGCCGAGCGCACCAGGCCGGCCAGGGTCTTGAGCAAGGTGGACTTGCCCGCGCCGTTGCGGCCGAGCAGCGCCACGATCTCGCCCTCGCGCACATCCAGCGTTGCGTCGTTGAGGATGTGGCTCTTGCCGTAGAACGTGTTGACTTCGTGAAAGCGCAGCAGTTGCGCGCGCTCGCGCGCCTCGCCCGCCACGCGGCCGCCGGCGCCGTCCTCGGCGCCGTCCTCGGCGCGCCCCTTGGTCCGAGGCGTTCCGGTTCCGGTGTAGACCTCCTGCACGCGGCGGTCGGCCCTCACATCGTCAGGGGTGCCGGTCATCAGCACCTCGCCCTGGTTCATCACCGTGACCCGCTGCGAAAAACCGAGCACGCGGTCGATGTCGTGCTCGACAATCAGCACCGGGATATTCGCCGCCACCGAGCGCACGAGCTTGGACACGCGCTCGCGCTCGGCCGCAGCGAGGCCCGCCAGCGGCTCGTCGAGCAGCAGCACCTGCGGCTTGGATGCGAGGGCGATGCCCAGATCCACCAGGCGCTGGCCGCCGTAGGAGAGTTCGCCGGCCTCGATTTCCTCGATGCCTTCCAGACCGAGGAATTTGACCAGTTCCGCGGATTCCGCGTGGATCTGCGCGTAGCTGTCGATGTCGCGCCAGGCATTGAAGCGCGCCGGATGGCAGGACTGCAGGGACAGGCGCAAATTCTCGTAGATAGACAGGCCGCGGAACAGGTTGGTGATCTGGAACGAACGCGCGAGGCCCTGGCGGCAGATGCGGTGCGAGGCCAGCGCGTGGATCTGCCTGCCGTTCAAGCGCACCGTGCCCTTGTCCGCCGTGTACATGCCCGATATCAGATTGAACAGGGTGGTCTTGCCGGCGCCGTTCGGACCGATCAGCGCGTGAATCTCGCCGGCGTTGACAGTCAGATGCACATCCACGACCGCGCGCAGACCGCCGAAGTGCTTATGCATTGCGTCGGCTTCGAGCACCGTGCCCTGCAGCGTCTCGGGGCGCAGGAACGAAGGCAAGGGCAGGCCGTCGTAGATCTTGCGCTTGCTCATCGCAGCCGCCTCCTCGGGCGCCGGTCGCCAGCGCCGTCGCAGCGTGACCCAGATGCCGACCAGGCCGCTGGGTGAATACAGCACGAAGCCGACGAAGACGAGGCCGAACCAGAGCAGCCAGTTCGAGGTCCACATCGAGAACAGTTCGCGGAACAGGATGTAGAAGAGGACGCCGAGGGCCGGACCGAGGATGTGGTGCATGCCCCCGATCACCACCATCGCCAGCAGTTCGCCGGAAAAGGCGATGGAGGTGGACTCCGCCGATACGAGATAGTGCTGGAATCCGGTCAGCGCGCCGGCCAGGCCCGTGACCGCCGCAGACAGAACGAAGGCTCCCAGCCGGTAGCGGTCGACGTTGTAGCCCTGGAAAATTGCGCGCTGCTGGTTCTCGCGAATGGCGACGAGCACATGTCCGAACGGGGAGCGGACGACGCGCAGCAGCGCGTAGAGCACGCCGAACCCGATCACGGCGACCACGGCATAGTAGAGGCGCGCATCGTCGAGATTGAGCGGACCAAGATGGCCGCGCTTCAAGCCGCCCAGGCCGTCCTCGCCGCCCGTCACTTCAGACCAGCGAAACGCGATCGCATAGGAGAGCGCGACCAGCGCCAGCGTCAGCAGCGAAAAGTACACACCGCGTCGGCGCAGAATGAGGACGCCCACGACGGCGGACAGCACGGCGACGAAAGCGATCGAGAATAGAATCGGCAGCGCGAGCTGGCCGTCGAACCAGTGTCTCTGCGCCAGCGCGGCGGCATAGGCGCCGATGCCGAACCAGGCGCTGTGGCCGAACGACGTGAGTCCCGTGTATCCGACGAGCAGATTGAGCCCCATCCCCGCGATCGCCAGGCACACTACAACGGTGGCTGTATTTACCGTCAGGCCGAGCAGGTGCAGGACGAAGGGCAGGACCACCAGCGCGATCGCGCCGATCAACAGAACCCGGTTCCTCTTGGAACGAGGGGGACCCGCCCCCTCGTGCACCCCCTGCGAATGCAGCCGCGCTGCCGTCATTCGACGCATCTCATTCAAACTTCTCGATGCGCTCGCCCAGCAGACCGCGCGGCCGCAACAGCAGCACCAGGAACATCAGCACGTACATCGACGCTTCGCCCGCGGCCGGGGCGAAATGGATGGTGATGCCGCGCACCACGCCCACCAGCAGCGCCGCGAGCACCACGCCCCAGAAGCTGCCCAACCCGCCGATCACCACCACGACAAAGGCGACGATGATGATCTCCGCGCCCATCGCCGGATGTACCACGGTGATCGGCGCGAACATCGCGCCGGCGAGCCCGGCCATGCCCACGCCGAGCATGACCACGGCGGTCATGTAAGGCTGCAGCCGGATGCCCAGCGCGGCGACCATGTCCGGGCGCTGTATGCCGGCGCGCACCACGCGGCCGAACGAAGTCTTGTTGAGCAGCAACCACAGGGCGGTCAGCACCAGCGCGACCACCGCGAGCAGCAGCAGGCGGTAGCGCGAGAACATGAAATCGCCCAGCATGAGCTGCCCTTTGAAGCCGGCCGGCATCGATGCGGACAGGGGTGCGGCGCCCCAGATGATGCGTATCAACTGCTCGGCCACCATCGCCAGGCCGAAGGTTACGAGTAGGGAGAGGATAGGATCGGCCGTATAGAAACGGCGCAACAGGTAGCGCTCGAACAGGATGCCGAGCATGGCGACGGCGATGGGGGAGAGCACGAGCGACGCGCCGAAGCCCAGGTATTTCGCGATTTCGAGCGAGACATAAGCGCCGATTGCGTAGAAGGCGCCGTGCGCGAGGTTCACCACGCCGCCGACGCTGAAAATCAGCGACAGCCCCAGCGCGATCAGCAGGTAGTAGCCTCCGAGCACGAGACCGTTGACCACCTGTTCGAGCAGAAACAGGAATTGCATGATCAGCAAGGAGGTGCAGCGAAACGCGGCGTCGCAGCGGACGCCGCCGCGCGCAGCCTGCTCGGCATCGCGCCACGCGCGATCAACATCGCGCCACGCGCGATCAAAACACGCAGGAGTTCTGCTCCTTTGGCGGGTTGATGATCTCCAGCGGTTGATTCGCCGCGGGGACCGCGGCACCGAATAGCAGGAAATCCCACTTGTCTTTCGCCTGGCCCTTGGGCTTGACCGTGAACGGATAGGCTTCCTGGATGAGCTGGTGGTCCCAGGAGCGGAAGTAGCCCTTGCGCGCCTTGAGCAGGTCGAACTCCGGCTGCTTCTCGAAGTAGGCGATCAGCTTCTCCGAGTCGGTGGATTTGGTCGCGTTCATCGCCTGCGCCATGATCTTGAGCGAAACGTATTCGATCCACGCGTGGTTCTCGGGCGGCTGGCCATGCTTCTTCCTGAATGCGGCGACGAAGGCCTTCGATCCGGGGGTGTCGAGCTCGTGGTGCCAGACGGTAGGCCAGATGCCGGCGAGGTTGCCTTCGCCCGCCGCCCAGGCGTCCGCAGTATTGAGGTTGAACCCGGCGACCGCGTAGGGCAGGCCGAATTCGGCGTATTGCTTGACGAAATTGGTGACCTGGTTTCCGGCGAGGTTGGTGGCTACAAGGTCGGGCTTTGCCTGCCGGATCTTCAGCAGGTAGGGGCTGAAATCGGTCACGTCGGTCGCGACCAGTTCGTCGCCGATGTGGGTAGCGCCGTTCGCGGCGAAGAAATTCTTGGCTGCCTTCGCGAGGTCGTGGCCGAAGAGATAGTCGGCGGTCAGGCTGAACACGCGCTTGCCCTTGACCAGGCCGTCGCGCAGCAGCGCCTGGCCGGCGGCGTTGACCATCACGGTGACCGGAATGTCGACGTGGAAGGTGTAGCGGTTGCAGTTCTTGCCGCGCAGCGCGTCCGACCTTGCGCCGATTTGCATGAACAGCCGCTTGTTGCGCGCCGCCACCTGCATGATGGTGAGCGCAGAGGCCGAGTTGATTTCGCCCATCAGCACCGTCGCGCCGTCGCGCTCGAGCATGCGCTGCGCCTTAGTCGCGGCCGTCGCGGGATTGACCGAGTCTTCCGACATCACGTCCAACTGGCGCCCCATGACGCCGCCGGCGCTATTGATTTCTTCCTCGGCCATCCTGATGCCGAGCTGGGCGTAGGCGCCTAGCGCACCGAGAAACCCGGTCAGGGGCGTGAGGTGCCCGATCTTGATCTTGTCCGACTGGCTGCGCACGATCGCCGGGAACCCGAGGGCAAGGGCGCCAGCGACCGTCGCTCCCGCTTTCAACACGGTTCTGCGGCCCGAAGATACAGATACGTCTACGTCTGCGGAATTCCCGTCTTTGTTATGTTTGATCATTCCGACTCCTCCTCATGATCGGCCGAACGGCCGGGTTGGTTGCGATTCGGTGCGTCCTGGGCAAATGCCATAATGCCGCAAGCGAATTCACAGTATCAAATAAATAGAGGGCGAGCGCAAGCCGCGAATTCACGGGCCGCGGCAGGTTCTGTCAGTGCAGGTTCTCAGATACAGCATTGAAGGCCGCCAGTCGGCCGGCGCGGCGCCCGGATACGAATGCCCAGGCCAGATGATGGCCGTGGCCCTTGAGCAGCAGGCCGCCCTG
>JBQMQE010000488.1:0-8645 GCA_052172655.1 Burkholderiales bacterium
GCGCACGATCGCGCGGCCCATGGCCACGCGCTGGCGCTGCCCGCCGGAGAGCTGGCGCGGGTAACGCTCCAGGTACTCCATCAGCCCGAGGATGTTCGCCGCCACTTCGACGCGCTGGCGTATTTTCTCGCGGCTCTCGCCGGCGAGCTTCATCGAGAAAGCCATGTTGTCGAACACGGTCATGTGCGGGTAGAGCGCGTAATTCTGGAACACCATGGCGATGTCGCGCTCTTTCGGCGGCACCTTGTTGACCACGCGAGCGCCGATCTCGATCTCGCCGCCGGAGATTTCCTCCAGGCCGGCGATCATGCGCAACAGCGTGGACTTGCCGCAGCCCGAAGGCCCGACCAGCACGCAGAATTCCCCGTCGGCGATCTCGATGTCCACGCCGTGCACCACGCGGGTCGAGCCGAAGGACTTGAACACGCCTTTGAGGTTTACTGCCGCCATGATCAGTTACCTGTGCTCCATTCCTTGATGTATCGATTATGCGTTCGGTTCATGTGCTGGCGCATCGCGCCGCGCGCCGCGCGCGCATCACGCCGCACAATCGCGTTCACGATCGCCTGGTGCTCGCGCAGCGTTTCGGCCGCCATTTTCGGGTACTCGAGCTTGCGCTCCAGACTGCGGTATAGCGGCCCCATGCGCTGGTCCCACAGGGTCTGCACCACCAGCACCAGCGCGCTGTTGCCGCTGGCCTCGGCTATGCTTACGTGGAACAGCCGGTCCGCGGCTAGCGGGTTGTGATCGTGTTTGCTTTCCTTGATCATGCTGGCGTGGGCCTCGCGTATCGCGGCTAACTGCGCCGGGCTTGCATTCTTGGCCGCAAGCGCAGCGCACTCGCTCTCGATCAGCCAGCGCGCGTGGATTACTTCGAACGGGCCGGAATCGCCCTGCAGCGCATCGCGCTGGCGCCGCTTGCCCGGGTGCGTCACGTATATCCCCGAGCCGACGCGCACGTCGAGCAAACCCTCGACTTCGAGCGCGATCAAGGCCTCGCGCACCGACGGGCGGGAAACGCCGAGCTGTTTTGCCAGATCGCGTTCGGCTGGCAGGCGCGAGCCCGCGGTGTATTCGCCGTCGCTGATCAGCACGCTGATCTGATCGGCGATCTGGCGATACAGGCGGCGCGGCTCGACGGTCTGAAGCGGCATGGATTGTGGTCGGAAGCGCCAACGGAGAGGCAAGCATAGCCGCAGCCTTGGACTTTGGTCAAGTGGTCGGACCAATTATGGGGGTTTCATGCTGCGTGCCGGCGGTGCTTTTTTGTGCTGCGTCGCAACAACCCGGCCGAGTTTTGGCCGCTTTGCTTTTTGCGCGTATCATTCGCAAGACTAAGGGGGATTCAATGAGCGGCAGGCTGGCAGGCAAGACGGCATTCATCACGGCGGCGGGGCAGGGCATGGGCAAGGCTGCGGCACTCGCCTTTTCCGGCGAGGGGGCGAAAGTCTGGGCGACCGACCTCAAATCCGGGCCGCTGGCCGAACTTGCCGGCGTCGCCGGCATCACCACGCGCCAACTGGACGCCACCGACGAGCAGGCGATCGCGAAGCTCGCCGCCGAGGTTGGCACGATAGACGTGCTGCTCAATTGCGCGGGCTTCGTGCACCATGGCAGCATCCTCGATTGCGCACCCGCGGACTGGGACTTCAGCATGAACGTGAACGTGCGCTCCATGTACCTGGTGACGCGCGCCTTTCTGCCGGCGATGCTGGCGCAGAAGAGGGGTTCGATCATCAACATGGCCTCGATCGCCTCGAGCATACGCGGCCTGCCCAACCGCTTGGTCTACGGCACATCCAAGGCGGCGGTGATAGGGCTCACCAAGGCGCTGGCGGCCGATTACGTGAGGCAGGGCATACGCTGCAACGCGGTGTGTCCTGGCACCATAGACACGCCTTCGCTTGCTGACCGCATCAATGCGCTGCCCGACCCGACACAGGCGCGCAAGGATTTCATCGCACGCCAGCCCATGGGCAGGCTGGGCACGGTGGACGACATGGTGCCGTTGTTCGTCTACCTTGCATCCGATGAATCCAGTTTCGCCACCGGGACCACGTTCTCCGTGGATGGCGGGATGACGATTTAGGGCCAGACTGCGTTTTTTCAAAACTATCCAAGAAAAACCTTTGCTGCCCGGCGCTTAAATCGCGGGCCGTAGCGAAGTGGACGGTGAAAAAGCCGGGCGAACGCGCGGAATTCGACGGAAACAGTTGGGAATTTGGCAATTGCTAAGTAAAATACGCGAAATCGCTTGAGCAAAACACCCTGCTTTAAAATCCGGGTTCCTTGAAACGGAGAAAATATGAAACTTTGTCGTTACGGTAAGAATGGCTTCGAGAAGCCGGGCATGATCGATGCCCAAGGCAACATCCGCGAACTGTCCGCCGTGGTGGAACAGATCGACCAGGGGACAATCTCGCCCGCCGGGCTGGCGAAGCTGCGCAAAATCAAGGCCGAGACGCTGCCGCTGGTAAAAGGGGAGCCGCGCTTGGGCGTGCCCTATGTCGGGATTTCCAAATTCGTCGCCATCGGCCTGAATTTCGCCGATCATGCGCGCGAGGCGAACATGCCTATTCCGCCCGAGCCCATCATATTCGCCAAAGCCACCACCTCTATCAACGGCCCGAACGACAAGATCATCGTGCCCAAGCACTCGACCAAGCTCGACTGGGAGGTGGAGCTGGGCGTGGTCATAGGCAAGAAGGCGCAGTACGTGGCCGAGGACAAGGCGCTCGACTATGTAGCCGGCTACTGCGTGGTGAATGACGTATCCGAGCGCGCATTCCAGTTGCAATCCAGCCAGTGGGACAAGGGCAAGGGTTGCGACACTTTCGGCCCCATCGGCCCCTGGCTGGTGACCACCGACGAAATCCGCGATCCACAGAACCTGGATATGTGGCTGGATGTGAACGGCCGGCGCATGCAAAAAGGCAACACGCGCACCATGATTTTCGGCGTGGCCAAGCTGGTTTCCTATTGCAGCCAATACATGACGCTCATGCCGGGCGACATCATCACCACCGGCACGCCGCCCGGGGTGGGCATGGGCATGAAACCCGAGCCGGTGTTCTTAAAGCCGGGGGACGTAATGAATCTGGGTATCCAGGGCCTGGGAGAGCAGCGCCAGGAAGTGGTCGCTTACCCCGGCTGAAGGCTCGTAGGTTCGCTGGGCTCCGTCTGTGGCGCGCAGCCGGGTTGCGGCTGAGCGGCCCTGAACCACTCAAAACATGAAAATCGCGGTATTGGGCGCCGGCGTGGTCGGCGTGACAAGCGCCTGGTATCTGTCCCGCGCCGGTCATGAGGTTACGGTCGTCGATCGCCGGGAAGCGGCGGCCATGGAAACCAGCTTCGCCAACGGCGGGCAGATATCGACCAGCCACGCCGAGCCCTGGGCCAATCCGGCGACACCGAAGCAGGTACTCAAATGGCTGGGGCGCGAGGACTCGCCGATGCTGTTCCGCCTGCGCGCCGATCCCTACCAATGGGCCTGGGGCCTCGCCTTTCTGCGCGAGTGCCTGCCTGCGCGCAGCCGCGCCAACGCGGCGCAGATCGCCGCCATCAACCGCTACAGCCGGGCGCAACTGCAGGCGCTGCGCGCTGAAACCGGCATCCAGTACGAGCAGCAGACGCGCGGCATCCTGCGCATCTACGAAGGCCGCCAGGCCCTGGGCGAGGCCGTTGCGGCTGCTACCCTGGAGAAATTGCACGGCATCGACTTGCGCGTGCTGACCGCAGGCGAATGCGTCGAGCTGGAGCCGGCGCTCGCCGCCAGCGCCGGGCACATCGCCGGGGGCGTGCACGCTCCGGCGGACGAGTCCGGCGATGCGCACAAGTTTACGCAGGAGTTGGCGCGGCTTTGCGCGGCGCAGGGGGTCGAGTTCCGCTTTGGCAGTAGCGTAGCGCGCATCGATACGGCTGGGGGCCGCGTCAGCGGCATACTCCTGGGAACGGGCGAAGCACTGGAGGCCGATGCCTATGTCATGGCGCTGGGCAGCTACAGCCCCCTGCTGCTGCGCCCCATCGGCATTTCGATTCCGGTGTATCCACTGAAGGGTTATTCGATCACGCTCAACCTCGCGCCCGGCGACGTGGCTCCGCGCATGAGCCTCAGCGACGTCGCTCGCAGGCTCGTGATATCGCGCTTGGGCGACCGTTTGCGCGTGGCGGGCACCGCCGAACTGACCGGCTACGATACTGCGATCAACGAGGTCCGCTGTCGGGCTATCGTCAGGCGCACCTTCGAGCTCTTCCCGAAGGCGGGCCGACCGGAGGAGGCGCAGTTCTGGGCCGGGCTGCGTCCCGCCACGCCCGGCGGCGTGCCCTGCATCGGCCGCACCCGCTATGCCAATCTGTACCTCAACACCGGCCACGGTACCCTCGGTTGGACCATGGCCTGCGGCGCGGCTGCGGCGATTGCGGATATCGTCGGCGGAAAAAAGCCGGAGACGGAGTTTCGCTTCTTAGGCACTTAGATCGAGGCCGGATCGATGCGGTCGAGCGGGCTCAATACCCCGCGCCCGCCGCGGCTGCGACCGCGCGCTGCACGATCTTCTCGTCCAGATGATGCCGCCGAATAACGCCGTCGGCCGGATCGACCGAGCGGCTCCCCGATGGAAACACATACTGCCAGATCCAACTGCGACCGGCCTTCGGGTACTTCCGCGCCAGCGCAAAAGGCAGATGGACTTCACCATAGCCTGCATCACGATCGCGCTGGTGCAGCTCGCGCACACGTGCCAAGTGCGAATTGAGAGGCTCGACCAGGCGGGTCGGCAGCATGGTGACACGATCGCGTGCGCCTTTGCCGTCGCGCACCGTAATCTCGCGGCGCTCGAAATCGATATCCTTGACACGCAGGCGCAATCCTTCCAGCAGGCGTATGCCCGAGCTGTAGAGCAGACTGACAACCAGCCAGCGCGTGCCTTCCAGTTGCGCCAGCAGCGCACGCACCTCGGTCTCGGTGAGCACCAACGGAACGTGCTTGGGCCGCTTGGCCCTAACCACGCCATCCATCCAGGGCAAATCGACCTGCAGCACCTCGCGGTAAAGAAACAGCAGCGCCGACAGGGCCTGATTCTGCGTCGAAGCGGCCACGCGCGCATCCGTCGCAAGGTGCGACAGGAACGCCTCGACCTGCGCGCCGCCCATCTCGCGCGGATGCCTCTTGCCGTGAAAGAAAATGAAGCGCCGTATCCATTGAAGGTAGGCGTCCTCCGTGCGCATGCTGTAGTGTTTCACGCGCAAGCGGTCGCGCACCTGGTCTAGCAAACGTGGTGATGGCATGACGCCCCCGGGATGGTTGCGATACTGTACGAACGTACAGGTGCATATCTCGGTTGACGCAATTGAGGAATCAAGGACTTAAGCGTAAGCTGGCCGTGCTAGACCCCGCTTTTGGGGTCTTATAAGGCCCCATTTAGGGGGTCGACTTCTTGTTGAACTAAACCGCTGACGCGGTGGTAGAGGGATCTGCCGCCGCGTTGTTGTTTTCAGAGGTTCTCTGTCATCCGCCGCTGCGTACGCAAGTGGCGATCAGCCGTCCTACCCTCTCCTACGGGAATGTTCCCGATTTCGACAAGGAGAGCGAGATGACCGAGTTGCGCAATCGGATGGACGAGGCGATGGTGCTGCGTGGGTTTTCCCTCCGCACGCGCGAGTCCTACCTGGCCTGCGTGCGAGCGCTGGCGAAGCACTACGGGCAGTCACCAGACGTGCTCGATGGGCGCGGGATCCAAGCCTATCTGCTATACCTGATCACCGAGCGCAAGCTCGCCTACGCCAGCGTTAATCAGGCTTCCTGTGCTTTTCGCTTTTTGTTCGGCACCGTGCTGCGCTGGCCCCAGGTGCGCTTCGACATCCCCATGGCCAAAGTACCCAAACGCCTGCCGCAAATTCTCTCGCGCGAGGAAGTTGCACGCCTAATCGACGCCGGCACGACGCTACGCGGGCGGACGCTGCTTTGCGCCACTTACGCAGCAGGACTGCGCGTTTCCGAAGTCTGCGCCTTACAACTGGCCGATATCGAGAGCGCGCCTGACCGCATGTGCCTGAAGGTGCGCCAAGGCAAGGGGGCTCAAGATCGGTACACGCTGCTCTCGCCGCGCCTGCTCGACACGCTGCGCCGCTACTGGCGCGATCAGCGGCCGCGCACTTGGCTCTTTCCCAACCGTTCGTGCACCGCGCCGATCGATATCAACACAGCACAACGGATCTATTGCGCCGCCCGCGACGCCGCCGGCATTGCCCGCGAAGGCGGCATCCACAGCTTGCGCCACGCCTTTGCCACGCATCTGATCGAGGCCGGCGTTGATCTGCCGACCGTCCAGCGACTCCTCGGCCACGGCCACATTTCGACGACGATGCGCTATGTGCATCTGGCACGCACGCGTCTGACCGGCACCCCCTCCCCGCTGGAACTGCTCAAGCCGCTCGGGCACTAAGCGCACCGGCGTGGGTAGCAAAGCCCCCAGGCTGGGCCTGGCCGAGGTGCTGCGCCGTCACGGCCCGGCTTATCTCGCGGCCCATCCCTTGTCTGTTGCCAAGGCGAAGGTCTGGCGCGCCATTCTCGCGTGCCGCACCGCCGCCTTGGGCGGGCATGTGCAGATTTGCGATGCCTGCGGCACGACGCGCCATGTCTATCACTCCTGCCGCAACCGCCATTGTCCGCTGTGCCAGACACGCGCAAAAGAAGCCTGGCTCGCCGCGCGCCGGCGCGAGGTGTTGCCGGTGCCCTATTTCCATCTGGTGTTCACCCTGCCGCACGATCTGAACGGCCTCATCGGGCAGTGCCCGCGAGCACTCTACGAACTGCTCTTCGGCGCGGTCTCGGCCACGCTCACCGAGTTCGCGGCCAACCCGCGCTGGCTCGGCGGCACACCCAGCTTCTCGCTCGTGCTGCATACGTGGAAGCAGGACCTCGCGCGGCACGTGCATGCGCATGCCCTGATGGCCGGTGGGGCGCTCGGGATGGACGGTCAGTGGGTCGCGGCCAAGCGCGGATTTCTGTTTCCGGTCAAGGCGCTCTCTCAGGTCTTTCGCGGCAAATTCGTCGCCGCACTGAAGAGCGCGCGCCAGATCGGGAAACTGCAGGAGGCAGGGTTCGTAGACCAAACGTGGCGCGATCTCTTGGCCCGACTGTACCTCCACGATTGGGTGGTCTACGCCAAAGAGCCGCTGGGCGGCCCGGCGCAGGTACTCGATTACCTGGGCCGCTATACGCATCGGGTGGCGATCTCCAACGAGCGCATCCTCGGTATCACCGCAGACGCGGTGAGTGTGCGGGTACGCGACTCGGCCCACGGTAAGCGCAGGCGCACGCTCAGGCTGCCGGCGCAGACCTTCATCGAACGTTTCTTGTTGCACGTGCTGCCCAAGGGCTTCAAGCGCATTCGCCACTACGGGCTGATCGGTCCTGCGCACAAGGCCACGCGCCTCGCAGCCGCGCGCGCGGCGCTGGATGCGCCCGCGCCCGATCCGGTCGTGGTGGAGTCGGTCGAGGACTTCATGCGCCGCATCGATCGGTACCAGCGTTTGCGTTGCCCGCATTGCGGCAAGGGCCAGTTCGTGTCCACGGCGTCAATCCCGCCTTTACCACTGCCCTTGCTGCATCTGCGAGGACCGCCGTGAAAGACCAGATGCGCTCCCGATCCCCGTGTCGCACTCTTGGCGCTGGCCCACGCCAGGCGTGCGCTCGGCCCTTTGGCCCGGTTCGCGCAATACACGCGATCGCTCGCGCCTGTTCCCGCACTTCGCTACCGTTCTTGGGCGTCGCAAGTGCTTGCGTGCGCCTCATCGGGCGCATTCAACGCCAGGCCAGACGATTGACTCCCGCCCCAGCCCGCTTACAATCCCCATAACCACCGCCAACTCCGCGGTTCAGTCCAACGAGGTTTATCTGACGCCATGCAGCACCGTGCCTTCGCTTCAGCTTCGCCTCGGCGTCAGATAAACGCTATTCGTTATACCCTTTCAGGCGTTAGTCACGAAGATGTGCTAATTTTGTCGCTTTCGCGGAGGTAACCATGAGTGTCACTGTTAAGACTTTGGGCATTGATCGTCTAAATGTTGACGAAAGGCTTGCGCTCGTCGAAGAAATTTGGGCGAGCATTTGTGTCGACGCCAAGGCATTTCCTCTTACTGACCAGCAACGCGCAGAGTTGGATCGCCGGGTTGCTGAGGACGATGCGTTCCCGGATGACGTCGTACCATGGGACGAAATTAAGGCTTCAGCACGCGCGCGCCAAGGGCGATGACACTTCGGATAGTTTTCAGACCGGCGGCAAAGCGCGAATTCGACGACGCAGCTGACCGATATGACGAGCAACGTCTAGGTCTTGGGGAAGAATTTATTGTCGAAATTGACCAAGCAGTCGCCAAAGCCTCGGCCAACCCAGAGCACTATCCAATTGTATTCAGCGATGTTCGACGGGCAGTCGCACGTCGCTTTCCATTTTCCGTGTACTTCAGGGTTCGCCGAGACACGATGGTTGTCCTGTCAGTTTTTCACGGTCGCCGCAATCCTGTCATATGGCAACGGCGGGTATAACTGCTCATTGGTGCGGACGCCTGTCGGCGCCGCACAATTCGGACGTTAAAGGGCACTAGAAATGACCCTACACCAAGTCGAATCGTTCAAGTTTTGG